>JAJYBH010000030.1 GCA_021779135.1 Deltaproteobacteria bacterium
AACCGTGCCGCCAGCTGCCGGATCGGGATTGGCAACCGGAACACTCCCCGGAGAGGTGATGGTGATGGAGCTCGTGGTGGTGGGAGTCTCGACCCAGGGTCCACCCGCGGGTCCGTTCACCTCGTTAATGACTGGTGTGCCGTTGTTGAAATTGCAGTTTATCGGCGCGGTGTCGATTGAAGGACGGATCGGGACGATCGGCGTATCGACATAGGTGATCTTGCCGGGCCAGAAATCAAAATTGAACGTGGCGGTCGGGTAGCCCGGCTTGAAGAACGGATCCTTGCGGGACGGGGTAATCTGATGGGTCACCGGATCGGCCAGGAACTGGGGATTGAGGACGGTCACCACCATGTGGGGGCTGACGCCGGTCGGGTTTGGTGTATTGGTCCAGAAGGTAGAAGGGACGAGGGTATTGTACTGACCCCATTCGTCGGTATAGGTGCGAACCAGCTCGTTGCCGGCAAAGTCCTGGACGGAGATCGGCATGAATGATACGCCGATCTTGTCGCCGAGGCGCGGGGAACCGGCGCGGAACTCCAGGGTCAGGTCGTCGGTCACCAGACCGACCATGCGGCCGGCCGGCTCGACCGGTGTAAAGAAGCGGAAATCCGCGGGCGAGTTCTGGCCCGCCTGGACCTTGATCAGTTTCATGTTGCAGAGCGGCCGGGTCTGGCCGGCGTACGGCGCCGGTGTAGTACCGTCGTAGGTGAGGAAGGCCGGGACCACGTGATCGGGACCGACACAGGCGGGAAGCACCGCGGCCGGTTGCGGCACCGAAGGAGTGATGTCCGGGCCTCCCGGACCGGAGACGATGAAGTTCGTATCCTCTTCCTTGACAACCTCATAGCCGGGGGGAGCGATTGCTTCCAGCACATAGTCGCCGGCCGCCAGCGGGTTGCCGGCTGCATCGGTGAAGAACGCATAGGCTCCGTCATAGACCCCGGGCTTGACCTGGTTCCAGATCGGCATGGTCTCGGAGCAATCGATGTATTTATCAAGCGGGATGCCGCCGGCGTTGATGTCTATCCCGGCGTTCTGCATCGCCTCACGGCAACCGGTCAGCGACTTCTCCTCGAAGACGGCCCGGTCCCAGCTATCGGTGACAGCAGTGGCGACCGGGTTGTTCTTGTCGAAGATCGGTTTGTTGTTCGCGTCATAACCGGTGACCTTGTAAAGCTTCAGCTGCACATTGGGGATGCCCGGTTCCCAGTTGCTTTGCCCGCCCTGGGCGGGATCGGTCGCTGCGCGGGTAAAACCATAGGAGATCATACCGGCAATGTAGCCGGTTTCATTTGGAGCATAGGGGGCCTTGAACCAGTTGATCACATTCTTGTTGTCCATGTAGAGCATATTGGCCAGGGTCTGGGTCCCCGGAGGGAAGGTCGGCTGGTCCAGCAGCGGTATGGTGTTGTTCCCGGTCGGCGACCAGGCTCCCTCGAAGGGCCCTCCCCGGTCCACCTTGGCGGCGGCGCCGAGTGGCTTGCCGAATACCGCGTCGACCCCGGCCACCAGGTATTTGAAAAACGGGAAAACCTCCGGAAATGAATAGGTGCCGTTAGCTTCTGTGGTCGTGGTTTGGAAGATGGAGCCGTCCCTGAAGCGGAGGTCCATCAGCTGGCCGGGGTAGCCCGGTTTCCCGGGCGTGCAGTCGTTACCGGGCTGCGCGACGCAGCCTTCCAGCGCGCCGAACCACTGGAAGATGGGGCTCGGACAGAAGGGATAGAGAGGGTCGGTCGTCGGGCAGATCTCGACCGGGACCGTATCGCCGGAATTTGCCGTCAGAGTAGACGGTACGGTGACGGTCCGGAAGTCGATAAGCTGGTCAAGCGGCCTGTCCCACATGGTCAGCGTGTAGGTACCGGGGGGGACCCCCTTGATCGTGAACCTGGAGTTGGCGTCGCAGGAAGAGCCGTTGGCGGTCGTCCCCGGGCATCCCATCACGAACACCGCCTGGTTGCCGGCATTGATGTCGGAGAGGCCGATGAACGCCTGGGGGACCGGGTCGCCGGGGTTGAGTCCCATCTGCAAGGGTGGACGGTTGATCCGGTTCTGCACCACCTGGCCGGTGAGGTTGCCGGGGACCTCGCCCGCGGTCAGCGCTCGAAACACCGGGGCCTGGGGATCGGGATAGTCGGTCGGCAGGACGAAACCGATGAAGCTGTGGACACCGAAAAAGCCGACCTCGGTAAAATAGTTCGGTTCACCGGCCACAACCCAGTTGTCGATACCGGGCGTACCCTCGATGGTTGAGGTCTGGACCCAGGGCTTGCCGTCGTCCGGCTGCACCCGGATGCCGTATTTGCCCGGCACCAGGTTGGGGACCACCGCATTGTAGGTAAAATTGGCGTCCATGGTGGCTTTCGACAGAACATAACCCGGCCCAGCGCTGACCAGGATGGCGTTGCCGTCGGGATCAAGCACGGGTTGCCCGGTGACCGGGTCGCTCTGGTAGATGCTGCCGATCGGGTTGCCATAGGCGTCCTGCGACTGCTGCCCGAACTGGTCGAAGAGGAATACCTTCATCCCCCCCAGAGCGGTCTCGTTCGGGAGATCGGGGGCACCGTTGATCGGAGCGTTATCACGGAAAACCAGCACCGTGATCTGGGCCAGCGGGACCGGAAATTTGTTGACAACGATATTCACCTCGGTCTGGCCCGGCCTGACCGGGCCTCCCCCTATTGAATAGTGGTTGGGGGCCAGCACCGATACGAAGTAGCGGCCGCTGGGAGGGAGGTTGACCACCGGATTGGCGCTGGTACCGGTCGCCAGCACCTTGGCATGACTCTTATGGATGGAGACCGAGAGGCTGCTGTAGTTGTTGAACTGCCCGACATGCCCCACCGCGTCCCAGGTGTTATCCTCCTGGACGATCCACTTGAAATCGTTCAGCGGCGCCGAGCTGGTTGTCAGGACTTTGCCGGTAGCAGAGTCCTTCCGGACCGTGTTGCCGATGACCTTGATGGTGAATGCAGCCTGTGCGGAAGACACAAAAGATACCTGCAGGCACAGCATGGCGGCGATAAAAAGTCCGGAAAGAGTGAAGCCCCAGTTTGACAGTTTTTTCATACATCATCCTCCGATATAACGAAAAGTTGCTCTCGTCGGCGTTATTCGATCTCTAAAAACTGAATAGTGAAAAAAGCATAGCAAAGATTTTTCAGCTGTAAACCTGCTATGGTTAAATTTATTTCATCAAAGCACGGTATCATCTTGACCGCATTCTAAAGAGGAATACACCGTAACTTGGCTCTTGACTGTAAGTGGAATACATAGACCATGCCAAAAAAATTAGATTTTTTTGTTCCAAATATCGATGGGTTATGGAATTTGAACCAAGGGGGAGATTTTGTGTGTTCGAGATTGGCAGCATTCAATCCATGGACAGCGTTTGCGTAACTAACTGTTTTTTCGAGTCAGATCAAACGAGTCAACCAATCTGGTTTCTGCCAGTTTTTTTGCAGGGGTTCGGGATGTTCGCTTAATCAAGCGGGCAGGCTTTTCTTTTTCAGGCGGATGTTGAAGGTCTGGCGTTTCAGCCCCAGCATGGTTGCCGCGGTGCCCTGGTTTCCCTTGGCAATCTTCATGGCTACATCGATCAGATAATCCTCGGCTTCGTCCAGGGTGGGAAAATGTCCCCAGATCTCTTCCAGCAGGCCCAGGCGCGTGTCCTCTCCCGAATTTCCGGATTGCGCTGGCGATTCTGCCTGTGCTCGTCCGGTTGCCATTACACGCCGAAAAGGCTCCTGCGAGAGCTTGCCCGCCTTGCTGCGTGCGACCGCGTCAAAGACGATTCCCTGCAGTTCCCGCACATTGCCGGGAAAGTGGTAGACCGCCAGCAGATCCAAAAGTTCTCCCGGGTAGGAGGGTGGATTGATCGAGAGGCTTCTTGCCGCCTGGCGGATAAAGTGTTCCAGCAGGAGAGGAAGGTCTTCCTTGCGGCTTCTGAGCGGCGGCAGCTCCACGTGGTGGACGTTTAGCCGGTAGTAGAGGTCGTTGCGGAAGCGCCCTTGGGCAACCAGTTCCTTGAGGTTTTTGTTGCTGGCACAAACGATACGGGCCTCGGATATGCGAGGTGTATCCGAACCGACCGGATAGAACTCGCGTTCCTGGATGAGCCGCAGAAGCCTGATCTGTGACGACTCGCACAGGTCTCCGATCTCGTCCAGCAGGATCACGCCGTTGGCCGCCTTGACAATCAGCCCCTCGCGAAGCTGGTCAGCCCCGGTAAAGGCACCCTTTTTATGACCGAAGAGGGTGTCAGAAAACATCGTGTCGTCCAAGCCCGCCAGGTTGACGGAAACCAGCTCCCCTTTACAACCGCTCAGACGGTGGATGGCCCGGGTCACCAGTTCCTTGCCGGTGCCGGATTCACCGGTAATCAGTACCGGTTGCGGGGATTTCGCAATCACCTCTAGATACTGGAAGATGGCCCGCATCTTGCGGCTGCCGGAAACGATCTCCTCGAATACCTCGGGATTATCCAGACGGTCTTCAACCAGGTGGTCGCGAAGACTGGTAACTTGGTCGGCCAGCGCCCGGCATTCGAATGCCTTTTGCAGGGTGATGAGGATACGCTCGGGCTCCACCGGCTTGATCAGATAATCAAAAGCACCCGACTTGATGCATTCCACGGCCCGTTCCACCTCATAGGCGGCGGTCACTATTATCACAGGCACATGAGGGTGCTGTTCCCTCAGGCTTGGCAGCAGCTCCATGCCGCTGATATGCGGCATGTAGAGGTCGAGCAGAACGACGTCGATCCCGCCGGCATTCATAACCTCCAAGACACGGCGGCTGTCGGATTCTGTCACCACATCCCTGAGACCGTTCATCTTGAGGATGGTGGCACTTGCCTTGAGGGTGTTGACCTCGTCGTCTACGATCAGTACGCGTCCCGGATTAGCTGCAAACATTAGTTCCCTCGCTTTTCAGATGACTTTACTTCAGATAGTGACGCCCGGCACAAGCGAACGGTGAATGTCGTGCCCTTGCCGGGCTCGGAAGTGAAATCGATTCCGCCGCCATGCTCCTTGACGATGGTCGAGCTGATTGCAAGGCCCAGACCAGTGCCGCCCCGTTCCAGGCGGGTGGTGAAGAACGGCTCCATGATCCGGCCGGCGATCTCGGGAGGTATGCCACTCCCTTCATCCGAGACCCGGATCAGCACCTGACCGTTCACCGGGTCGAGCCCTGTCACGACCCGCACCCCATGCTCCGCATCGGGCAACGCCAGGAGCGCGTTCTGGATCAGGTTGATAACGACCTGTTCCAGTTGCCGGGCGCTCCCCCTGGCCAGCGGCAGTCCCTCGACCAGTTCGAGCTTGAATCTGTGAGTCGAAATTGAGATGAGATGACTGAGAATCGATGCGGATAATTGAACCACGGCATTCACATCCGCCACGGATTCCCGGTCGAAACGGTCATCCCGCCCAAAGGCCTTGAGGTTGCCCACGATATCGCTGATCCTGAACGCTCCCTGCTGAATGCCGTCGATTGCTTCGGGCAGAAAGCTGCGGGCCTCGCTCCACATCGATTGCGCGACGGCGAAGTCACCTTTGCTGTGAAAATGCCCCTCGATGACCGGGACGATATCATCCCAGGCCTGCTTGATGATTCCGGCATTCATGAGCAGAAAGTTGTTCGGATTGTTGATTTCATGGGCAACGCTGCTGACCATGGTTCCCAGTGAGGTCATGCGATTGGCCTGGATCAGGCGGGCCTGGATTTCCAGTGCCTGCTCTTCCAGATGTGTGCGGGTCGTAATGTCGCGGAAGGTCGTGTAGATGACCTCGGATCCCTGCAGCGGAATCTTCTTGCCATGAAATGAGAGGGTGCGAGCCTCTCCCGGTGGGATTGAACAGTTGAACTTCTCGATCGTACCGGGGGAATTTTCCTGGCTGATCTGGTCAAGCGCAGATGCAAGGAGCTTGCAACCTTCCGCATCACACAACGCAGTCAGACCGCCTGTTGTGAGCTCCGCGCGCTGTTTCCGAAAGATATGTTCTGCGGTTGGGTTGACGTCGAGGATGGCATTGTCCATGGGAGAAATCAGGACGATGGCATCCTCGCTCTGTTCGAAAAGCTGCCGGAAACGATCCTCGCTTTCACGCAATGCGGCCCGGGCCCTGAGGGTCTCATCGTTTTCCGCCTTGAGAGCAAGATAGGCGGAATTAAGTTCAGCTGTGCGTTCCTGTACCTTCTGCTCGAGATGGTCCTGCTCGGTCTTCAACTGAGCCTCTTTAAGTTTGTAGTCATTGACCAGTAACATGAGTGGTTTGAACAAGGAATAATACAGGATCACGAAAAGGCTCGAAGTCAGCAACGACGAATCTATCAAGGTTTCTTTCCACCCCACGGGCTCTTCGCTCTCGAGTAAAATCATGACGAGCGTCTCGATGAGAAATATACAGACCAGAAGGGTGTACATCAGACGTAGCGGCGAAAGGACAAAGGCCGTGTTTTGGTCACTCAGCAACACCACCTTCTTTTTCATTGGACCGTTGTTCCTGGCAGTATCAGGTTTCATTTCGCTCCCGTCTCCAGTAAAGCCGCATCATTGATCGGCGGGTTCAGGTAACCATGCAACCGGATTGCATGGCAACCCCTGCAAAATTCATACTAGGTGCATATTATTAATAAAGACACCTGCAAGTGCCCTGTTTTCCGGGTTTTATCGAATGACCCAAAAAAATTTCAGCAGGTAACATACTAATAAATTGCCGAGTACGTCAATCAGCAAATAACAGTTAGTACTATATTGGACGGTCAGTTACGCATTTATTAAAAAATGTGGCACGCATCATGTAAGAAGAACAATGCGTTATTCTTGCCATTTCATTTTCAGCGGTGGGCGGCTACATGCATGATTATTCATTCTATTCCGCTATCCTCGGGCTTTCATCCGATTGGCGCATCATTAACGTAACCGTGGACAAGCAGAGCGGAGAAATCGAACTCCACCTGCGCAGTCGAAGGGGAAGTAAATTCAGATGCCCCACCTGCGGAGCGCTCAAGCTTCCATCAGGATCCACCAAGGGCCGCTGGCTGCATGGAAACCATCACAATATCCGTTTCTTCATTTCGGCATTGATACCGACGATTACCTGCGAATGCTGCGGGGAGGTGAAGGTTGAAATCCCCTGGGAACACGCCGCAGCGCTCTACAAAGAAGAATGGTAGACAGATAGTCCGTGTGAAGACGGGCTGATGCCGCTGCCACTTACCTGACCGGACCGCCGGGTCATCTCACCCTGCCCTTCCTCTCCCTTCTCGACGTTATAAAAAAAATGGCGCCCCATTGATGATTGCTGCAACATCAATGAGGCGCCATTGTCATGCGCGGATGTCAGGGACGTCTCACCACTGGCAGCAGACGTTCTGCTCACGGGCTGCCTTGGTCTCGTCCAGGCGCGAGATAGGCATCGTCAGCGGCGCATCGTGCAGCGCCTGCGGGTTGCTCTCGGCCGTTTGGGCCGCCTCGATCATCACCTCGATAAACTCATCCATGGTGGCCTTGCTCTCCGTCTCGGTCGGTTCGATCATGATGGCTTCCTTGACGATCATCGGGAAGTAGACCGTAGGCGGATGGTAGCCCCGGTCGATCAGGAACTTGGAGATGTCGATGGCATGCACGCCATGGGCCAGCTGCCGGGAGGCCGAGAAGACGCACTCGTGCATGCAGGTCTGGTCGTAGGGCAGATCGTAGTAGGGCTTCAAGCGCTCCTTGATGTAATTGGCATTCAACACCGCCTGTTCCGATACCCGGATCAGCCCCTCGCGTCCCAGCATGATGATATAGGCATAGGCCTTGACCATGACACCGAAGTTGCCGAAAAAGTTGGCCGTGCGGCCGATGGAGGTTGGGCGCCGGGCCTCAAGCTGGAAGCGGCCCTGGCTGTCCTTGATGATACGCGGCTGTGGCAGGAACGGTATCAGCTCCTTCTTGACCCCGACCGGTCCTGAGCCGGGTCCGCCGCCGCCGTGGGGCGTGCCGAAGGTTTTGTGCAGGTTGACATGGATCACGTCAAAGCCCACATCACCCGGCTTGACCTTGCCCATGATGGCGTTCAGGTTGGCGCCGTCGTAGTACATCAGGGCATCGTGGGAATGGGCGATCTCGCTGATCTCCCTGATGTGCGGATTGAACAGCCCCAGGGTATTGGGACAGGTCATCATGACCGCCGCCACCTCATCGGTCATGGCCTTTTTGAACAGCTCCAGGTCCATGTCGCCGTAGGGGGCGGTCGGCACGGTGATGATCTCGTACCCGGCTATTGCGGCCGAGGCCGGATTGGTGCCGTGGGATGAATCGGGCACGACCACGTACTTTTTCTTGTTCTTATTGCCCCTGGCCGCGTGGTAGGCGGAAACCAGCAGGATGCCGGTCATCTCGCCGTGGGCGCCGGCCAGCGGCTGGGTGGTGACCTCGTCCATGCCGGTAATTTCGGCCAGTAGCCCTCCCAGGTCATGGAGCATGCCCAAGGTTCCCTGGCACAGCTCTTCTCCGCCCGGCAGCAGCGCGGTCATGGGGTGCAGGGGGTTAAACAGGGCCGCCGCATTCTCCAGCACCTTGGCGTTATATTTCATGGTGCAGGAACCGAGCGGGTAGAAATTGGTGTCCACCGAGAAGTTGCGCCGCGACAGGTTGGTGAAGTGCCGCACCAGATCGAGTTCGGAAACCTCTGCCAGACCGGCCGGCGCAGAGCGGAGCAGGCTGGCCGGGAGCGGCGCGGCAGCCGGCACGTCGGAAGCCGGCAGCTTGACGCCGCGACGGCCGGGAACGGATTTTTCATAGATCAGTTGCATAGTGCCGCCTCCAGCAATTGGGCAAAGTGGTCGATTTCCTTTTTGCTTCGTTTTTCGGTGACCGTCACGACCAGGGCCTGTCCCAGGTTTTCATAGTAGTCGCCCAGCGGGACTCCGGCGGCGATGCCTTCCTTGAGCATGCCCGCGACAACAGCCTCCGCCGGTTTTGACAGGAAGAGGGTAAATTCGTTAAAGGTCGGTGCCGATTGCAGCACGGTCACTCCCGGGATCGCGGCCAGGCGCGCCTTGGCATACTCGGCCTTGTCGCGGTTGAGCAGGGCCATGTCGGCCAGGCCCTGCCTGCCGACGGATGACAGGAATATCAGGCCGCGCAGGGCGCACAAACCCTGATTACTGCAGATGTTGGAGGTGGCCTTGTGGCGCTTGATATGCTGTTCGCGGGCCTGCAGGGTCAGCACAAAGCCGCGCTTGCCGCTCTTATCAACCGTCTCGCCGACGATACGGCCCGGCATGTTGCGGATGTAGGCCTTTTTGGCGGTAATGAATCCAAAGGAAGGACCGCCGAAGGAGAGCGGGTTGCCCAGGCTTTGACCGTCGCCCACGGCGATATCGACCCCCATCTCGCCCGGTGACTTGAGTATCCCCAGGGAGACCGGGTAGACCGATGCGATCAGCAGGGCGCCAACCGTGTGCACCTGTCCGGCCAGGGCGGTATAATCGTCCACCGAACCGAAAAAATTCGGGTTCTGCACCAGTACCGCGGCTACGCTGTCATCCAGCACGTTTGCCAGTTCGGCACGGTTCAGCATCCCATCCAGAGGCGCAATCTCGACGACCTCAACGTCCAGATTGAACAGGTAGGTCTTGAGTATCTGGCGAGAGAAGGGATTGACGCAGCCATCAACGATGATCCTGTTGCGGCCGGTCACCCGCAGGGCCATCATGGCCGATTCCGCGCAGGCCGTGCCGCCGTCGTAGAGCGAGGCATTGGACACATCCAGGCCGGTCAGGCGGCAGATGGCGGTCTGGTACTCGAACAGCGCCTGCAGCGTCCCCTGGGAGCACTCGGGCTGATAGGGGGTGTAGGCGGTGTAGAACTCGGCGCGGCCGGACAGGTGGTCGATGACAGACGGAATCACATGATCGTAGAATCCGCCACCGATGAAGCTGGTCAAGCCCTGAACATTGTCTCCGGCAATGGCCTGCATGCGGGAGAAGGTCTCGAACTCGGACAGGCCGGAGGGAAGGTTGAAGGTTTGGGCGCGAAGTGCGGCCGGGATCGGAGAGAACAGTTCCTCGACAGTGGCGACGCCGATGGCGGAGAGCATCTCGCCGATTTCTTCCGGCGTATGGGGGCAGTAATGGCTATCGTTCATGGCATCGCCTACAGAGTCTTCAGAAAGTCATCATACTGAGACTTGGTCATGAGATTCTGTAGTTCGGATGGATCCGAGAGTTCGATCTCCGCCATCCAGGCTCCCTCTTCGGCACTCTCGTTGACCAGTTCCGGGGTGGTTTCCAGGGCTGTATTGACAGCGACTACCGCACCGGATACCGGTGCAAAGATATCACTGGCGGCCTTGACCGATTCGATGCTGCCAAGAATCTCGAACTGCTTGACGCGTGCACCGACCTTGGGCAGTTCGACGAATGTGACGTCACCCAACTCGTGGGCCGCGTGGTCGCTGATGCCGACCTTGCCCTTGCTGCCCTCTACCCTGACCCACTCGTGCTCCTTGCTGAAGAAATAATCCGCCATGTCCTATACTCTCCTTTCCCCGTGGGGATTCAATTGATAACAAGTATCCGGCGACTTTAAAATATTTGCCTGTCAAAGTAAACAGGCAAGTCACCGATGCCTTATTCCAATTTCAAATCAAGGATGAAATCAAGGCGGCGAGGATTGAGGCAACGAAGGCATGCCTCACGTATGTTGAGGAGCCGAAGACGAGCCAACGCAGATAGCGCCTTGATTTGGAATTGGTATCATAAATACGAAAGCCCTCCTGTGCAAGCGAGGGCTTTCCTGTTCATGGCAGTAAACAGTGCCGAAAGGCTGTATGATTTTCTGCATTTCAGTCAGACAGATGGCTGCAGAAGCCATCAATCGGGTTCAGGAAACCCTTACCTCGCGCCGTACGCGAATTTTTTCCTCTTCCAGGCCGGCAAAGACACGCAGGCCCAGCTTGAACTCGGACCAGAATTCATCCCACTGCGAAGGAGCCTTCTCCTCGGCGGTGACAGGTTTGAGCTCGGCCAGGAAGATGGTCATGGCGGCGCCACCGACCAGCAGAACACCGGCCAGCATGAAGGATGTACCTAGACCGCCCGGCTGGGCATTGATCATCTCGGAAACCTTGCCCATGACGAAGCCGCCCATACCCCAGGCGGTAAACAGGGCGCCGTAGTTCAGGCCGTAATTCTTGGTCCCCCAGTAATCCTTGGCGAACGAGGGAAACAGACACAGGTTGGAGCCGTAGTTGAAGCCGATGAAGGTCGCCAGGATAACCAGCAGCACGGCGCTGCCGGAGTTGACCACCGCCATGGCCACGAACATCATCACGGCCTGGAATGACATCATGATGAACAGGGTGGCGCGACGGCCGATCTTGTCGGACAGCACGCCGGCCACAACGCGGCCGCCGGCATTGCCAAGGGCCATGATGGCAACCGCCACAAAGGCCATCGGCCCCATACTCTTTTTGGCCAGAACAGCCACGCTGCCGATAACCATCAGACCGGCGCCGGAGCCGATAAAAAAGGCCGCCCACAGGACGTAGAACTTGTAGTTGCGCAGCATCTCGCTGACCGTGGCATTAACGGCCGGTTTGGCTGCGTTAAGCTTGGCCAGTGGGCCGGGATCGGATGGCTCGGCCGGGACAAAGCCCTGCGGCGGGTTGACCAGCAGGAAAGAAAGTCCGCAGACGACGACCGTAAAACCGATTCCCAGAATCATCATGGACTGGGGAATGCCATATACTCCAATCAGATAGGAAGCCAGGGGTGCGATGTACACCGGTGCGATACCGAAGCCCGCCACCACGATCCCGGCGATCAGACCGGTCTTGGAGGGTGAAAACCACTTCAAGGCCGGAGGTGTGGCGGCCGAGTAACCGAAGCCGAAGCCGGAGCCGGCCAGGACGCCAAAGCCCATGACCCAGGCCAGGTAGCTGTTGGAAAAGCCCATCAGGGTAAATCCCGCGCCAACCAGGACGCCACCGATCAGGGCGGTACGGGCCGGACCGATCTTGTCCTGGCATTTCCCGGCCAGCACCATGGAAAAGGCAAAAGCAAGGCAACAGACCGCATACGGATCATTGATGGAGGCGATATCCCACTGAAAGGCCCCGGCGCCCCCCTTTTCGATAGAGGCCTTGATGGCCCCCTTGAAGATACTCCAGGCATAGAGCACGCCCAGGGCCAGGTTTATGGCCAGGCCGGCGCTGACGACGCTCCAGCCCCTGTTTTTTATTGCATCTGTCATTTCCGATATCCTCCCTGGAGTTAGAACTTCTGGGCAACTGCTTTTTTCGACGGACCGTTCATACGGATAGCGGTGGCAAACTCCATCCAGAACACCAGATAGATTGATATCATCAGCGAAAGACCAATATTCTGATTTTCAGCACCCAGTGCCTTGGCCAGGATCGGTGAGGCAAAACCGGCACCAAGATTACCGGTCACCCGCTCCAGCATGTAGAATACCGGCAGGGTCAAGAGCGTGCCGACAACCATGATGGCGATACCGGTTGGGCGTTTGATCCAGTATTTCGGGGAAAAACCGTACATACGCATGAAGATTACAACCCAGATGATCCAGACCGAGTAATCCACGGCCGCATCGGGGAGGGCCAGCTTGTTCTGTACCAACGCGACTTCCAGGACCGTGACAACACCCAGCAGGGTGAACATCCAGTTGAACTTCTCATTGGCCTGGGTCTGCCAGTTACGGCTGTCCGGCGCCTGAACTTCACTGAAGGAATGGTTGTGGGTGCCCAGCGCCGAAAAGAGGATGGCAAACCAGATGCCGGCATTGTGGAACAGCAGCGAGGCATGATTGCCGGCTACATTGGCGATACGGGACATGGGGTCGCGGGCGAAGTCGCCGGCGATGCGCATCAGGAAGAGATTGACAATCACTGAACAACAGATGATGACCGCAATGGTAAAGATCTTGCGCGGCAGCAGATAGGGGTCAACCTTGTCGGGGAATCCAATGATGAAGGCAAACCAGATCAGGTACATGATCAGCGGGATGCCAAAACAGATGCCGTAGACGGACTTTCCGGCAAAGTCGCCGCTCTGGGCATAGATGACATACTTTTCCTTGACATTGGGGTCGGTATTGGCCGCCTTGACAACATCCTTGGGAACCTTTTTGACGTGCGGCAACAGGCCCATCGCATACCAGCCGTGATCGCCCTGGGTATGGTCAATAACCCAGTACTGATCGCCCATCATTTCGTCCAGACCACCAAAAAGCTGCATATTGAATGCGGCGCAGACCACACAGACCACCAGCAGCAGGATTGCGTTAGATATCTTCATTGGCATTTGCTTTTCCCCCTATTCCTTGTGAGTTGTCCAGAACATTGATACGGCATTGGCGGCAAACAGGCCATACAGCCACATGGTGTTCCAGGCCGGACCGGACCAGTGGCTGCCGTGGCCGCCACCAACAACTCCGGAGGCGATTATAAAGCCGATAATCGACGTAAAGGCTACCATGGCCACCGAACGCAGGATTGCACTGTTGCGCCAGGTGTGACGTTCCAGGTCCTCGATTCTCTGTAACAGCTCAAGCTCTCTTTCGCTCATCTCTTTTCTCCTTTACAAGTGTGATAACTAGAAACAGCATGGTAACGGCAAGTGCCAGACTAGCGTGAAATCCGTTGAAACTCAGTGCAAGATTATAAAACATGGCTTTCTCCCTTTATTCGGATGGGGTATATTAACAATCAACACTTGACCAGACTGGACAACTCACCGGGAAACCGGTCGGCCAGCTCCATGTATTTGACGCACTCGGCATGACGCCCGCTGCAATAGCGGATAATCATGTTTACATCGTGGGTGGAAATATAACCGCACCCGACATCGCAGTAATCATCGTTCTTGCCGTAAAATGGACAGATGTTTGAATTTCCCATTAGTGCCCTCTCGCATCTCTTTCACCCTGTATACAGCATCGAATGTGCCAAATCGGCTGTTGCGGCATATTTTAGTTTAATTTCAGTAGGTTATGAATATGTTTACAACAATGGACCCGCTCCGGAAAGGTCGATATTCGCAATTATGCAAGAGCATCCACCTGCGGCGGAATGCTCGCTGGAAAGATTGTGTATACGGTATATTCTGCACTTTTAATATTTCACCAAATATATCGGTATGTTAGAAATACGATGCGTCAGAGGATCGCGTTTGCAATTATGCAAATACATCCGGAGAGCATTTTTGCATATTTGCAAAACAGGGGGACATAATGGAAGCGGACAGGGTCAAATGGAATCGTCGTTTTGAATCCGAAGAGAGTTATCTGGGGGCGCACCCATCCCCTCTGCTTGCGCGGGAAATCGCGAGGATACGGAGCCTGGTACCCGGAAAGCGGGCTCTGGATATCGCCTGCGGAGAAGGGCGCAACAGCATTTTTCTGGCACAGCAGGGATTTCTGGTGAAGGCACTGGATATATCTGATGTGGCTCTTGGCAAGGCCGCACGCAGGGCTGAAGAGGCGGGGGTGCTGGTCGATTTTCAGCAGGTGGATCTGGATGAATATCGTTTCAGGGAGCAGTTCGACCTGATCATCAACTTCAATTTCCTGCTGCGCGAACTGATCCCCGCGGCGGCACGGGCGCTGTCCGAGGGGGGGCTGCTGATCGTCGACACCATCATGGAGTCCCCGGAACTGCTCGTATCCCACAACCCGGCCTACCTGCTGCGGCGAGGCGAATTGCGGAAGATCTGCGAGGGGTTGGAGGGAGAAGTACTATTTTACGAAGAATTGGCCGAGGGTGATATGCCGACGGCGCGGGTGCTGTTCAGAAAGAAAGCTGCCTCCTGAGTTCGAGCCCTGCCCGCCCTGCACAGCCCATCTCGTCGCCATACAGAATGCGCGTGAAGTCACCTCCATCATTGTTCTCGCTACTGGAAATATTGGCGAGCGGATCGAAACGGGACTAACCCGTCAGATAATAGATGGTAAATCCCGCGGTCGTGTCTATTTACCTGTGAAGAATTTCCTGATACTCCGCCCCATCTGCTGGAACCCTTCGGCGGTCTTCCGGCCGGCATCCCGAAACCACTCACCTATCGTTCTGCCTTCCTTCTTGGCTTCTTTCCCCGTCTCTTTCCCCATTTCCTTGAACCCCTGACCTATCTCCTTGCCACCCTCCTTGAAGGCCTTGCCGGTTTCTTTGCCCGCCTTCTTGAAGGCCTCGCCAACCTCTTTCCCTTTTTCCTTGATCGAGCTGTCAGCCGATACCGGGGTGACGAGGAAAAGAGCCATAAGAGCACTCAGCAGCATTTGTCGCATACAACCTCCCTTACCGATGTCTGGTCCTAAAAACTCATTGTTTTGGCCGGATGGACTCATGTTGAGATTTCAACAGGGGATAAACCTTGCCACTTTCGCATGGCAATTCCTCCTGTTGATTGCCTTATCAGAGTATCTAATACCACAAGATGAGCCTACTTGCCCAAATGGGTCTTGCGACAATAATAAGACGGGCATATCAACTCCAAAAGCATATTACTCATTTGGGAGAACCAAATCTGGTTCACAACGCTATCGTTGTCGGCTTTGTAATACCACCTTTGCCATCTCAAACAGGGCAACCCTCAGACAAAGGATGCCAGAAGTAAACGAAATGGTATTCAAGCTCCTGGTTAATAAAATGCCACTGAAGCGGATCTGCGAAACAGCAGGTATAAACATTGGCACGCTTTACCGTAAAATAGACTTCATTCACAAACAGTGCCTTGAATTTGCAGCTTCATTCGAGCAAAAGCTTCCTGGAATGAAGATCCCAAGGGTCTACCTTTCTGTGGATCGCCAAGAATACACCATTAATTGGGGCAATGCTGGAGACAAGCGCAATACTGTCTTGATGGCTTTGGGGTGTGCAGACAACAAAACCAGCTACGTTTTCGGAATTCATGTTAACCATGACGCACGTCTGGATGCAAAGAAGGTAGAGGCTGATGCAAAACAAATAGAAGAACCTGAACTGAGACCACCGTTTCGACGTTATGCCCGTGTTTGGCTTCAGCAGGATTATCAAGATGCCCTTGAAAGAAGCCAGGGGAGACACTCTCGAAAAAAGAGACTCCGCGAAACAATTGAAGATATCTATATTGAGGCAACGGACAGGGATGATATTGAAGATCCGGATTTCCAGACAACGGAAACAACTTTGCCTGGTAGAGGAATGCTCGTTCACTCAGACTATACCCTATATGGGCATTTCTTCTTTTTAAAGAACCTACTGTCTGGCGTTGAAAAGATCCGATTCTTTTTGGACCAGGAATCAGGCATTCGGGCCGCTTGTCTTTCAGCTTTTTGGGTAGATGTGTTAGCCAAACGTTGTGACGCATTTTACGTACGCGTCAGAAAAGATCTGACCATCAATCAGAAGCGTAGACTCAAGGCTGAAAGCATTAGAGGACTGGCTGATTTCAGAGCATCAAGCGCATCATACGAACCGTTGACTGACCATGATCTCCGTCATATTGTAGTAAAGCAACGACTCAGGGATCTGGTGGATATCGGGGAATGGCATGACCGGTGGCTGTTTTATCCATTCCCTGATATGAGTGAACCAGAAAAAGCCATTTGCTGGTTAACCAATCTCTACGATGGCGCATATGATGATGACCATCTGGCAAACTTATATAGCAAAGCAACCCTGCATGGTATCGACAGGTTCTTTATGCAAATAAGGCGACGTATATCACTCCTTGAGAGGCCAATCTCCAGCGCTAGCGCTGAGGGGCGCAGGTGGTATGGTTACAGCCCGTATAACCCAGAAATTGTTGGAAAAGTGCTCGATATATTCAGGGTGTTTTACAATTTTGTTGAGATTGGTGATGACAAGAAAACTCCGGCGATGAGGTTGGGTTTGTCGGAAAAAGTTATTACGGTCACCGAGATTCTCGGTGTTGAGTAATGGGATAATTATGATCGAAACCATGACTATGATATTCGAGTCTATGAGGACAAAATGAAGCTTCTAATAACATCACCAGCAAAAACGCTCAATAAAGCTCACCTGAAGCAAAGTCTCAAACGTGAGGATATCGACAAGTTTAAAAGAAATCTCACTCGGTTGTTTGAACGTGTCGGTGAAGCCAGTGAGTCAGAAGAACATCTCAAAAACATCGTCATCGAGTTCCTGAAAGATACTTGGTACAAGGATACCAATGAGGTTAATACCGCAGGCCGTAATGGTACTGGACTTTGGAGATCTGCCGATCTTTGAAGAAGCCACTACTTACCCATCGATTGTACTGGCTGAAAAGCTCTCTCCAATACCCTCATCCGCTAGCAGAAAGCAGAAAACAGCGCCGGCGCCAGTCGAACAAAACGGGCAGTTCCTTACTGCTACGTTTTCAAATACTAAACAACTTGCCAGTCTTGCTGACACAATTGCCAATATCGGCTTCTCTATGCCAATATCGAATCTGAGAAGTGAAGGATGGGCTCTGGAACGTCCTGAAGTTCTGTCTTTAATGGATAAATTACGCACTGTCGGTAAGCCGTTGGGTGAATATGTTGAAGGCCGGTTTTACTACGGTATCAAGACAGGACTGAACGAAGCGTTTGTCATTGATGAAGAGACAAAAGCCAGACTGATTGCGGAAGACCCTAAAAGCGCCAATATTTTCAAACCCTGGCTGCGTGGTCGGGACATCAGGAAGTGGCGGGCGCAGTGGGCTGGACAATATTTAATTGCTATAGACAGCAGCAGCAACAAAATCTGGCCGTGGTCTTTTGAAGAAAACGAGGCAACTGCTCGTCCTCTGTTTGAGAGGGAATATCCGGCTGTTCACCGGTATATGTCACAGTGGGAGGAAAAATTAAGGAAACGCGATGACCAGGGCCGCTTCTGGTGGGAGTTAAGGTCATGCGTTTATTGGGATGAGTTCGAAAAAACAAAGATCGTATATCAAGAAATTGCCACATTTCAGTCATTTTGTTATGCAGATGTTGGACTGATTTGTAACAATAAATGCTTTCTTATCCCTGAAAAAAATGACTTCTTTCTTGGCCTTTTAAACAGCAAATTATTGTGGTGGTACCTTGGCAACCTGACTTCCGGGCTTGTTGGCGGAGCCCGTGCTATGCAGATGCCTTATATGGAGCAGCTCCCCATTCCGGACGCCTCAATCACTCAGCAAACCCCGATTATTGAGTTAGTGCAAAAAATCCTTGCAGATCCAGGTAACCCTGACGTTCAACGGATAGAAGCTGAAGTCGACAGGCTTATCTATGACCTCTATGAGTTGACTGATGAAGAGAGATCGTTGGTGATTAACGTAAAAAAATGACCGGACATTGACATCATCACCCCAATTGTTTCGCGTAAAATGTAAACATTTTGAGATAATGCGCGGTATAAGCAAAAGAGCAGGTAGCTATAAATAGCTGCCTGCTCTTTTGCTTCATGACTTTAATTAAATGCTGTCGAGACGTGAGTCGCTGGTAATTATCAACAGATTTAATGACCAGCCAGAGAAAATCGAACTGAGTATCTTTTGGTTGTATAAACTATTTCAACACTTTAAGTAACCAGCTTGCCTCTTCAGGCTGGCCCTCTTGTAAATTATTTGCTCGCCTGTATTAACAGGCTTTGCGAATCTGACCGCATTCCTTGCCATGATCTTCCGAACTGAACACAGAATACTCTGCCCTTAGCTGATAATAGTCCTCCGGCGTATTAACATTGCGAAAGGAATCAAAAGCGGGATCGATTTCTGCAATCTGCCCCGGTCCGAACTGCTGTACCCGAACCTGCGGAAAGAAGGAAATGATCCGTCGCCTGTTGGTTGATAACGCCTCCTCCATCGGCCCCAGACACTTCTTGCCGTACAAGGCGTGCAGCGGCTCCAGTCCGTTTTCAACCTTGGGGATGACCACATCACAATTATGCCGCAATGACGCCAGCCACCTGATCAGGGTGTTGTTCAGCCAGGGCATATCGCAGGCCACGGCAAATATGTGCTGGAATGCAGCATGGTGCAATCCGGCGTGCAGTCCCGACAGCGCCCCCAGCCCGGGGTAAAGGTCGATCACCTTGCGGCAGGGAAGAAAACTGTACTGTTCGGGATTATTGGTAACCAGCAGCACCTCCGGAAACAGTTCCGCAAACTGGCGATAGATCGCTTCGATGAAGCGCCCCCCCTGAAAGGGAAGCAGAGCCTTGTTGCTCCCCATCCGGGAGGATTTCCCGCCGGCCAGGATGACACCCGTAACACCTGCAATCCTTCCACTTTTGCCGGACACGGACGCTTTCATTTGCCGCGCTCGAATCCTTCCCGTGACGCCAGCAGATCGAGATGAATCGTCAGCAGATCCTCCACCTCCAGCGGCACATTGCCCCCTCCCCGGCGTGCGTCCCGGGTTTTGATATACCTGCTGCAGGCGCGGCAGGTATCGACGCGGGTCGGCCCCTCGCCGGCGGTGAAGTAGGACAGCTGTTCCGTATCCTCACAGCCGCAGGTAGGGCATTTCATCCGTTTGAACTGCCAGGAGTAAAAACAGGCCGAGCAGCATAGATGAAGGCGTCCCTCTTCTCCGGCCAGTTCAGCCATGCCGGGTCGCGATCCGCAGACAGGGCAGATATTCTCCTGCCAATCCTGAAAGGCATCGGCCGGAATTCTGCCGGAGCACTGTTCAAGAGCGGTCTTGAGCGGAATTTCAAAGATGAACTCCAAAAGCGGAGCCGGAACATCCAGGGTGACGGAAGCCTCGTCCAAAGAAGCGCGCCGTCGTTCCATGATTGCCAGCAACAATCCCTCGCAATCAATCCGGTGTGAGGAAAGCGCCAAACTGATCTTCCCCAGGGATTCGTCACCTTCTTTGCCCTGCTGTTTAAGCACGCGCACGACACCGGCCAGAAAAGCTGTCAGTACATCCCGATCAACAGACAGATTGGACGGCGAAACCAGCGGGAAGCCGTTCCCGATGCGCTCCGCACAGTCGACCCCGGACAGATCGATCGTGATGCCGCTCGCCCCTTCCCGGCCGCGCAGGTATTCGTAGAGTGCCGTAAAGAACGGAGTGATGGCAGCATATTCCGGGGAGGATATCGCCGCCTGCCGCAAAGCGGCGATTTTGGTTTCAATAGTTGCCATAGTGACTCCTTATGGTTTTTCTTCGGTGACTTCCTTGTACCACTTGGGGTGGTGCCTCTTTGCCCAGAGGCTGCGGACATCGCCGTACAGCATGGCCTCGATCGTTCCCGGATTGCCGATGGTTGCCAGATAGACATGCACGACCACAAACATGATCGAGCAGACGAAGATCAGCCCGTGGGTCATCAGGGAAAGCTGCACGATCCAGCGCGGGAATGCCGTCGGTGACCAGATGAATATGCCGGTCATTCCCAGCACCAGCGTCGCGGCGGCGATAAAGATGGCGAACAGCTTCTGTCCCGGATTGTACTTGCCGATGTTGAAATGGCTGGCATCGCGGGAAAGATAGCCGCCCTTTGCCTTAACCCACTCTTTGTCATCCTGGTCGAAGGTTGAAACGTCATTTTTGTGATTGAAATACATGTACAACGAACTCAGGAAGAACAAGATTCCACTGATCTTGTGGATCAGGATTGCGTTCTGCCCCCCTCCAAAGAGGGTGAAATAACCGTGGAACAGGGTCGAATACAGCCCGAGGCCGGTCAGCAGCAGCGTGAAAAAACTGACAGTGACGATCCAGTGCAGCACCCTTTCACTGGTGCTGAAGCGCTCGATATATTTACTCATGGCCGGCCTCCTTGCTATTCAGGTCATCGTCAACCTTTTTCGGTCCGATGGTGACATAGTGAAGTAGCATTGCTCCAATACTGCCCCAGAAACCGAGGATACCCAGCGGCTTGATGACATCCTTCCAGAGGAAGATCGACATCGGGATGCTCGGTGAAGAGGGAAGCCCGTACTGTTCAGGAGGCCCCTCCAGGGCATACACGACCCCCAGGCCCATCAGGTCGTTTTCCCCGTAGAGCGTCTTTTTGGCGGCCGTGGCCGAAGCAATCAGCTTGCTGCGGTTGCCGAATTTGAGGGTTTCGGTCGGACAGGCCTTGGCGCAGGCCGGAACCAGGCCGCCATCGACACGACCGACACAGAGATGGCATTTGCTGATCTTGTCATCGGCTCCGTAGCGCGGGATGTTGAAGGGGCAGGCCGAAACGCAGTATTTGCAGGAGATGCATTTATCCTTGTTATGGGCCACGATGCCGTCTTTGGTGCGATACAGCGCGCCGGGTGACGGGCAGACTTTCATGCAGCCGGCGTCGCCGCAATGCATGCAGCGTTCATTGAAGAAGCGCCAGGTAACTTCGCCGGAACTCTCTTTTTCGATAAACTTGATACGATTGTAGAGTTCCGGCGTCAGGTTGGGCGGATTCTCGAAACTCCCCTTGTTGCTGGTCTTGTCGGCATCCAGCTTGTTCCACTGTTTGCAGGCCACCTGGCAGGAGCGACAGCCGATGCAGCGGGAGGTATCGACGAGAAATCCCATGCGGGTGCCTTGATTGATTGTGTCAGCCATCGCTTACCCCTTTCTCGCGATCCCGACCATGAAAGCCTTGGTCTCCGGGATCATCGTATTGGCATCGCCCGCGGTCGGGGTGAGCAAATTAGCGGCGTCACCCACGCCGGAGGTATGCCAGCCGAAACACCACGGCAGGCCGACTTGATGGACGATGCGATCACCGATTTTGAAGGGCTTGATGCGCGGAGTGACCATCGCCACCGCCTCGATCTTGCCGCGGGCGGAGGAAACTTCGATGATATCACCGTTGCTGATGTTCTTCTCCTTGCCCAGTTCGACGCTGATCTCGCAGAACTGGCGCGGCTGCAGCTCCAGCAGCCAGGGGGTGTTGCGGGTCATGACACCGGTCTGCCAATGCTCGGTGACCCGGTAGGTGGTGGCAACCAGCGGGAAGCGTACATCGCAGGTAGCGAGTTGGTCTTCCTTGACGTTAGCATCGCTGAAAACTTTGCTGGCCGGGTTAGTCATCTGCTTGGAGAAAAAGTTCTCCGGCACCGGACATTCCACCGGCTCGTAATGTTCCGGAAAGGGGCCGTCTTTCAAGCCAGCCCCAAAGACTGAGGCGACCCCATCGGCCCGCATGATGAATGGTTTTTTCCCTTCCTTCTCATTTGACATTGGTGGCCAGGGGCCGTCCGGCACATCGCCAACCCAGGCCCCCACTGCGCCGGTCGGCAGCACGGCGGTCGGATTCCAGTACACCACCGCTTTCTTCAGGTTATAGGGTTTGCCATCCGGATTCACAGATGCGCGGTTGTACAGAATCCGGCGGTTAACAGGCCAGCACCAGCTCCACTCATGAAACATGCCCAGGCCGGTAGGATCTTTTTTACCGCGCCGCGTCATCAGATTACCCTTCTCATTGTAGCTTTGCGTGTACAGCCAATTGCCGCTGGAGGTGGAGCCATCAGCCTGCAGCTGCGCGAAACCGGCTGCCAGTTCACCCTTTTTCCCGAGCATCTTTTTGGGAGCCCAGGGTGGCGCTGCTGGCGGAGCCTTTTCGCCCGGCTTGAGCGGCTTGGGCTTCTCCTCCACATCCTCAATGAAATAGCCGTTGATCTCCTTGGCCACAGCATGGATATCGACGCCTTTAGTTGTGCCGTCGGCCCGTTTGAAGCCGTAGTTCCAGGTCAGGTTGGTCAGCTGTTCCGGCAGCGCGCCGCCCTCCTTGGCGTAGAGCGCCTTGATCTTCTGGAACAGCTCGTGGATGATCTCGGCGTCCGGTTTGCTCTGTCCGAGTGGTTTGACCGCTGCGGTGCGCCACTGTGCCCAGCGCCCCGAGTTGGTGATGCTTCCTTCCTTCTCGAAGGAGGCAGCCGCCGGCAGGAAGAACACCTCGGTCTTGATCTTGGACGAATCCACACCCGGCCCCTTCCAAAACGAAGCGGTCTCGTTGTCGAACAGATTGGCGGTCACCATCCAGTCCAGCTTGCCCAGAGCGTTGCGAACCTTGTTGGAGTTGGAGCCGGAACAGGCCGGGTTCTGACCCCAGGCGAAGAAACCCTTGAACTTCCCCTTGATCATGTTGTCAAAGATCATCAGCCAGGAAGCGTTCATGCCCGGATCCAGCTTGGGGAGCCAGGCGTAGCCGAAGTCGTTCTCCTTGGTGGCCTTGGCGCCGTAGATCGCCTTCAGATAGCTGATCAGATATTTGTTGCGGTTCTGCCACCAGTTTGCGCTCTGCGGATCTTTCGATTTGGGGGTGTGTTTCTCGATATAGGCGCCGGTATCTTTCAGGTCGGCCGATGGTACCGGCAGATAGCCGGGCAGGATATGAAACAGCAGGCCGTGATCGGTGGAACCCTGCACGTTGGACTCGCCGCGCAGGGCATTGATGCCGCCCCCCGCCACACCCATGTTGCCCAGAAGCAGCTGAATGATCGACATGGCCCGGATGTTCTGAGTGCCGACCGTATGCTGGGTCCACCCCATGGCATACAGCGAAGTGCCTGCCTTGTCCGGCTGGCCGGTGGAGGCGTACAGCTTGTAGACTTCCAGCAGTTTTTCCTTGGGGGTGCCGGTGGTCTTGGAAACCAGCTCCGGCGTATAGCGGCTGTAATGCTTTTTCAGCAGCTGGAAAACGCAGTGCGGATCCTGCATGGCGGGATCTTTTTTGACGCTTTCGTCCTCGTTTTTCTGGAATGACCAGGATTTGACGTCGTAGCTGCGCTTCTTGGGATCATAACCGGAGAACAGACCGGCCAGCTCGCCCGGCAGCTTGAAATCGCCGCTCACCAGATAGGCCGAGTTGGTGTAATCCCGCACGTACTGTTCAAAGTAGAGCTTGTTCTGCAGGATATAGTTGATCAGGCCGCCCAGGAAGGCGATGTCGGTGCCGGAGCGGAGCGGGGCATACAGATCCGACTTGGCCGCACTGCGGGTAAAGCGGGGATCGACGCAGATCACCTTGGCCCCGGCGTCCTTGGCCTTCATGATCCAGCGGAATGAAACCGGGTGGTTTTCGGCGGGGTTGGCCCCCATGATCAGGATTACGTCGGCATTCTTGAAATCTATCCAGTGGTTCGTCATTGCACCGCGTCCGAACGACTCTGCCAGAGCCGCAACTGTTGCGCTGTGTCAAATGCGTGCCTGATGTTCGATATACACCAGTCCCAACCCCCTCAGGAGTTTTTGATACAGGTAGCATTCTTCATTGTCCAGCGCGGCGCTGCCGACCGAAGCAATGCCCATGGTGCGGTTGACGGTCGCCTCGATCTCCTTTTCCACCTCTGTTGTACCGACCTTTTTCTTGACCTTGATCTTGCTGGTCGGCAGGAAAGTGGCATCACGGGCAATCTTGGTCTTCCTAGCGATCTCGTCCAGCGCCCAATCCCAGGAAACTTCTTTCCACTCGCCGGCGCCGGCGGCACGGTACATCGGCTTGGTGACGCGGGCCTTGTTGTCGCGCAGCTGGTAGACCGACGAACCCTTCGGGCAAAGCGACCCTTCGTTGATCGGATGGTCCGGGTCCCCCTCGACGTTGATGATGTTGCCCCCCAGTGTGTGCACGATCATGCCGCAGCCGACTGAACAGTACGGGCAGATTGTGGTGGTCTCCCTGGCATGCAGGATCGGAAGATCTTCGGCCCGGGCCTCGATAGGCGCCAGGTTGATTCCCAGCGTCGCTGCCGCCAGACCGGAACTGGACAGTTTTAAAAAATTGCGTCTTGATACCGACATGTGCGTTCCTCCTCTTAAAATGGTTGTAATCGTTGTCGATGCCAACCATCCCCTTTTCAACAGGAGGGCGTTTCCGTTTCCGGAAAGGCCCGCAGGTCGCCCGCCATAGAAACCGTTTCCGTAGGCTGCTGCGACTCGGAGATGGACATGTTTTGATCAGCATTACACAAATTGGTTCTTTACAAATAAACCACTGTATCATAAATATACAAGCAGACTTGGTCTTATTATTAAGCTGCCTCTGATTAACTTTACATTATTTCAATATGTTAGCATGTGGTACTTGAAACCGGATAACAAGTTACTGCTCAATCAGCAATTGACATGCCAAGTTACTTATTTATTTATAACTGGATTCTACTCTGCATAACAGAGTGGAATCACTGAAACTCCTGCTGCAAAAGGGGCCCTGACCAATCAAAAAACGGCTGTTGTGTATATTTTTTATCCACTACGTATATTTTTGATACAAACCGTGACATGAAACAAACAAGGGGGCTGGTGTGGCAGCAGGTAAAATCATCGTCTGTGATGATGAAAAAGAGATTCTGCGCTATCTGAAGAAGATCCTGCAATCGAGCGGATTCTCCGTGGATACCTACGCTGAGGGGCAGACCCTGCTTGACCGGATGGAAGCGGACAGCGCCTATACAGCAGACCTGCTGGTGCAGGATATCCATATGGCCAGCATGAACGGAATCGAAATCCTGAAACACGTGAGGGGGCTTCGCCCGGAATTGCCGGTGGTAATCATGACCGCTTTCGGATCAATCGATTCAGCAGTGGAAACCATCAAACTGGGGGCTTACGATTACATCACCAAGCCGTTTCCCAAGGAAAAGCTGCTCGGCGTACTGGAGAGGGCCCTCGAGCGCGAAACCCTGCTGAAGGAGAACCGCCGATTGAAGGATGAACTGATCCGCAACACAGCCCCCGGCGAGATCATCTTTGTCAGCAAAAAATACCAGGCGGTTTACGACATGACCCTGCAAGTGGCGGGGAGCGAGGCAAATATTCTGATCCAGGGGGAATCCGGGACCGGCAAAGAACTGATCGCCCGGGCGGTGCATTTCAACAGCCCCAGACGGGACCAGCGCTACTTGACCATCAACTGCGCCGCCCTGAGCGACACACTGCTGGAAAGCCAGCTGTTCGGCCACCTGCGCGGAGCCTTCACCGGCGCCACAGCGAACCAGAAGGGGCTGCTGGAGGCGGCCGACGGGGGCACCCTGTTTCTGGACGAGATTGGCGATATGACCCTGCCGCTGCAGGCAAAACTGCTGCGGGTCATCCAGGAGCGCGAGTTTATCCCGGTGGGATCGACCGCCGCCATGCGCACCGATATCCGCATAGTTGCCGCCACCAACAAGGATCTGGCGCGGGAGGTGCGGGCCGGGCGCTTCCGCGAGGATCTGTACTACCGCCTCAATGTCATCACCATCCACCCGCCTCCGCTGCGGGAACGCAAAGAGGATGTGGAGCCGCTGGCCCGGCACTTTCTGGAGAAGTTCGCCCGCAAAATGAAGAAACAGGTCGACACAATCACCGGCGATGCCATGCAGGTGCTGACGGAATATCACTGGCCCGGCAATATCCGCGAGCTGGAAAACATTATCGAGCGGGCCATCATCCTGGCCAGGGACAACCGGATTACATCCGAACTACTGCCTATCAGCCGCAGCGACATCATGCCGACGACCCTTAACGGCGACGGCAAGGACTCTCTGGAAAGCGTCGAACGCAACCACATCATCTGGATTCTGAAAAAGACCGGCTACCACAAAAGCCGGACCGCCGAAATACTGGGCGTCACCCGCAAAACCCTAGACCGCAAGATTGTCGATTATAGCCTGTGCATTCCCAAGGGCAACCTTGAGGCTGGATAAACGATGCGTGCGCCACACCTCTCCATCAGGCTGAAACTAACGCTGGGCTCGCTCCTGCCGCTGTTCGTGGCGATCCTGTTCTGTTCACTGGCCGGCATATATATCATCATAACCCGCATCAACGTCCTGGCTCAGGAAAAGGTGCGCACCGACCTGAATTCAGCCCGTGAAGTGTATTCCAACGAAATCGGACATATCCGCGACGTGATCCGTTTTTCTGCCAGCATGCCCTTTGCCGCGCAAGCGCTCTCCGCCGACAACCGGCAGGCCGTGACGCCATTCCTGTCCGCCTTGCGGCAAAATGAGCATCTCGATATCCTGACATTGGTGGACAAACATGGCAGGGTACTGTACCGGGCCGGGAATCCGGCAGCCTGCGGCGACCTTGACAGCAATGGTGACCTGACTTCCCGTGCCCTGCGGGGAGAAGTGTCGGCCGGGAGCCTGGTTTTTCCGCCGGAACAGATGCTCCTGGAGGGGAAGGAACTGGCACGCAGGGCCACCATTGACATTATTCCGACCGAACGTGCCAAGCCTGGGGCGAAGAAGAGCGAGTATTCCGGCATGTTCCTGGTGGCATCCGCGCCGGTCAAGGACGCTGCCGGAGATATCACAGGTGCTTTGTATGGCGGGGTGCTGCTGAACGGGAACAACGCTGTGGTTGACCGGATCAAGCAGATTGTCTACGAAGGTGTCCAGTATGAGGCGAAGGATGTGGGGACCGCCACCATCTTCCTGGATGACACCAGGATCAGCACCAATGTCCAGACCCGCGACGGGAAACGGGCCATCGGCACCAGACTGTCGGCGGAAGTCTACAACCGGGTGATTATCAACCGCGAGAAGTGGTTCGACCGGGCCTTTGTCGTCAATGACTGGTATTTTTCGGCCTATGAACCGATCTTCAATCTGGATGGCGGGGTGATCGGCTCGCTCTACGTCGGCATGCGGGAGCAGCCGAATACGGCTCTGAAAAAGAAAGTAAACCTGATCTTCGGCGGTGTGCTGCTGATCGGCTCCCTGTTCGGCCTGGTCGTTTCCGGTTTTACCGGCAGCCACCTCTCCCGCCCGATCCGGGAGCTGCAAAGGCTGGTCCAGCGCTTCTCGGCCGGCGAACGAGACTTGCGGATCGCGACAGAAACCAGGGATGAGATCGGCGAACTGGCCCGCGAATTCAACAGTATGACCGGCACGCTCATGCAGCGCGAAGCGGCCATCCATGAGCTGAACCGGAGCCTGGAGCTAAAGGTGCAGGAGCGCACCGCCGAGCTGGAAAGCAAGAACCTGCTGCTGCTGAAGACCCAGGAGGAACTGGTCAGGGCCGAAAAACTGGCCGCCGTCGGGGAACTGGCGGCCGGAGTGGCCCACGAGATCAATAACCCGATGGCGATCATCCGTGGAAATGCTGAGGTATTGCTGATGGATCTGCCGCCCGGCAACTCGAACCGCGAAGAGGCGGAGATCATTTCACAGCAGGTCGGGCGCGTGGAAGGGATCGTGGGCAACCTGCTCTCCTTCGCCCGCCAGCAGAGGAAAGCACTCAGGCGGGTGGCCATCGACCGCAGCCTGGAAGAGATCCTCCGTCAGGTGGGGCATCAGGTGCAGTTGGAGGGGATCGAACTACGACGGGCATTTTCCATGGGTGCTACGGAAATAGAAGGGGATGAGAACCAGCTTCGGCAGGTGTTCACCAACCTGATCGTAAACGCAGTGCAAGCCATGGAAAATGGAGGGACACTGACCGTCCGCACCGACTGCAACGGTGAGGAAGGAACCTGCCGGGTGGAGATCGGCGATACCGGCAGCGGCATACCTCCGGAGCAGATCAACGATATCTTCACGCCCTTTTTCACCACCAAGTCGTCCGGCACCGGCCTGGGGCTGTCGGTCTCCTACGGAATCGTCGAAAATCATGGCGGCACGATCACCGTCACAAGCAAAGAGTGTGAAGGATCGCAGTTTATCGTCACTCTACCGCTGCTTCAGGCGACTGCCGGCAGGGACGGAATGGGTGAAAGAGCGAGGACTTGAATGCAGTGGAGTGAAACCGGGACAGATTCGATACCAATAAACATTATAGATTAACGTCGTAACGGCATGTCTGGAGATTATCTCATGCAGAAAAATACCAGCGTTACTCTCGGTTCACATTACGGATGTTTCATTTCAACAGTTGGCTGCCAATCCGCTCAAAGGTAAAGATTGTGGCGATATCCGGGATGGCTTCCGAAAATTTATAGTCGCAAGCCATGTGATTTTTTTACCGCCATTCTCTTACCGATATGATTGAGATAGTCCGTGTTCTGCACGGACATATGGACATTGAAGAACGACTTTCTAAGCTGTAATACGATTTATTCGTGAACCCTGAACCCATCCCTGACAAGCTGCTTCAACTGACGGCAGTCATCATCCGTCAGCCTTCTGTCCCGATACGCCGCACCGGCGTAGATATCTACAAAGGCCCGCACCTGGGGGCTTCCCGTAAGATCGGCAAGCTCGAACAACCCCACCCTGCCCCGCTCAGGATGTACACGGCAATCCCGTTCGACCTGGCGGTAGAAGGCGCGCAGCAGGCGCTCCTCCTGCGAGGGAAACAGGCGCTTCCGGTTCAGCAGCAGCGCGGGGAGCCCCAGCAGCACAACCGCTGCTCCAAGGTACGGCAGCAGGGCCTTCAGCGCCCGGCCCGCTTCAAGCCCCTGCAAACTCTTGCCGGCCTGGCGGGCAACCGCGATCTGGCGTTCGAGGTCATAGGTGATGACCGCGCTGTCCCAGGTGTGG
>JAJYBH010000031.1 GCA_021779135.1 Deltaproteobacteria bacterium
TGAAGAGATCTTCACCCTGGTAAACAGGGAGATCGTCAAATCCGGACTGGAGGATGCCATCGCATCGGGTGTGGTTATTACCGGCGGTTCCAGCATCCTGGAAGGTATGCCGGAACTGGCGGAACAGATATTCAACCTGCCTGTCCGGCGTGGCCTTCCCCAGAAGATCGGCGGCCTGGTGGATGTCGTCAACTCACCGGTTTACGCCACCGGCGTCGGATTAGTGGTCTATGGCAGCCGGAATTCGGGCACACGGGAACATTTCAAAGAGGGTGGTTCGGATGACAGCATCTTCAACACCACCATGCGTCGCATGAAAACCTGGTTCCAGGAGTTTTTCTAATCATTCAGCTGAGTGATAAAATTGGTGCTAACCCGCAAACAAACTGAATTTTAAGACCTTTTTATACGTTGCAAATTTTTGATTTTTTTCCTTTGATTCTTTGTAACTTTGCGGTTACATTTTACCCTGTTGAACAGGATACTGTCATTGCGCAAGGGGGAGACGCATGTTTGAATTTGATGAAGCCATAGAACAGGGTGCTGTCATTAAAGTGATCGGCGTAGGCGGTGGCGGCGGTAATGCTGTCAATACCATGATCGCCAACACTATACATAAAGTAGATTTTATCGTTGCCAATACCGACGCGCAGGCGCTTCGCAATTCGAGAGCCCCGGTCAAGATACAACTTGGCCGGCAACTCACCAAAGGTCTCGGAGCCGGCACCAAGGCAGAAGTAGGAAGGGATGCTGCCCTGGAAGATCGCGAATCCCTGGTTGAAGCCCTCAAGGGCGCCGACCTGGTGTTCATAGCCGCAGGAATGGGTGGCGGTACCGGTACCGGGGCAGCCCCGGTCATTGCGGAAGCGGCTCGCGAAACAGGCATACTTACCGTGGGCGTCGTCACCAAGCCGTTCACCTATGAAGGCAGACCAAAGACCGAGGCGGCCGAGGCCGGTATCAATGAACTGAAGAGACACGTCGACTCCCTGATTATCATCCCAAATGACCGTTTGATCAGCCAGGCCGGCAAGAACATGTCGCTATTCGATGCCTTCAAACCCTCTGACGATGTCCTCCGTCAGGCCGTGCAAGGCATCTCCGAACTGATCACCTCCACCGGCTTCATGAACCTCGACTTTGCCGACGTAAAAACCGTCATGAGCGTACGCGGCATGGCCATGATGGGTATCGGTGTGGGCGCGGGCGACAACCGTGCCGCCGATGCGGTCAACAATGCCATTGCCAGCCCGCTGCTGGAAGACAACGACATCTCCGGCGCGAAGGGCGTCTTGGTCAATATCACCGGTTCGGCCTCTATGACTATGGACGACTACAACACCGTCAACCGGATCGTGCATGAGAAGGTCCACGAAGAGGCCAACATCAAGATCGGCGTCGTCAGGGACGACGAAATGGGCGACACCATCAAGGTAACCGTCATTGCCACCGGCTTCGGCGATCGCTTTGATGCGGAAAGAGGTCACAAAAGGAGCCTCGGCGCCCTCCCCATACTTGAAAAGCAGACCTCATCCTCAAGGAATTCCCTGGACAAACCAACCTTTATCCGTGACCGCCAGCAAACGGAGAACGTCAGCCGGATTCGACCGACAGTCTTGACGTTCGAGGATGACGAGGACCAGTACGACATCCCGACCTTCCTGAGGAAGTCGGTAGACTAGACCAACACAGAATTGACAGAGCGGTAGCCTTCAACGGCCGCTGCTCTCCTTTGCCCGGCTCTCCGATTTCCCCCTCCTGGAGACCCGGGCTTTTTTTTATCTTGGGTAGTGGTACAGTTTCTACAACGTCAGATTCAGTTTACCGGGAGGCAACATGATTAGAACAATTATTGCGTCGATCATCCTGGTCTGCGGTTGTATGCTTCCGTATTCGGAGGCCGCCGACAGTTGTAATGAGTGCCACGGCAATCCCCAGAAGATGGAAGCGCTGGGATACGGACATTTTTCCATAACAGCGCAGGAGGTAGAATCCCAGAGCCATATGCCGGCGAGTTGCACGCAATGCCATCTGGGCGATCCGGGAGCACCGACAAAAGAAGGCGCTCACAAGGACATGGCGCGCCTTCTGGTGGTTTCCAAAAAAGGCCTGAGTGTCAACACCACGGAACGAGACTACCCTCTCGAATACGGGACGAACCAGGCCAACAGGGTGTATACCCTCATCAACAAGAATGGAAAGCCTGGCCGGGATGCCTCGGTGGCGGCACTCTCCTGGCATGACAAGAGTCCCCAGACACTGAGCCAGGATTTCGGCGTCATGCGGAAGACCTGCGGTGCCTGCCATGAAAAGGAATTTGCGGAGTTTTCAAAAAGCACCATGGGTACCAATGGCAAGCAAAGCCAGTTCAAAGGTTGGACCGATCCGCAAAGAGGACCGCACAACTGCGGCGCCTGGTTTGAAGGCAACTACGACCTCATACAGGCCAACACCTCCATCCCCTTCTCCGCGGAAAGTAACCGGATCAACCAGAGGGTCTGCAATACCTGTCATGTCGGCTGTCTGGATTGTCATTTCCTGCCGCAGAAGAAGAATCCCGCCGACCTTTCCAAGGGTGCCCACAGCTTTGTCAAGACCCCACCACCGGAAAGCTGCTATGGCGGGGGACGTGTATCGATTTGCCATGCCGGTCCGGAGGATCGCCGTCGCGGTGCCGGCTATTTCGGCGGTTCATTCTCGTTTCCGGAAGGCAATCCCCCCGATGTCCACCTCAAGGCCAATGTCGGCTGTCTCGATTGTCACGAAAGCACCAAGATCAACCCCGCCATCGGTCATGGCACCGTCAAGCGCCAGGCGCAAGGATCCTGCAAGCGCTGTCATGCGGAGGCCGTAAAAAGTCACGCCACCTCCCGGCACAAACGACTCTCCTGCGAAGCCTGCCATATCCAGAATGTCGCCGGGTATCAGGCAACCTATTGGGGTCCGGGCAAGCTGGCCGGAGCGGAAACACCCTACTTCAAGTTCAAGGCCTATTACGGCTACATGCCGGAGCCGATCCTGATCCGCGATCAGAAGGGTCGCTGGATCCCGGTCAAACCGTTCCCTATGGCGGTCATGAACCAGAAGCGCTCACCGTTCAAGCCCGGGCTCTACTGGCGCTACCCGGCCAATATCCCCGATTTGCAGAGGACTGACGATGCCTGGGCCTATGTGGGGATTTCCGGCGCGCTGCCGGAAAACAATAAGGCTCTGCTCTGGATTCAAATGGACAAGATGTCGCACAAGCTCGGCAAGAGTCGTACCTGCGATTCGTGCCACGCATCCGCGGACGGCTCTCAACTGCAGCAGGTAGCCTGGGAGTACAGCGATCCGGGGGCGTTTCCTTTCGGCGGCAGCCACGAGATACTGGCAGACAAGAGAGGGTTGTTCATCAGGAAGATGCAGTCGGAAAAGATTGAACTGGAAAAGGGCTACACGCTTTCCGCCCTGGCGCCCTGGGTGTATCTGCGCGACGCCTGGCAGGTAAAAGGCAATTTCAGTGTGCCGGTGATCAATGACAGGAAGAGCTTCGAAGCAATGCGAAATAACAGTTCTGCCGCCAGAAAGTCGGGCTTGGTACATCGTTGACGCATAGCAGGAGAGCTTGGACCCGCAAGCCGGGGATCAGACCTCGATCCTGAATTCAGCTCCCTGCGCGCTATTTCTGACGGTCAGCCTTCCATTCATGTTTCTCTCGATGATATTTTTCGACATGAACAGGCCGATCCCGGTTCCTTGCGGCCCTTTTGTGGAAAAGAGCGGGTCAAACACCTTGTAGATTATTTCATCGGGGATGCCGCCGGCGTTGTCACTGACGTACACAACCGACCGCCCCTCTTCCACGCTCGTGGTTACAATGACCTGCGGGTTGGCGACGTTACCCTCCAAGAGTGCATCCTTGGCATTGCCCAGTATATTGAGGACTACCTGGGCATATTCATTCGGATATCCCTGGATTACGGGTTCATCCAGGTAATTTGTCACGATTTTTATGTTATAGAAATCATAGCTGGCCTTGATAATCTGAATGGCCCTTGCAACCGACTGACTGACATTGAATTCCTCCTTTTCCTTGTCCGGCTTGAAAAAATACCTGAAGTCATCGATAGTATTGGACATATAGTCTATCAGCAGCATGGCCTCCTGAACCGACTTATCGAGAAACTCCTTATCAAAATTGCCTTTTTCAAATTCCAGCGGCAACAGCTGGATGGTGAGGCCGAGCGCATTCAGCGGTTGCCGCCATTGATGCGAAATATTGTGAATCATGTCGCCCATGGTCGCCAACCGGTTTTGCTGAAGTAGGACCTGATCCCGCTGACGCAGTTCCAGGATCTTTTTTTCAACACGTATCTCAAGGGCCTGGTTAAGCTCCTTGAGCTGTTGACTATTGTGTGCGAGCGCTTCTTCCACCTGTTTCCGTTCAGTAATGTCACGAATGATCGCCCACATCACTGACGGATTCCCCTGGTCGTCACGAATGAGCTGTATCCTCAACTCCACCGGAAAAATCGTGCCGTCTTTCCTGTAATACTCTTTTTCGTAAATCTCGGAATACCCTCTCGGGATGACCTGCCGATTGATGATGTTGCGCTCCATCACATGCCACTTCTCCGGTGTAAGTTCCAAGTAGGTCTTTGACAGCAATTCCTCCGCTTCGTACCCTAGCATGGCCCGGTAGACTTCATTGAATTGCAGGATCTTGCCCGTCATATCGACACAGACGTAGGCATCTATCATGCCCTCAGAGAGAAGGATGAATAACAGTTCTTTATTTTTTATCGTCTCTTTCAGAAGGTTGGATTCAAGGAAATGCCGGCTGACAAGATGATAGAGGAGGGCACTGGTAATAGCTACAAACAAGAACCCCTTGTAGACAGAAATGCGGATAACAGTGGCCGGGTCGGATATGATCAGGCCTACGACCGTATCGGATAAATAAATCCACAAACCGCTGACAAGCGCATAGATAGCGATGATTTTGATCACGGCAGGGGTGACTGGATTTTTTGGACCACCGTCCATAATACCTTGCATGGCAATAGCCTGGCTGTCGGTGCAACTGGTACTGTGTAATCAGGCCGCTGCACAAACTATATCAAACAAATTGGTTAAAGCGACTGCTGAAATGAAATCGTCTGTTCCTCGGCTGTCAAAGCGCCCGGAATAATTCCCATCCACATAAATTGTTGTGAGCTGACTTACATGCCATTCACAACGGACATAGCCAGATGGCAAGCCGGTTACTAGGTGTTGTACTCGTGTCCATACATCATCACCAGACGGGCGCGATTTTCCAGGCAGAGCGGGCAGAGTTCGCCGGCATCCAGCCAGACCTCGCCTGCCAGCCATTCCCCCGCCTCGGCATACTCGGAACGAGCAGCGGTCTCGTCATATTCTTTCTTGCACATCGTACAGCACTTCATGCCGCTTCACCTTCCTCTGCCAGCGCCCGCTCGTACTCACGCCGCAGCATGGCGCTCCCGGCCGAAGCGATGACGCTCCACGGCAGGAATTCAGCCGCGGCGATTTCCCGGTGCACGTACCGGTCTGTATCAATGCCGCATGCCTTGGCACCCTTCTTCAGGTTGGCGCCCCCGGCCATTGCAACGAGCAGCGGAGCCAGCCGGCGGTCGCCGCGCGACAGGAGCGCCTGCTGATAGCACTCGCGCAGACTCTCCACCTTGAGCCGCACATTGGACAGCGGTCGCAGGCTGGATTCCAGGAATTTGACCTTGCGCTCCAGCGAGGGCAGCGGCTCCATGCCGCACCACTGGAAGGGGGTGAACGGCTTGGGAATGAATGGATTGACCGACAGGGTGATCTCTCCCAGCCGCTTGTTGGCCCGGGCCCGTTCGATGACCCGCTCACGGATGGCCGACACCAACCGGACCAGTTCATCCAGGTCCGCATCCGTCTCGGTCGGCAGGCCGATAATGACATACAGCTTCAGGTTGAGGATATCACGGGAGACCAGCATCTCACAGGCCTCCAGGATCTGGGCCTCGGTCAGGTTCTTGCGGATCAGGTCGCGCAGCCGCTGCGACCCTCCCTCCGGGGCCAGCGAAATGGTCTTGTGGCCGCTGGCGATGAGGGCATCCAGCATCTCCGGGTCGATCCGGTCGATGCGCAGGGACGAGACCGAGACCCTGCCCCCCTGATCGACGATATAGCGGCACAGGCGGCCGATATCGGCGTAATCCGAAACCGCCGCCCCGACCAGTCCGATCTTGCCGCGATGCACAAGCCCCTCTTCAACCAGGGCGGTAAGATGTTCATAGGGCTGTTGCCGAAAGGTGCCGTAGATGAAGCCCGAACTGCAGAACCGACACCCGCGCGGACAGCCGCGGCTGACCTCGATCAGGAACATGTCGCCGAACTCGATCCCTTCGGACAGTATCTGCGACGCCGAGGGGTGATGCTGATCCAGACAGGCCGAGGCTCGGACCACCGGAAATGGCGCACCCTTTGAGACCTCGTAACCGCTGACCAGCCCCTGGCTATAGGTCGGGTGATAAAGAGAAGGCACATAGATGCCGGTTACAGCCGCCAGGTCTGTCAACAGCGCCTGCCGCGTTTCATCCTGCCGGGGAGACAACAGTGCGGCCACGAGTCCGGGAATGATTTCCTCGCCTTCGCCGATGCAGATGACATCCAGGAAATCGGCCACCGGTTCCGGATTGATGAAGAAGGCCGCCCCACCGGCGATGATCAGCGGATTCGACTGCGTACGCTCGGCGGCATAAAGCGGGATTCCCGACAGGGAAAGGATAATGGGAATATTCAGGTAGTCCGGTTCAAAGGAGGTGGAAAAGGCGATGACATCGAAATCCGCCAGCGGACGCTGCGTCTCCAGCGACAGAAGCGGGGTACCGCTGCGGCGATATTCCTCCAGATCGTCGCGTTCCGGCAGAAAAGCGCGCTCGCACTGCAAACCTGTTGAACCGGCCAGCAGGCGGTAGATTGTCTGGAAACCCAGGTTGCCCATGCCGGTGCTGTAGCGATTGGCGTAGACCAGGCAGATGGAGAGATCCCCGCCCCGGCCATGACCGGTAATGCTAAGATTGGTTTCCGCAGCCAGTTGGGCGCGTAGTTTCTGCCTGATTTTCCAGCTCATGCAGGCAGTATAGCAGGGGAGAAATGATTTTCATAAAATAAAAGCGCTCCCTGAGGCAGCGCTTTTATTCCAGGTGTATGAAAGTTACGATCAGGCTTTTTCAAGCTTGACGGCAACCGTGTTGGCGGAACCTTTCAGCAGCAGGCCGGCCTGTGACTCGTGGAAATGAGAGGGTACGAACAGGGTACCGGCCAGGACGCAGTCGGAGAGCCGGGCAGGCAGGGAGGCGCTGCCGACTGATGAGGTTATCTTGACGACGCTAGCGCCAGCAATGCCTGCCTTGGCGGCATCGGCAGGATTGATTGCCACATAGGCCGAACCGGCCACGCTCAAGTTGTTGTCCGACCAGGTGGTGTAGGTTCCGTTGTGGTGAAGGATCGACCCGACGGTGAGACTGAAGGGGTAGACCGAATCGACCGACGGCAGGGGTAGTGGCGCCAGGGCGGCAAGGACAGCCGGTTGCTCTTTGAAGGCAACGCGGTTCTTGACCCTGCCCATGCGGCAACCCGCGTGATCACAGATATCGCTGTAGAGCCCTGTCAGGGTAGTAATTTCGTGGTGCAGTCCTTCAGCGTCCTGAGCCGCGATAGGTGTTATCGGGGCGACCAGATTGTACAATTTTGTCAGGATATCGGCATCCGTGCGGCTATCACCGGCCGGAGCAACGGCACGGCCGAAACATTGCACGCGGTTATCGACCGAGGTGAAGGATCCGGCCTTTTCAGCGGCGGTAGCAACCGGAAGTACGACCGTAGCAAGCTTGGCTGTCTCGGTCAGGAACAGGTCCTGGACAACCAGCAGCTCAAGTTTCTGCAGGGCCTTCAGTACGCGGCCGCGGTCCGGCATGTAATGCAGTGGATCGTTGCCCATCACGTACAGGGCCTTGATTTCGCCCTGCTCGATACCCTCGATGATCTGGAACAGATCCTTGCCTGGCGTTGTCGGAAGGGTGCTGTTCCAGGTCGCGCCGAATTTGGCGGCCATGTGCTCATAGGTGTGGTAGCCGGGCAGGTACTCGGGGCAGATCCCCATATCCAGCATTCCCTGGGTATTGTTCTTCTCGTCCAGCGGATAGAGGCCTGCCCCGCTTTCTCCAACGGCGCCGGTGAGAAGAGCCAGATTGACGACCCCCTTGACGGCACAGTTCATATCGGCTGACCTGATAAAATCGCTACCGTAAATGACCGCCGTACTGCCGCCGCTGGAAGCCAGGCGGGCAGCCTCACGAAGGGCAACCTCGCTGATCCCGGTGGCAGCGGTTATCTGCTCGAAGGAGAGCGCAGCAAGTGATGCCTTGGCAATTTCCAGCCCCGTGGTATTTTTCTCGGTAAAGACCGTATCGGAGAGTCCTTCGGCGATCAACGCCTTGTTGATGCCGGCGGCAAGGAAAGCTTCGCTCCCCGGACGATACTGCAGGAATGCGTTGGCGAACTTGTTCATGGAGGTAGCGCGCGAAGTCGCCATAACAAGCTTGGCATCGTTCTTCGTGGCAGCCTGGATCACCCGATAGGCGAAACCGGGCGATTCCCCCTTGAGGTCGCTGCCGAGTACGACCACCGCCGAAGCCTTCTCGATGGTATCCATGGCATAGGTTCCTCCGCTGTAACCCAGCATTTCGTGCTGGACAACCTGGGCCGGGAAGAAACCGAGGCGTGCCTCGGAGTCGATATTGTTGGTGCCGACGGCGCCGCGCAAGAATTTTTGGAACAGGTAGCTTTCCTCATTGGTGACCCGCGGAGAACCGATACCTGCCACGGCACTACCACCGCTGGTCGCGACGATCTCCTTCAGTTTGCCGGCAACCGCGGCCAGGGCCTGGTCCCAGCCGGCCTTCTGCTGGTGGCTGGAAGCATCCTTGACCAGTGGAACAGTCAGGCGGCCGGACGAGTTGAAAGCGGCATATCCGAAACGGCCGTTGACGCAGAGGTTGCCCTTGTTGTAGCCTTCATCAGAGCTGGTGACCCGCTCCACGCGACCATCACGGGAATGGTACTCTATCTGGCAGCCAGTGGAGCAGAAGGCACAAATACTCCTGGTGACCTCGAAGGTCCAGGGTCGTCCACGGAACTTGAACGGCTTGCTGATCAGGGTGCCGGTCGGGCAGGCGTTGATGCAGTTGCCGCAGAAATCACAATCCAGCGGTTCACGGGTCATAGTGTCGATGATGGTGCGGTCGCCGCGGTCGACGATCTCGATCGCCTCGCGGCCGACCACTTCGCGGCAGACCTTGACACACTTCTCGCAGAGGATGCAACGGTTGGGGTCACTCTCCAGCAAGCGCCAGTCGTAGCGAATCGGCAGACGTTCCAGTTGCGCGGAGTACTTGTTCTTGTCAACCTTGAGACTGAAGCAGCTGTCCTGCAGATCGCACTCACCACCGGCATCACACACCGGACAGTCCAGCGGGTGATTGACCAGCATCAATTCCAGGGTTTTCTTGCGGGCGATTTCAAGTTCCGGCGATGTGGTGGTCACCGTAACCCCGTCCTTGACCGGAGTATTGCAGGCGGTCATGAAGCGTTCGACACCTTCGACCTTGACCACGCAAATCCGACAGGCGCCGGTTGTGGAGACCTTTTTAAGCCAGCAGAGGGTCGGGATCTTGATCCCCAACTCCGCAGCCGCCTCCAGGATGGTAGCGCCAACAGGTACCGTCACCTGTTTTCCGTCAATAGTCAGTGTTGCCGTAGTCTTCTTGTCGCTGGGCTCTGAATGTGCCATGCCGTATATCTCCAATAATTCTTAGTAGGTAAGACATCGTTTCCTGCGCGGCTCCGGCAGAAAAAGCTACACCGCCACCATTGCCATTCTGTAGCATCTCAGACAACGGTCCGCTTCAACCTGTGCCGTGGAATCACTAAAGCCCAACTCCACCTCGCGGTAATTCCCCTTGGAGGCGCGCTCCTTGCCATGGATCTCGTTCTGGTTGGCGCGATCACAGGAAGCCAGCCAGGGGACCTGCTCGTTTTTGTCGTAGACACCCAGGTAGCTCAACAGGTCATCGAAGATATCCTGTTCCGAAAGATAGGCCTTGCCCTCTTCCAGCCAGCGCTGGATGACCAGGGCAGCGCGGTGGGCGTTGCCGATGCAGGCCACAACGGTCAGCGGTCCGATCTCGGCATCACCGCCGGCAAACACGCCGTCACAATCCGTTATCAGCGAACGGGAAAGCATGTTGCCCATGCCATCCTTCAGGTCTTTACCGGCGGCGTCTTTCAACGGCAGGTACTTGGTGACGACCGTGTTCCACTTGGTGATGTCAATACCCATATCGGGGGGGATAAAGCTCAGGTCGGGGTCCTGGCCGATGGCCGGGATGACCGTGTCGCACTCGACGATGAATTCGCTGCCCGGCACCGGTTCGGGACGGCGGCGACCGGAGGCATCCGGTTCACCCATGGCCATGCGGACACACTCCACGCCGGTGACCTGCTCGTTGGCATCCACGATGATCTTGGTCGGAAGTACCTGGAACTCGAAACGGACACCCTCTTCATCGGCGCCATCGACCTCCCAGACATCGGCCGGCATCTCCTTGCGTGAGCGGCGATAGAGCAGGATGGATTCTTCGGCGCCTTCACGCAAAGCCACCCGGACACAGTCGATGGCGGTGTTGCCGCCGCCGACCACGCAGACCTTCTTGCCCATGCCGGTCGGGCGCCCCAGATATGCCTCGCGCAGGAAGTCGATTCCTCCGGAGAGGAAGCCCTTGTAGCCTTTGTCTTCACCCTCGACACCCATCGGCTTGGAGCGGTGTGCGCCAGGGGCCAGGAATACGGCGTCATATTGCTGTTTCAGCTCCTGCAGACTGATGTCCTTGCCGACCCGCATGTTGTACTTGATCTCAGACCCGACCGATTCAATGATGTCCACATCGCGTTGCAGGATCGGGCGCGGCATGCGGTAGGCCGGGATGCCGACAGCGATCATGCCGCCGCCGTACCCTTCGGGCAGCGCCTCGAAGATCGTGGATTTGTAACCTTCCAGCCCCAGGTAATAGGCACAGGCCAGCCCGGCGGGGCCGGCGCCGACAATGGCGATCTTTTTGCCTTTGGCCGGCTTGGGCTGCATGGGCGGAGTGATATTGTGCTGTCTTTCGTAATCCGCGGCGGTGCGCTTGAGAACCATGATATTGATGGCATCATCCACGTTCTTGCGACGGCAGGCGGTCTCGCAGGGATGCGGGCAGACCCGGCCGCAGACAGCCGACATGGGCATGTTCTCGCGGATCGTGGCCAGCGCCTCGGCATACTGGTAATTCTTGATTTCCTCGATATACTTGGGGATATCAATATGGGCAGGACACTTATCCATGCAAGGAGCGGTGATCTTGTGAATGAATCGCGACGGTTCGGTTACCGGCCCGCAGGCGCTATTGATATAGGCCAGGAAATCGGCACGATAGTGCGTGACCGCATCGAAAACCGGCACCGTTGCGCTCTGGCAGAGGGTGCATTTGCAGTTTTTCAGCAGTTCGGCCAGATCGCCGACCGTATCCAGGTCCGCTTCGCTCGCCTTACGCTCCAGCACGTTCTGAAACAGGTCCATCAGCACCTTGGTGCCTTTCTTGCCGGGCGTGCAACGACCGCAGCAGTACAGGGTCTGCACGCGCTTCATGTACTCGGCCGTCATAGCCGGCACGTCAACGTACTTGTCAAACAGGATGATGCCATCCCACCCCATGAAAGCCTTGAGCGGCTTTTCTCCGTCAAAGGCCACCGGCAGTTTGAACTCAACGGCCTGCGGCTCTCCGGATACGTTCCTGTTGTCAACGACGTTTCTGCCCCACGTGGAAAAGACTACCTGTGCCACACGAACCTCCAAAAACCGGCCCCCTGTCATCCAGAGGTCAAGTATCTGCAATTATTATATAAAACTGCCTGTGAAAATTGTATACAGTATGCATGATTATCATAACAACACTCCAGAAATCAAGGGAAAAATCTTAGCTGATCCGGCATGCCTATGAACTGATTTCATTCTGTGATATATAGTCTCAGTCATAGCCATTAACCTTGCCGGGAGAGACAGTTATGAGTACCCTTGACAGCGCCTTCAGATCACTCTTTGAAATCAACATGGGGATCGCCCCCGGCGAAACCGTACTGGTATTCAGCGACCGCATCCGTCAGGACGAAACCCCTTCTGAAAACGATCGTGACCGTCGCGGCCGCCTGAATGAGACCGCCCGCCAGGCCGCCGGCTTTGCCAGCAGCACGTACGGCAGCGGTCAGTTCGCCGATTTTCCGTCGACGACCGCCTCGGGCGTCGAACCGCCCCAGATGCTCTGGGAGGCCACTTTCGGCCGCACAATCATGTCCGGCCTGCAGAAGAGCGGCATCCTCGACGACCTGTTTGACAAGTGCGTCACCCCCGAACAGTTGACCAAGGCCCATGAGATCGTAGCCGCAAATGCCGCCGACGTCCCGCGCATCATCGTCGCCATGAGCAACAATTCCACCAGCCACACCAACTACCGCAAACTGGCCTGCGTGGCCGGGACCCGTTTCGCCTCCCTGCCGCATTTCGATCCCGACATGTTCAACAGCTCCATGGATGTGGACTGGAACGCCCTGGCCGAGCGCACCGCGCGGCTGGTAACAGCGGTCAACCGTGCCGAATGGGTCAACGTGGAGTGTCCCAACGGCACGGCCATGCACATCTGCAAACGGGGCCGGGACGCCGGTGGAGACGACGGGTTGCTGACCCGGCCGGGCAGTTTCGGCAACCTTCCGGCTGGCGAGGCCTACCTGGCCCCGCTGGAGGGAGAGAGCCACGGCGTGATGGTGGTCGAATGGGGGCCGACGCGCAAGCTGGAACAGCCGCTGACGCTGACGATAGCCGACGGCCGGGTGCTGCGCATCGACGGCGACGATCCGCTGCGGTCCGTTCTGGAGGCCCGATTTGCCGAGAACGGGAACTGCCGCAACCTGGCCGAACTGGGCATCGGCACCAACGACAAGGCCAGCCGTCCCGACAACGTCCTGGAGGCGGAGAAGATCCTGGGCACGATCCACCTGGCCCTGGGTGACAACACCGGCTTCGGCGGGGTCGTGGCCGCCCCCTTCCACGAGGATTACGTCTTTTACCAACCGACGGTGACGCTGATCATGGCCGATGGAGCGGAAGAGATTATCCTCGACAACGGGAAGCTGATGCTATGAACCGGACTCCACTGACCCTCGGTTTCTCCCCCTGCCCCAACGACACCTTCATGTTCTACCCGCTGGTGCACGGGCTGGTGGATACGGCCGGCCTCTCATTTCGCGAGCGGTTGGAGGATGTGGAGACCCTCAACCGGCAGGCACTGACGGGTGATTTGGATGTGACCAAGGTCTCCTATCACGCCCTGGGGCATATCCGTGACCACTACGTCCTGCTCCGCTCCGGCAGTGCTTTGGGGCGCGGCTGCGGACCGCTGCTGGTGGCAAAAAGCAACTTAGACCCGGCCGACCTGCGCGGCCAAAGGATCGCCGTACCGGGACAGTACACCACGGCCCTGCTGCTGCTGCGCCTGCGCGACCCGCGGCTGGAGAACTTTATCGTCATGCCCTTCAACGAGATCATGGACGCCGTACTGACGGGCAAGGCCGACGCCGGTCTGATCATCCACGAATCGCGCTTCACCTTTCAGGAGGCCGGCCTGCACAAGCTGGTCGATCTGGGGGAGTGGTGGGAAGGCGAAACCGGCCTGCCGATCCCGCTGGGGGGCATTGTCGCCCGCCGTTCGCTGGGAGCGGAGACGATTGCCGTCATCGAACGGGCCCTGCGCGACGGCGTCGCTTACGCCCGCAGCCATCCTGGTGAGTCGGCCGGATATATCCGCGAGCACGCCCAGGAGATGAGCGACGAGGTCTGCGCCGCCCATATCGGCCTGTATGTGAACGACTTTTCGACGGAGCTGGGCGCGGAGGGTGAGCGGGCCATCGCTGAACTTTTGCGGAGAGCGGAAATATCGGGGATAATCCCCCCGTCAACACATAATCTGTTTTGCTGAGACAGGAGTTTATTGAATGGAATGGCTTTCCGACCCCCAGGCCTGGCTGGCCCTGGTAACCCTGACCGCCCTGGAGATCGTCCTCGGCATCGACAACATCATCTTCATCTCGATCCTGACCGGCAAGCTGCCGGAACATCAGCGTCCCAAGGCCCAGCGGGTCGGACTGGCGCTGGCCATGCTCACCCGCCTGTTGCTGCTCTTCTCCCTGACCTGGATCATGCGCCTGACTGAACCATTTTTCCACATCCTGGGGCACGGTGTCTCGGGGCGTGACATCATCCTGATCGTCGGCGGCCTGTTCCTGCTGGCCAAGAGCACCATGGAGATCCACGACAAGCTGGAGGGGGAGGAACAACATGCCTCGGGAGGCAAGGGTAGCGCCTCCTTCAAGGGGATCATCATCCAGATCATGTTTCTGGACATCATCTTCTCTCTGGATTCGGTCATTACCGCGGTCGGCATGGCCAGCCAGCTGGCGGTCATGGCCACGGCGGTTGTCCTGGCGGTAGGGGTGATGATGTTTTTTGCCGGCGCGGTCAGCGCCTTTGTCGAGCGGCACCCGACCATCAAGGTGCTGGCCCTGTCGTTCCTGCTGCTGATCGGCGTCTCCCTGATCGCCGACGGCCTCTCGTTCCACATCCCCAAGGGGTACATCTATTTTGCCATGGCCTTCTCGGTGCTGGTGGAGATGATCAACCTGAAGGTCAGGAAGAATGCCGCCCAGCCGGTCAAGCTGCGCCAGCATCTGGTGGGCGACATCAACGAACTGGATTAGCACCCAGGCTTGTCACTTGCTGCTCAAACGGAATTAAAAAGCCACCCAGGCTTACCTACCAGAGCGGCTTTTCTTGCGGTCACTTCTTGTAATACCTCATGGCTTCCGGAATCAGACCCCTGATAGTTTCGATGCGCGTCGCATCCGAAGGGTGCGTACTGAGAAACTCAGGCGGAGCCTTGCCCCCCTTCTGGTCCGACATGCGCTGCCAGAACGGTACGGCCTCGTGAGGATCGTAGCCGGCCATGGCCATGAAGATCAGGCCCAGGTGATCGGCCTCGCTTTCCTGCATCCGCCCATACGGCATGAGCGCCCCGTACTGGGCACCCACACCATAGACCGACATCCAGAGTTGCTGCGTTGCCGCCGTTCTTGTAGAGAGCGCCGTGGAGAGAGCAACGCCCCCCATCTGCGCCAGCAGCCCCTGGCTCATCCGTTCGTTGCCGTGTTCGGCAATGGCGTGGGCAATCTCGTGCCCCATGACTACCGCCAGCCCGGCCTCGCCCTTTGCCACCGGCAGGATGCCGCTATAGACCACCACCTTGCCCCCTGGCATGCACCAGGCATTGACCTGTTTGTCCTCCACCAGATTGAACTCCCATGTATAGTCACTCAACTGATCCTTGAGACCGCTGGATGCGAAATAGCGCTCGACGGCATGCTGGATATTCGTTCCGACCCGTTTGACGATAGCGGTCTGCTGCTGATCCGTGCTGACCTTGTGCTCCTTGAGAAACTGGTCGTACTGCTGCAGGCTCATGGACATCATGGAAGAGCCGGGAATCAGGTTGAGCTGCGACCGGCCGGTAATGGGAACCGTACTGCAGGCGGACATGGTGAGCAGCGATACAACCAGTAGAGTGTAACGCACCATTGAAATGACCTCCTCGTAATCAGGGCAGGATATCTTTCAGCAGATCAAGCAGCGGCTGGGGATACACACCCAGCAGTATGATTGCGATGCCCGGGACAATCAGGGCCAGCATCTCGGGAATGTTCTGCGGGCGTACTTCCGGCTGTCCAGTGGAAGCCTTCATGTACAGCACGACAACCACCCGCAGGTAGAAAAAGACCGCCACCAGGGCCGAGGCGATACCCACCAGCGCCAGGGAGACCTCTCCGGCGCGCAAGGCAGCCGAGAAGACGGCAAACTTGGCCATGAAGCCCGCTGTGGGCGGAATTCCCGCCAGTGAAAACATGGCCAGGGCCAGCGTGGCACCGGCCAGCGGCGAACGGTAGCCCAGGCCGCGATAGGCATCCATGTCATCCCGATCGGAGACATCCGACAGAACCGCGACCGCCCCGAACGCAGCCAGCCCGGCCAGCGCGTAGGTCGCGGCATAAAAGAGCGCGGCCCGGTCGCCGCCGGCGGGATAGGCCACGAAGGCCAGCGCCACATAGCCCATCTGGCCGATGGACGACCAGGCCAGCATCCGTTTGATGCTGGTCTGCGCCAGTGCCGCCAGATTGCCGCTCAGCATGGAAAAGAGCGCCAGGGCCCAGAGCAGGTCATGCCCCCCCCGCCAGGCCTGCAGGAGCGGGAAAATAAGCAGCAGGGCCACGGCCGCCGCCCCCTTGGAGGCGGTGGAGAGCAGTGCCGTAACCGGCGCCGGCGCCCCCTGGTAGACATCCGGGGTCCAGAGATGCGCCGGTACCAGAGACAGTTTGAAGGCCAGTCCGGCCAGGATCAGGCCCAGCCCGGCCAGCATGAGCAGGTCCGGCTGAGTCGCGGCCAATGCCAGTTCTGCCAGCCTGAGTGTCCCGCAAGCGGCATACACCAGCGCCATACCCATCCCCATGACCGCCGCCGACAGGGTGCCGTTCAGCAGGTACTTCAGCCCCGCTTCCCCTCCCCGGCCGGAATCGCGTTCGACAGCAACCATGATATAGAAGGCAAAGGTGAAGGCCTCCAGACCGAGGAACAGCATCAGCAGATTGCTGGCGGCACAGGTGGCACCCATCCCGACCAGCGCGAAAAGCAGTGTGGCCGGGTATTCCTCCCCCTTTATTCCGCGACGTCGATTGTAGTCGAATGCCAGGAGCAGGGCCACCAGCCCTGCTGCATAGAGGAATCCCGAGCAGGCACGGGAAAAGCGCGTGACCGCCAGCCCAGACATGACCGCTTCAACATGGACAAGCACGCTCCACAGCAGGGCAACGCCGACCACGGCCATGGCCGCCCAATACAGGTAAAAGCCCGGCCTGACCGCCCCGGCCAGGAGACAGAGCACACAGCCGGCGGTCAGGATGATCAGCGGCATGAGTGCCAGCAGATCGAGCGTTGTCACGGCGCACCCCCCGTCAAGAGCTGTACCGGCAGGTGGATCAGCTCAAGCAGCGGCGCGGGGTGGATCCCCATCCAGAGGGCCAGCAGCGCCAGCACGGACAGCAGGACCAGCTCGCGCAGATCGAGGTCGGCCAGCGGCAGGGGCTGGCGTTCCTTCTGAAACAGCACCTCCTGCACCAGCCGCACGGTATAGATCAGGGTCAGGACGATGCCGACAAAGGCCAGGGCCGCCACCAGCGGTGCTTTCCGCATCGTGCCGGCCAGCACGAGGAACTCGCCTACGAAATTGTTCAGGCCCGGCAGACCCAGGGTTGCCAGGGAGAAAATCAGGAAGAAGAAGGAATAGCGCGGGATTTTCCCCCACAGGCCGCCGAAGGCCCGGATCTCGCGGGTATGGGCGCGTTCATCCAGCATCCCCACCAGGCAGAACAGCGCGCCGGTGGTCACGCCATGGTTGGCCATCTGGATGACCGCGCCGGACAGGGCCACCGGCTGCCAGGCGGCGATACCGATGGCCACGAAGCCCATGTGGCCAATGCTGGAGTAGGCGATCAGGCGCTTCATGTCCTCCTGGGCGAAGGCCACCAGCGAGGCATAGATGATGCCGATCACGGCCAGGCTATAGAGCAGCGGGGTCAGCGTCTGGGCCGCCTGGGGAAAGAGCGGATAGCCGAAGCGGATCAGGCCGTAGCTGCCGGTCTTGAGCAGCAGGCCGGCCAGGATCACGCTGCCGGCCGTGGGTGCGTCGGTGTGGGCATCCGGCAGCCAGGTGTGCAGCGGAAAGAGCGGAAACTTGATGGCAAAGGCCAGCAGGAAGGCGCCGAACAGCCAGAGCTGGGTACCCGGAGCAATCTGCGTCCCCAACAGTTCGTTCAGGCCGAATGTGGCCACGCCGCTCTGCCGGGCATGGATCAGGTGCAGGGCCACGATCGCCAGGAGCATCAGCAGTGAACCGAACATGGTGAAGAGGAAGAACTTGATCGTTGAATAGATCTTGCGGCCATGCCCCCAGACCCCGATCAGGAAGAACATCGGGATCAGCATGACCTCCCAGAACAGGTAAAACAGCGCCAGGTCGAGGGAGAGGAAGACCCCCATGATGCCCGACTCCATGATCAGCATCAGGGCCAGAAAAAGTCCGGCCCTATCCGTGATGGCGTTCCACGACACCACCAGGGCCACACAGAACAGGAAGGCGGTCAACATGACCATCAGGAGCGAGATGCCGTCCAACCCCAGGGTGTAGCGGATGCCGAAGGCCGGGATCCAGGGGGCATCTTCCATCAGCAGAAAACCGGGCAGCCTGGCAGGGAGTGCAGCCAGGCTCTGCCAGGAGGCGTAGAGCCAGAGTGTCAGGATGAGCTCAATCCCCGCGATACCCAGGGCGACTGGTCGCGACAGGGCCGGACGACCCCAGACCGGCAGGAGCAGCAGACAGCCCGCCAGGGGGAGGAAGATCAGGATGCTGAGGATCGGTAACCCGCTCATGACGCCACGCCCCAGAGCATATACACCAGTACGACCGCCACTCCACCCGCTATCCCAAGGAGGGTCGTCGCCACCCGGCCTGTGCTCCAACCGGCCGGCACACCGCCCGCCCCCACCGTCATGCGGGCCAGCCCGTCCAGGGTCCCGTCAATAACGGCCACATCGCCCCCCTTCCAGAAGAAGCGCGCCAGCCAGACAAAGGGGCGGATAAAAAGCAGGCCATAGAGGTCGTCCAGCATCCACCCCGATTGCAGGAAGCGGATATGAACGGGAGCCTCGCCGTTTTCGGTCGCCAGCGAGGCTGCGCGCCGCGCGCCGGTATAGCGCGACCAGGCCAGACCGAGACCGATGAAACAGGCGGATGCTGCCATGATCTGCAGCAGTATCTCGGTGCCGAACGAGGCATGCTCCGCCGGGGAAAACCCGTGGATTGCGCCGAAGAAACCGGACAACAGGCCCTGACTGCCAAGGTAGTCCGGCAGATTGAGGATGCCGCCCAGCAGGGCGAGGATGGCCAGGGGAATCAGGGTGAGGCTCATGACAGCAGGCAGCGGTTCGACTCCGCTCACCGACCGGTGGCTGAGCGGAGTCGAAGTCTCACCATGGAAAACCACAAACAGCATGCGGAAGGTGTAGAACGAGGTCAGCAGAGCCGTAAAGAGCCCCAGGGCGAACAGTCCCCCGTAGAGCAGGCCCCCCTTTTCAAAGACGGCCCCCAGAATGGCATCCTTGCTGAAGAATCCGCCGCTGCCCGGAAAACCGGCCAGACAGAGCGCCCCGGCCAGAAAGGGCCAGTAGACCGCCGGGAGCCGTTTTTTAAGCCCCCCCATGCGGAAGATGTCTTGCTGGTGGTGCAGGGCGGTGATCACACAGCCGGCCCCCAGGAACAGCAGGGCCTTGAAGAAGGCGTGGGTCAGCAGATGGAAGGTGCTGGCGGTCAGCGCCCCGGCCCCGATACCCAACACCATGTAGCCGATCTGGCTGATGGTCGAGTAGGCCAGGATGCGCTTCAGATCGCGCTGGGCACAGGCGCTAGCTGCGGCATAGAAGGCGGTCACGCCGCCGGTGACGGCGATGGCGGCCAGGGTGGCGGGCGAGGCGCCGATCAGCGGGAACATACGCGCCAGCAGGTAGACTCCGGCCGTAACCATCGTGGCGGCGTGGATCTGGGCCGAGACCGGCGTGGGGCCGGCCATGGCGTCCGGCAGCCAGACCGACAGCGGCAGCTGGGCCGACTTGCCGGCCGCCCCGATCAGGAGCAGCAGCCCCAGGGCGGTGATGACCCCGGCCGGCATCAGGAAGCCCATCCCGTTCAGCTCCGTAATGGAAACGGTGCCGAACAGTTGAAACATCCAGACCATGGCAATACCGAAGGCGGTATCGCCGATGCGGGTGACGATGAAGGCCTTGCGGCCGGCGGTGGCATTTTTCTCCTCCGTGTACCAGAAGCCGATCAGGGCGTAGGAGCAGAAGCCGACCCCCTCCCACCCCAGGTAGAGCAGTGGCAGGTTCTCGGCCAGGACCAGGGTCAGCATGGCGAAGACGAAGATGTTCAGCAGGGCGAAATAGCGGGCGTAGGATTCATCTTCCCGCATGTAGCCGACCGAATAGAGGTGGATCAGGCCGCAGACGAAGGTGATCATCAGGATCAGCGCCAGGGAGAGCTGATCGAGGTAGAGAGAGATAGGGGCCTTGAAGTCGAAGGCCGTCAGCCAGGTCGTGTACTCGATCTTCACCGGTCCGCTGAACTGCAGGAAGGCCAGCACGCTGCAGGCGAAGGAGCCCCAGATGACGGCGCAGGCGATCGTCTCACCCACGCGACGCGACAGAATGCGTCCGAACAGGACGTTGTAGATGCCGCCCAGCAGGGGCAGCAGGAGTATCAGGGCCAGATAGAGTTTCATGCCTTGTTCCCGAACCACCTTCCCAAAATCCCCTTCAATCCTTTCTGCACCTCGTCCCCGACCGTCAGGCACGAGTCGCAGACCTTGATTCTTTTCCCGTCTGCCGACACGACATTGAGATGCCGATTGCAGGCGAACTTCCGGCAGCGCACGCAGATGCCGCCGCTGCCGACCGGGTTCTGGGAATTACAGACGCCACAGCGCCACTGGATTGTTCCTGAGACTAGAGCCAGCATACAAACATCCTCAAACTGCAAAGGCGTTCTCACGCAGAGACGCAGAGAAAACCAAGAATAAACCGGTCGGACAAAACAACTCATCTCGTGAATAAATGATCTTGCATTTCTCCGCGTTCTCTGCGGCTCCGCGTGAGACAAGCCTTTGCTTTTAGCCCTTCATCTCGCTGAAGGCGTCGGTATTGACCGTCTTGCGCCGCCGGTGCAGATAGACCACCATGGCCAGGGCCAGCGAGACCTCGGCCGAGGTCAGGGCCATGATGAATATGGCGAACAACTGCCCGTCGGCGTTGCCCCAGCGGGCCGAGCCGGCCACGAAGACCAGCATGACGGCATTCAGCATGACCTCGATACAGACCAGCATCATGATCAGGTTGGCGCGCCAGGCCAACAGTCCCGCCATGCCAAGGAAAAACAGCACTCCCGCCAGGACCAGGATATGTTCGAGCGGGACGATCACTTTGAATCTCCACTTTTTGGAGGTTTGCCCAGATACAGCGCCCCCACCAGAGCAAAGAGAAGCTGCAGCGAGATCAGCTCCACCGCCAACCCATGCTCCTGAAACAGGCGCCGGGCCACCTCGCGGATGGTCGGCATAACCACGGGGAGTGCATGGGAGGAGTGGCGTGAGATGATTACCACTATCAGTGAAGCCACGCTGATTCCGGTCAGGAGCACGGCCGGCAGCCATTCCCGCCAGTGAGGCGCGAGCCCCTTCTCCGGGTGCCCCAGGTCGAGCATCATGATCACGAACAGGAACAGCACCATGATGGCGCCGGCGTAGAGGATCACCTCGAAGGCCGCCACCAGCGGCGCCATCAGCAGGTAGAAGATCGTCGCCATGGAGAACAGCGAGGTCACCAGGAACAGTATGGCGTGTACCGGGTGCTTTTCGGTGATGGCCAGGATCGTGGCAATGACCGCCGTGGCGGCCAGTATGTAGAAAATGATGGGTTCGATCATGGCATCAAGCTTCTGACATCCACCGGCCGGCTCTCTTCCAGCCCGTCACCGCGCGGCTGGGTCACCCCGATACCGGCATGGCGGTAGAAGTTATAGGAGTCGTCCTTGCCGCAGCCGTCGATCAGCAGGTCCTCCTTCTCGTAGACCAGGTCCATGACATCCCGTGTGCAGATCTCGTAGTCGGGGGTCATCTGGATGGCCAGGGTCGGACAGGCTTCGGCGCATAGCCCACAGAAGATGCAACGCGAGAAGTTGATCCTGAACCAGGCGGCGTAGCGGCGGCCATCCTCCTGCTCGGCCGACTGCATGGAGATGCAGTCCACCGGACAGGCCGCCGAGCAGAGGTAACAGGCCACGCAACGCTCGCCACCCTCCGGGTCGCGGGTTAGCACGATGCGGGCCCGAAAGCGCGGATAGGGCGTCCGCTTCTCCTCGGGATACTGTATCGTCACCGGCCGTCGCAGCATGTGGCGCAGGGTGACACCGAACCCGCCGGCTATGGCCTTTATGTCATTGACAACCGACATGCGTATTCCGTCTCCTTAGTGTACCTCTGCAGAGACGCCCTGCGCGGCAACTGCCTTACAGGGCGTCTCGTAACCTTCATCGCTTACCTGACAGCCTCAAGCATTCCCGTGCTTGGCACGCTCGGCTTTCTTCAGCAGGGCGGCGGCCAGGGGGTGATTGTTATTCTCCGCATACATGGCGGCAGTTGTCGCGGCAGAGGTGATCAGGGACGGACTGGCCCCGCCATCCAGCAGGGCCTGGATGGTCTTGTTGCAGCCGTAGATGGCGGCCAGCATCAGCGGGGTATGGCCGGCGGCATCACGGGCATCGACATCAGAACCCTTCTTGATCAGCATTTCGACAATCTCGGTGTGCCCGTTGGCTGCCGCATAGTGGAGGGCGGTCTTGCCCTTGGCGCTGGTGGAGGTCAGATCCGCGCCGCGATGCAGCAGGTCCAGGACAAAGTCCTTCTGACCTTCCTTGGCAGCAGCAATCAGTGGTGTGTGTCCGTGGCGGTCCTTGGCATTTACACTTTCCATGTGTGCTTCCTCCTCGTTGTGTTGGTTGTCGTACGCAATATCCGGGTATTACAGGTTACAAATGGTTTCTCAGCATCAGCCACCATGCGGTTATCAGGATATTCAGAAGCGCCAGCGGCGTCAACACCTTCCAGCCCAGGTGCATCAGTTGGTCATAGCGCAGGCGCGGCAGGGTCCCGCGCATCCAGATGAAGAAAAAGGCGAAGGACAGCGTCTTCAGGGTAAACCAGACCACCGGCGGCAGCAGGGGACCGTGCCATCCCCCCAGGAACAGCGTCGTCGCCAGACCACCCAGGACAATGATGTTGATGTACTCCCCCACGAAGAACAGGCCGAAGCGCATGCCGGAATATTCGGTGTGGAAACCGGCCACCAGCTCACCCTCGGCCTCGGGCAGATCGAAAGGGATCCGTTTGCACTCGGCCGTGATGCTGATCAGAAAGATGATGAAGGCCAGCGGCTGATAGACGATAAAAGGCACTTTTGCCTGGGCATCAACGATCTCCGTCAGGCTGAAGGAGCGGGCCAGCATGACAACCGGCACCAGCGACAGCCCCATGGAGAGTTCGTAGGAGATCAACTGGGCCAGGCCGCGGATTCCGCCCAAAAGCGAGTACTTGGAGTTGGAGGCCCAGCCGCCGATGGCCACGCCGTAGACGGCAATCGAGGAGAGCGCCAGGAAGAACAGCAGGCCGATATTAAGGTCGGCCACCACCAGGGGAACGCTGTGTCCGGCTACCTTCAGCGGTGCGCCGAAGGGGATCACGGCGAAGATCATGATGGCGGGGATGGCGGCCATGGCCGGGGCCAGATAGAACAGCCACCTGTCGGCGGCAGTCGGGCGAAAGTCTTCTTTGGTGAGGAGTTTGATCAGGTCTGCCAGGGGTTGCAACAGGCCGAAGGGGCCGACGCGGTTGGGCCCTTTGCGGTCCTGGACCCAGGCCAGGATCCTGCGTTCGGCGAATACCAGGTAGGCCGCCAGGGTCAGGATAACGAAAAAAACCAGCCCGACCTTGACAGCGAACAGCGCTATGTCCACAGAGGATGCCGGCATATTGACCTTCGCACACACGGTAAGAGGGACACAAGCGATACGCTCTCCATATAGCACATAACAAATCTTAACACCACAGACGATTTTCGCAAGGTGACCCGGAATGATGTCTCGCTGAAATAAGCTCTTGTATCGATGAAGCGCGGCGCATTATAATGCCGGCCACAAGGAGAGCAACAGCATGGATGTGCATCAGGCGGTTTTTATCAAGAGCGCCGTAAAGCCCAAGGATTTTCCACCGGCGGAACTGCCGGAAGTCGCCTTCGTCGGTCGCTCGAATGTCGGCAAGTCCTCGTTGATCAACGTGCTCGCCGGCCGCAAGGCCCTGGTCCGCACCAGTTCGACCCCCGGCCGGACTCAGCTGATCAATTTTTTCGACATAAACGGCATCCTGACCCTGGTCGACCTGCCCGGCTACGGCTATGCCAAGGCGCCGCCCGACGTACGCAAACAGTGGGGACCGATGATCGAGACCTACCTGGCCCAACGGGAAAACCTCAAGACAGTGGTGCTGATCCTGGATATCCGCCGCATCCCGTCCGAAGGAGACCTGGATATGCTCGGCTGGCTGGAGCGTTACAACATCCCGCCGATCATCGTGCTGACCAAATGCGACAAACTCTCCAAGACCGAACGCGCCAGACAGACGACGCTGATCTCGACCGCCATCAAGCGGGACAAAAGCATTCTGCTCCCCTTTTCGGCGCTGTCGAAAGACGGCCGGGACGGTATCTGGAACGAGATCAGGCTGAAACTGGGCATCGGCGAGGGCATGAAACCGTGACCAGGGTGTCCGTCATTATCCACGGCAGGGTCCAGGGAGTCGCCTTCCGGCACTACACCTGCCAGCGCGCCCTGGAGCTGGGGGTGACCGGCTGGGTCCGCAATCTTCCGGACGGCGCAGTGGAGGGGCTTTTCGAGGGTGATGAAGCCGCGGTGGCGACCCTGGTGGAATGGTGCCGCAGCGGGCCGCCCGCCGCGCGGGTGGACCGGCTGGAGATCCGCGACGGCGACTATCGCGGCGAGTTCGAATCGTTTGCCATTACCTTTTGATCCGACCCATACGCTTATGTTCTGATTATTCTTTCGTATCTGTAACGACTCGCGTCATACGTTGATTTTATTTCATCATTCCTTTCCTGAATTCACATTAGGAGCAGACATGCCGAGAACCAGCACCGCCGCTCCGGAATCTTCCATGCCGGACATGCAGAAACGGCCGGACAGCCGCAAGATCCCCATCGCCAAGGTCGGTGTCAAGGATATCACCTACCCGGTCGTGGTGATGGACAAGAACCGCTCGTTGCAGCACACCGTGGCGCGCGTCAATATGTACGTCGATCTGCCGCACCATTTCAAGGGCACCCACATGAGCCGCTTCGTGGAGATCCTCAATCGCCACCGTGAGCAGATCGCCCTGGACAAGCTGGAGACAATCCTGGACGAGATGAAGGCCAAGCTCGGCTCCGCCAGCGCCCACCTCGAGATCCAGTTCCCCTATTTCATCGACAAGCAGGCACCGGTTTCAAAGGCCAAGAGCCTAATGGAATACACCTGCGAATTCAGCGCCTCCATGACCGACAGCCTGGATTTCGTTCTGGGGGTCAAGGTACCGCTGACCTCGCTCTGTCCCTGCAGCAAGGAACTTGCACGTTTCGGCGCCCATAACCAGCGCAGCATCATGACCGTGCGGGTGCGCTACAAGGAATTCATCTGGATCGAGGACCTGGTGGAACTGATCGAGCAGTGCGGCAGCAGCCCGCTCTATTCACTGCTCAAACGGGAGGATGAGAAGTTCGTCACCGAGCAGGCCTACGAAAACCCCCGTTTTGTCGAGGACATGGTGCGCGAGGCCTATTCACGGCTGGCGGCGATCGACAACATCACCTGGTTTTCGGTGGAGACGGAGAACTTCGAATCCATCCACAACCATTCGGCCTACGCGGCGGTGGAACTTGATCGCCGGACCTGAGTTCACCTCACACCAAGGATTCCCTTCATGAAACCGATCCTGATACTGGCTGCCGTAACGCAGGAGATCGAACTGCTGGAGCAGGCGCTCGGCACATCGGCCCGCCGTGTGACGGGTGCCTTCGACTATGCCGAGGGGAACCTTGGCCATCGGCCGGTAGTCATCTGCGCCGGAGGCATCGGCAAGATCAATGCCGCAGCCGCCGCAACCGCCCTGATCGAGCGCTGCCAGCCTGGCCTGGTCATCAGCACCGGCTGCGCCGGGGCCTACCTGGACAGTGGTCTCACTGTCGGTGATCTGGCGGTTGCCAGCGAGGAGATTCTGGGGGACGAGGGTGTGCTGACTGCCACAGGCTGGCAGGACCTGCGTTTCATGGGGATAGCGACGCTGATTCAGGGCCAGCGCCCGTATCACAATGCCATTCCGCTCTCCAAGCCACCTGCCGAACGGGCCGCGCTACTGGCCGATCAGCTTGGCGTCAGGCTGGTACCGGGCCGTTTCATCACCGTATCGACCTGCAGCGGAACCCGCCGGCACGGCGAGGAGCTGGTGCGCAGGTTTCAGGGCATCTGCGAGAATATGGAGGGGGCGGCCGTTGCCCAGGTCTGCCTGCGCTACGGCATCGACTCTCTGGAGATTCGCGGTGTCAGCAATCTGGTTGACGAGCGGGACATGAAGACCTGGGATATCCCGCGGGCCGTGGAAGCGGCCCAGCGCTTTGTGCTGAGCTATATCGAGGAGATGGACCGGTCCGTGCCGCGGGTGAAGTAAAAACCGCCGCTGCCGGATATCGAGCCCGACGACTGAAACGACGAAAGCCCCGAACGCGCAAAGCGAACGGGGCTTTCTGATTTCTGTCCTCGTTACGCCGATCCGATACCGTCAACGGGCTCCGAAGATGGAGGTGCCGACCCGCACCAGCGTGGCCCCCTCCTGTATGGCCGCCTCGAAATCGCCGGACATCCCCATGGAGAGTTCCCGCATCTCGACGCCGGGGATGCTTTCGGCTTCGATCCGTTGCGCGAGGCGCTTCAGCTCGCCAAAAAAGGGGCGGGCGGCCTCGGGATCATCAAAAAACGGAGGCATGGTCATCAAGCCTCTGATCCTGGCATGCGGCAGGGCTGAGACAGCGCGCACCAACTGCAGGGCCTCGGCCTCGGTTGTGCCCGACTTGGTGGTTTCTCCCGAGAGGTTGACCTGAACGAGGATATCGCAGCAGCGGCCCAGCCTTCCCCACTGCCGGCTGATCTCCTCAGCCAGGGAAAGCCGGTCGACCGAGTGGATCATGCTCACTATCGCGGCAATCTGCCGCACCTTGTTGCTCTGCAGATGGCCGATGAAATGCCATTCCACCGCCTCGGACACCTCGGCTGCCTTGGCAGCCAACTCCTGGACGTAGTTCTCTCCGAATACAACCTGGCCGGCGTGATACGCCTCAACGACATCACCGGCCGGCCGGGTCTTGGAAACGGCCACCAGCAGCACGGAGTCCGGTTGCCGGCCGGCAGCCAGCGCGGCCGACCTGATCCGCTCCCGGACATGCTGCAGGTTAGAGGCGATCGACATTCAAGGCACCCAGATGACACAGCGTTTCATAGAGTTCGGTCATCGGCAGTCCGATGACATTGGTATAGGATCCGCAGATGGAGCGGATAAAATGCACCGCACCACCCTGCATGGCATAGGCCCCGGCCTTGTCCATCGGGCAGCCGGTGGCGATGTAGGCGCGGATTTCCCGTTCGCTGAGCTCCTTGAAGGTCACCTCGGTGCGTACGCAGCGATTGATATGTATGCCACTGATCTTGTCACATACACTGAACCCGGTGATGACTTCGTGGCTACGGCCGGAGAGATCCGACAGCATCGCGAAGGCTTCGGCTTCATCAACCGGCTTGCCCATGATCCTGCCGTCCAGAACGACCACCGTATCGGCGCCGATGAAGAATCTGCCGTCGGCCGTGGCCGCAACGGCATCGGCCTTCTCCCGCGACAGCCGCAGGACATGTTCCGCCGGCTCCTCCCCCGGCAGGACCGCCTCGTTAATATCGGCCGGGATTACGCTGAACTCGATGCCGGCCAACGCCATCAGTTCCGTCCGGCGCGGCGAAGCCGAGGCGAGTATGATTGTTCCGTGGTTGGACATCCCCTCACCCCTCGGGTGGTGCGTCCGGCGGTGGAGACGGCTTGCCCCGCGATTCGCGGGCCTTCTGTTCAGCCTCCATCTCCTGCCAGTGCTTTGTCCAGTCCTTCTTGCGGACCTTTATCAGTATGAAGACACCGGGGATGATGACGACACCCCAGAAGATATTGATGGCCTGCCCGTTGGCGATGCCGTAGACCAATGAAGCCACCCCCATCAGCAGGAGCAGCATCTCGATCGAGAGTATGCGTCCAATAAGCGATGCCTCTTGAGTCGCCTTGTTGGTGACATGCGGCTGCTTTTGATATTCTTCCTGGATCTCTCCCTGAAAATCTCCCTTTTCATTTCCTTGGTTTTCAGCTTGGCTAGCTTCTTGTTTTGCGCGTTCTCTTTTGTAACGCTCATCCTCATTTTTTGCTTCTTGATCGCGTGTATTAAAATACTTATTGAGTTCATCCCAAGCGTTATTTATTTCTTTCAACTTTTCATCGGCCATTTCCTTGATGCGAGCATTGCTATTGTTGTGTTTGTCTGGATGCCAGACAGTAGCAAGATCACGGTATGCCCGTTTTGCTTCCTCGTATGTAGCGTTAATGGACAATCCAAGAACATCTAGGCAATGCCTAATCTTATCATTCATTTAATCTCCTTATTAGCAGTTGCAATATGCCCTTTTCTATTCACCATAATGTGGACCATCCAGTTTCTCTTTATGCTGCAAGTAAAAAAGCTAATGAACTGATGGCGCACACCTATAGCCATCTTTATAACTTATCAACAACTCCATAATTTTAAGACTAACGGGTGCCTTCTTTTCGTACAAAATTCGTTTCTTTGTACAAGATGAAAGCAGAAATCCTCGAAAAACTCAAAACTCTGGCTGAGTC
>JAJYBH010000140.1 GCA_021779135.1 Deltaproteobacteria bacterium
CAAGTTTTCAGTCTTTAACCCGCCCGATCATAACGTCCTCTCCAACCTGAAAAAATTGTCTCCTCAACTGGTCACCCTGGCTGAGGTGCTCAAGCAGAACGGCTACGCCACGGGCGGCTTCACCGGTAATGCCGGCGTAAACGGCATATTCGGCTATTCTCAAGGGTTTGACGAGTATTTCTTCGAGCCGGGGAAGTTTGGCAGTATGTCGGTCAGCATCCCCAAGGGGCTTGAGTGGCTCCGGAAAAACAAGGACAGGAAGTTTTTCATGTTCCTGCACGGCTATGACATGCATGGTCAGAACGTTCCTGCGGAGGGCTTTGACTATCGCTTTGTCGATAAGGGGTATGACAGGAGGTACACCGGTTCGGCACAGGAGCAGGAGGCTCTACGTGAAGAAGGCCTTGAGAAGGGCTCCGTCGCCCTGCGCGATGAGGATGTAAGGTTCTGGCGCGCCATCTACGACGAGAAGATCCAGCGCACGGATGCCAGGTTCAAGAAGTTCCTGGAGGAATTCGAGAAGATGGGCCTCATGGATAAAACCATCTTTGTATTGACCTCCGATCACGGTACCGAGTTTTACGAACACAAGCGTTTCGACCACGGTTTCAGTCTTTACGACGAATTGATTCACACGCCTCTGATCATCAAGCTGCCGAAACAGAAAGCCGGCAAGGTTATCCGGGATCAGGTAAGCAGCATCGACGTCATGCCGACAATCCTCGACCTTCTGGACGTAACGGTGCCGGATAAGGTAAAAACACAGATGCGCGGCGCCACCCTTGTAACCGGCATGAAGGGCAAACCCGTAAACAAGGATGTCTTCTTTGAGACCGACTACCGCATGTATACCTACAAGCGCGGGATCCAGACCAAAGAAGGCTGGAAGCTGATCTACACCCTGGAGAACAAGGGCCGTGAATTATACAACCTGAAGACAGATCCGCATGAGACCAGGAACCTGGTTGATCAGGAACCGAGAAAGGCGTACGAACTGGAACAACGGCTGTTTGCCCATTTCAAGTCGATTGGCCACGATCTTTACGCCAGGCAGTGGATACCGGGCTTGAACCCGGTGTATGATTCGCAGGCCAAGGGCGCAGTGAAAAAATGATGCGGCGGGGCCACTGACCGGCACCGCTATTTTTCAGGCGCGGCTATCGCCGGTAACACCTGGCGGCCAGCACATCACCCAATGGTTGATGTTACGAATTAATCAGACACGGGAGTCGATAATCATGCGGCGTTACTTTTCGGCATTATTACTTATTCTGCTTTGGTCTTCGACGGTCATGGCAGATGAAAACAACACGGGGCGCCTTTCCGGCGCCTGGATCCCGCGCAAATACGGCCCGATTTCAGGCGGGCTGATCTATGCCTTCGACACCAATGCAGGCCCGCCGCCACTGCGAGACCGTGCTCGCCGCGTCCCGGATGCGGTCGTCATGACAAACGAAAAAGGGAAATTTACCCTGCAACTTCCGGAAGGCACCTATTATCTGTCAACCCTGAAAAAATTCGGATCGGCTGCTCCAGGCCCCCCTCAGGACGGCGACTTGCATGCGCTTAGCCGTGATGAGAAAGGCAAGCCCGTTATATATAAGGTCAAGCGCGGCAAAACGAACAATATCGGCATACTGCGGCAAGCTACCGTTTTCAAGTCACCCGTTCAAATAATTTCTGCCGACACGACAGCAATCACCGGGACTTTGACCGCATCCGACGGCTCCCCTTTGGCTGATGCAGTCGTCCAGGTTTATACCGATGAAGAAGTTAAGGGCAAACCAGCCTATGTGTCGCAGAAAACAGGAAAAGACGGGAAATATATTGTCCAGGTCGATAAAGAAGGAACCTATTACCTGGCCATCCGTGCCAAATACGGCGGTGGCCGCCCACAGGAAGGCGACACGCTTGGTGTCTATGGCGGAGAGTCGGCACAGCCGGTGACGGTCAAGATTCACAGTGTGACAGCGGGGATAGACATTCGGGCCGGCCAGTTTGCCGACAAGAGACCAAAATAGACTGCTTCTCGAACTGCCAGACCATGGCAGGCCAAGGTACGAATTACGATAGCCGCAAATTGACGAACCGTTTCCGCCCTTGTTGCTGCCGGGCTTTGCCCCCCCCGCTAGTGTCCCGTTTGGTTAGTCGTGGGAAGTAATTCCGAGATATTTTGGTTGTTGCCAAGGCGCGGCGACGCTGGTGTAGCCCGGTCTACATCAAGGAGCCGCAACGCCGGCAACGGCCAAAAGAGCCGGAATTACGTGTACGAACTAACCGGACGGGACACTAGACACGTCGGCGGGGAATCCGGGCAGACATGGGCAGGCTGATGCAGGTTCCCAAAAGCAGACCCGCCTCATGAGCCAACGACACACGCATTCAACAAGAACCGCCGCCGGAATCATTATTTTCCTGGTCGTATCGGTCGTTGCCGTCTACTGGCAGACCAGGGGACATGCCTTCATCGAATTCGACGACCAGATCTATCTGCTCGAAAACCCCCATGTCCGCAGCGGAGTGTCACTGGCAAACATTCAATGGGCTTTCAGCAGCGTGTATGCCGCCAACTGGCATCCGCTCACCTGGCTCTCCCATATGCTGGATGTGGAACTATTCGGCATGAACCCGGCAGGACACCATCTGACCAGCGTTTTCCTGCATGCTGTCAACGCGGTTCTGCTCTTTACGCTCCTGCTGCGGATTACCGGGGCACTCTGGAAAAGCGCGCTTGTGGCGGCGCTTTTCGCGCTGCACCCGCTGCATGTGGAATCGGTTGCCTGGGTGGCAGAGCGGAAGGACGTCCTGAGCGCCCTGTTCTGGCTGGTCACCCTCCACCTGTATGCCCGCTATGTGGACAACCCGGCCTTGTCCCGCTATCTGTACGTTCTGATAGCATTCTGTCTTGGTCTCATGTCGAAACCGATGCTTGTTTCCCTCCCCTTCCTGCTGCTTTTGATGGATTTCTGGCCCTTACAGCGGCCGGCGTTGTGGGGCCCGGACACGACCATGCAGTCCCGCCCCGCAACCATCCGGCCCCTGCACCTGGAAAAGCTTCCCTTTCTGCTGATTGGCGCGGCAAGCGCTGCCATTACGGTCTTTGCCCAGCAGCAGGGCAACGCCATGACCCCCCTGGTGGCGTCTCCCCTGGCTGAAAGGATCCAGAACGCTCTCTTCGCGTACACAGCCTATCTCGGTAAAATGATCAGGCCAACGGACCTGGCGGTATTCTATCCCTTCCAGACCGGACTCCCGGCCTGGAAGATCTTTGGCGCGGCAGGCCTGTTGGCCACCATCACCGCCGTCGCCTTCCGTGAGCGGAGACGACATCCCTATCTGCTGTTCGGCTGGTCCTGGTACATCATCACCCTTGTACCGGTTATCGGCATTGTCCGGGTCGGCTTGCAGGCCATGGCGGACCGCTATACCTACATGCCGCTCACCGGCATCTTCATCATGCTTGTCTGGGGTACGGCGAATCTGCTGGAGCGCGGCAGTGAAAGCCTGCGCAGACTATCCTACGCCATGACGGCAGTTGTTCTCGCAGCCTGCCTCCTGCTTTCCTGGCGGCAGATATCCTACTGGCGGGACACGACAACTCTGTTTACCCATGCGCTGGATTCAACCAAGGGCAACTTCATGGCACTCGCCGTACTGGGAAGGCATCTGGAACGGCAGGGGAGACTCGATGAGGCGCTGGAGCGCTTCAATGAAGCGCTGGAGATTGCGCCCTGGTACGAATATGCAAAGGTCCATCAAGGGATCATTCTGATGAACCGGGGGAGACTCGACGCGGCCGTTTTCAAATACAACGAAGCCATCCTCCAGAATCCGGAGTCGGTTTCCGGTCACATAAACCTGGGGATAGTCATGGGGCTGCAGGGGAGGCATGAGGATGCAATCCGCAATTTCCGGATTGCCCTGGACTTCAACCCGCGCTCCGAGGCGGCGCTCTACAATCTCGGAATGGAATTGGCCACGACAGGAAAGCTTGATGAAGCGCTACAGTATTACTACAAGGCGCTGGAGATCGATCCTGATGACGTGAACTGCCTCAACAATCTCGGAGTCGCTCTCGCGGGGCTGGGCAGGTTTGACGAAGCCATCCGGCAATTCACCCGGGCATTGCAGCTCAAACCGGATTTTTTCGATGCCCGCAACAACCGGGAACTGGCACTGAAAAAAAGAGGTCACGACTGAAATCAGCGCAGCGCTTTCTTCAGCAGATCCTCTATGACGGCATTCCCCTTCAGAGTTGCATAATCCAGCGCCGTCTTGCCCGAACCACTCTTGGCGCCCAGATCTACATTGTGCTCAAGGAGCAGCCTGACAATTTCTTCATTTCCTTCAACAACGGCAATCATAAGTGCCGTTGCCCCGGACGTGTCCCGCTGGTTTAGTTCTATTCCCGATTGAATCAGGAAACGGGCAATTTGCGTATGATCATTCTGTAAAGCCAGCATCAGGGCGTTATCGCCATTTGTATTGCGAAGATTGAGATCTGCCTTTATCCGGACAAGAAATTCGACCACCTCCTGGTGACCGTTCATGGCTGCAGCCATAAGCGGCGAGATCCCATCGATACCTTGGTTGTCTATAAATGCCTTTTTCCCCGCCAGATACTTCACCATCTCCAGTTGGCCGTTATTCGCCGCGATCCATAACGCATTGACGACCCTGCTGTTCATGTAGTTCACCCAGGCGCCCCCGGCCACCAACTGCTTCATGATCTCCAAATTACCGCTCAGAACGGACGACATCAAGGGCGACCACTCGTCCACATAGCTTCCGTCCTTGCTTCGTATACTCTCGGTATAATTCACATCCGCCTTTGACCTGATGAGCTTGCGGACCTTGGCGGCATTCCCGGCAATCACGGCATCAAACAGCTCCCCGTTTATCGAGCGCTGCGAGGTGCTGTCGATGATATATTCGCCCGCTGCTACTACCGTATAGATGCCGTCCCGGATCATCCCGTTTTCGCGGCAGTTCCTGTACTCACCGGTATAGGTAGTGGCATCGTCTTTCCGAACTATGGAAATCTTTTTAGTCCCCCGGTAGAAACAGGGAATGGTTTTGCCATTGTCACCGCCAGTGCCGTGTCCGCCCAGGTCGTTGATCATCTCCATCACCCTGTCGCTCGAAGTCGTATCAACATCCATATCGGCGTATGCCGGACACGACATGAGCACAATAGCGACACCTGCCGACATCATCAATTTTCTCATTTCCATCTCCATCTCCTGGAATTGTACAGATACCGCTTGCACAGTATTGCTGCTGTCTGAAGCAATGACATACTACCTGAAAACAGGCATAAAATCCACGCTCAACGAACAGGTTGGCCAGGATTTCCCGACAGCTTACGCTCCATTTCCCGGATCTGCGCTAACTGCTCCGGACCTCCGGTCTGGGCGGCCCATTCCAGGGCGGAAAGCGCCTCGCCGGTACGTCCAAGGCAGATGAAGATTTCGGCACGGGCCAGGGACAGTTCGGCATACCTGTTCTTCAGGTTCCCGCGAAGCGCAATGGCCATTGCCCTGTCGATATCCTCCAGCGCAGGCTCGCACCGGCCATGCGCCAAGCGGAACCTAGAACGCGAGAAATAGGCGGCTCCGGCATGCTGGGGGTACAGTGCGATCTCGCGGCTGGCGAGGGTTTCCGTCGAACGCCAGACCAGAATCTGTTGCCGGGTCATGGCCGCATATATCGAAAGCTGACAGACCATCACCCCGGCAATCGCTCCGGCAGCGGCCATTCTCCCGGCCTGCCAGAGCTTCCCGGTAATCCAGGCCGCCCCCCCTCCCCAGAGCAGCGATATCCCCAGCGCGGGGAGATAGCTGTAACGGTCGGCAACCCATTGCCCGCCGGCCTGGACGATGCCGAGCATCGGGGCCAGCGTCGCAACATAGAACAGCAAGAGAGCCGGAAGGATGAAGCGACGCCGCCTGATGGAGACAACTGCAGCGGCGGCGGCAAGACAGACGGCCACGGCGTAAGGCAGATACTCGAACAATTTTTCCGGCACAACCTTGCCCGGGTGCGGGTAATAGGGCGCCAGTCCGGTTGGCCAGAGCATCTTCCACAGATAGAAGAGCAGGGCCTTGCAGGCCACCAGCACCCTCGAGATCGCATCGACATCCGGTGCCTGCATCATGGCATACTGTTGCGCCCGAACCGTCAAAACCGCCGCTCCGAGCGACAACAGAAAGAGCGGCGCCTTCTCCTTGACAGCCGCTGCCAGCGTCGCCCAACTGCTGATCCTGGCAAGCGGATACCAGTCCATGATCAACAGCACCAGAGGCAGGCTCACCGCTGCCGGCTTGCTCATCAGGGCACAGCAGGCCATCACGAGCATCATTGCGTATGCCCGGCGCCTTGCGTGTCGTCCCTGTGTGAGGTCAACCGGGCAACTCACATACCTGAGATAGAACCAGACAGCGGCAACAATGAAAAAGAGGCACAGGACATCCTTGCGCTCGCTTGCCCAGGCCACCGACTCGACCCGCAGGGGGTGCAGGCCGAAAAACAAAGCGGCCAATATGCTTCCCGCATTGATCACCCACCGGGCCAGCCTTGACGGCATTTCCGGCGAGACCAGCCTGAGCAGCTCGGCAAAGACCAGGCAGGCAAGGAACGTTGTCGCGCAATGTATGAGGAGATTGGTCGCATGGAAGCCAAACGGCGCCATCCCCCAGAGCTGACGGTCTAGTGCCAGGGACAGCATGGTAAGCGGATGCCAGTTGGCCTCGTGAAAACTTGTGAAGGCCCAGACTACCGTATTCCAGTTCAAGGTGTCGATATTACGGTTGTCAAGGATGTAGCCGACATCATCCAGCTCTACAAAGCCGTTTTTGCTGACAATCGAGAACACGAGCAGGGTGGCAAGGCAGCCTACCAGTACCAGCAGGACGATGGTGCTCCAGAAGATACGGCTCTTGATGAGATTGGCCTCGTGATAGAACTCATCTTCATAGGAACCAACCGCCACGA
>JAJYBH010000141.1 GCA_021779135.1 Deltaproteobacteria bacterium
GGCGCAATTGGATGGGATCGTCTGTTACAGTCCCTTGACAGAGCTTGAATGCCTCGTGTTGCCGCTCCGCTTGAAGCGCAATGATCTGCTCGACAAATTCAACCGGTTTTTCTCACTCAATCTGAAGCTTGACATGCCTGATGTCGTATATCGTGAAGCAGCGCGGCTCCGGGCGGAATGTGGAATAAAAACGCCCGATGCGCTCCACCTGGCGACAGCACGGCATCACCGCTGCACGGAGTTGTGGACGAACGATGACCGACTGGCAAGCGTTGCCGGGGGTCTGGTGGTAAATGTTTTGGCTTGAGGAATATTGAAGCTGTGATTACATGGGAAATATGGGAGATGTCCCGGTTTTTACCCTGGGATGATGCCGATTATATTGAAATTCCGCTCACAACAACCGATGAAGTGCGCTACATGGTGATCGGCATGGTCGAGGGGAAAGTTTGGTCTGGAATTATAACGTACCGAAGCGAGTCAATCCGCATCATCTCGGTTCGTCGTTCCAGGAAAGAGGAGATTGAATTATATGAAGGCTAAAGAATTGGATGAAAAATTTGAAGCAGGCGAGGATATCTCTCAATACCTGGATATTTCCAAAGCCCGCAGGCCTCAGCAGGATCAAAAGCGGGTGAATGTGGATTTTCCGGTCTGGATGATTCAGCAGTTGGATAAAGAGGCACGGCGTCATGGTGTGCCGAGACAATCCATTATCAAGGTATGGGTTGCTGAACGGTTGCAAAAGGCCGCGTAACGTGGGTGCTTTTTCAAACTGGTAAAACTGGCTGCGCCAACTGCAGTTGTTCCGGGACAAAGACGGCTGCGGGTGAAACTATGAGCACAGCTAGGCAACCGAGATTGAAATCCGCCTTGTTTTAAGAGGTGGTTTAGTAGGGGCTGTCTTCTTTTCTGTTATACAACCTCTTCCTCTTCCGCCCAGAAGCGTCGCTGGAGCTCTTCAATCAGCGGCGTCAGGCTCTTCCGGTCGCGGGCCGAGACCGTCACGCTGTTCTGGGTGCGCGCCGCCTGGCGCACCCGCAGAAAGGCTACGGCATCCTTTTTCTTCATCTCGTCCAGCAGGTCGGACTTGTTGAAGACCAGCAGTTCCTGTTTATCCCCCAGTTCCAACTCTCTCAGTATGGCACGCACCTGGGCGATCTGGTCCTCGAAACGCGGATTTGAGCTATCCACCACGTGCAGCAGCAGATCAGCATCCTGCAACTCCTCCAGGGTGGCCTTGAAGGCGCCCATCAGGGATTTGGGCAGGGAGCGGATGAAGCCGACCGTATCGGTGATGATCACTTCGTGTTCACGGGGGAAGCGCAGGCGGCGGGTGGAGGTGTCCAGGGTGGCGAAGAGCAGGTCTTCGGTGAAGACCTCGCTCTTGGTCAGGGCGTTCAGCAGGGTTGACTTGCCGGCGTTGGTGTAGCCGACGATGGAGACGATCGGCACTCCGGCCTTGATCCGCTGCTGTCTGCGCTGGGAGCGGCCCCGGGAGAGCTCTTTCAGTTCTCGTTCCAGGCTGGCGATCCGGTCGCGGATACGGCGGCGGTCGGTCTCCAGTTTCGTCTCACCCGGCCCGCGGCCGCCGATGCCGCCCATCAGGCGCGACATCTGCACGCCCCGTCCGGTCAGGCGCGGCAGCAGGTATTTGAGCTGGGCCAGCTCAACCTGCACCTTGCCGTCCAGGCTCTTGGCGCGCCGGGCAAAGATATCCAGGATCAACTGGCTGCGGTCGATGACCTTCAGTTCGGTCATGGCCGAGATGGAGCGGATCTGGGCCGGTGTCAGCTCCTGGTCGAAGATCAGCATGGTGGCCCCGCTCTGCAGGGCGCGGATGACGACATCGCGCATCTTGCCTTCACCCATGACATAGCGGGGGTTGAGGCTGCGCGGACGCTGGTTGAACTCGTCCAGGGCCTCGACCCTGGCGGTGCGGGCCAGTTCCCGCAGCTCGGCCATGGAGTCCTCGGCTTCCTGGCGTGTACCGCTGATCGTGACCGAGATCAGGATGGCCCGTTCCAGCGCATCGGTGGTTTTAACCTTGCCGAGTGCTGATTGCTGCAGGTCGGCTTCCAGTTCATCGAGGAAGTGACTGCAGTCCAGGTCGATCCGTTCCAGCGGGGTGACGGGGTCGATGTGGGCAGGTGGCCTGCCGGGCGAGGAGGTGAGCCAGGCCAGCTGGGCGTAGATCTGCTGTTTTCCGGGAACGAACAGCAGCGTGGCCAGCAGGTCGAGCCGCAGGAGCGAGAGGTCGGTGATATCGTCTTCGCTGACCGGCTCATTGCGCAGGTGGGTATGGATCAGGCGCAGTCCGCGCAGGATGCGCTTGCCCAGCGGATAGTCACGCAGTTCCGGTATGACCAGCCCTTTTTCGTCGCCGACAATGACGTATTCGACCATACCAGCCCGGTTGACCAGGATGCCGATCTGGCGGCGGATGTCGGATGAGAGTTCTACCAGGCGGGAGCAGAGTTCGTGGGAGCAGAATTCGGCGGGCGGGACGCGCCTCCGGTAGAGGCGCTCCAGGGCCTGGATCTGACTTGATTTAAGGCCGGCGAGATTTCCGAACGGTTCTTTGATAGGTAAGCTCCAGATTGAGGCAGGTAAATTTTGCGGTAGATATTGAGATTAATACTGACTGGTTGATGAGAGTTGGTTTCATCCTCAACCCGGTTCTAAAGCCCGGTGATGTTGAAGCCGCCGTCCACGTAATGGATCTCGCCGGTAACGCCGCTGGCCAGGCCGCTGCAGAGGTAGACGGCCGAGCGGGCCACATCCTCCTGGGTGATGGTGCGGCGCAGCGGCGCCCGCTCCTCGACGCAGTGGAGGATCTGGGAAAAACCGTTGACACCGGAAGCCGCCAGGGTCTTGATCGGTCCGGCGGAGATTCCGTTGACCCGGATACCGTCAACACCAACGGCATCCGCCAGGTAGCGCACCGATGCCTCCAGCGCAGCCTTGGCTACACCCATGACGTTGTAGTTGGGGAAGACCTTTACGGCGCCGTAATAACTGAGGGTCAGGGCGGCGGCATTGCGCCCCCGCATCATCGGCAGGGCCTCTTTCATGATGCCGAGAAAGGAATAGACGCTGACATCCATGGCGGTGGCAAAGCCTTCGCGGGTGGTGCCGACAATGGTCCCCTTCAGTTCGTCCCGGTTGGCGAAGGCCACGGAATGGATGATGATGTCTATCCCGTCCCACACCTTGGCAAGCTCCGTAAATACCGACGTTATCTCGTTGTCGCTGGTGACGTTGCAGGGTAGTATGGCGGCGGCATTCACCGATTCCGCCAGAGGCCTGACCCGCTTTTCCAGTGATTCACCGGCGTAGGTGACAGCCAGTTCGGCCCCCTGCTCATGGAAGGCCTTGGCAATGGCCCAGGCGATGCTTTTTTCGTTCGCGATACCGAAGATCAATGCTTTTTTACCCTGCAGCAACATCTGTACATCCTCCATCAGAATTGATTCGTTGTTTGTAGGCATAACCGCCCGTCAGGCACGTGGTACGTCACTGGCCGGACTCCGGGTCGACAGGCGGCGTCAGCTCTTCAATCGTCTGCTCGGCGTTGGCTTCGCGAGGCGCCGGGGGAGGCTGAAGCATTCTGAGCTGCTGCTCCAGGGCCGCCAGGCGCTTGTCGATTGCCTCCAGTACTTCCAGGGTACGGTCCTGTTTGCCTTTGATGGCGAAAACCACAAAGGGCATGATGAGCCAGACTACCGCCAGAAACAGGCTGATGATGCTCATCATCACCATGAATCCGCCAAAGATTTCCATAACATCTCCAGTTTGTTACGTACCGTACGTCTATAGCATAACGGTTCAAAAATGTTAAGGTGAAAAGACGGTGCCCATCTCACGTTCCGGGCTTGTCGTCCGCGGGTCGCGCCCTGCTGCCCAGGATCCCTCGATTCATACGCGCCCGTGGCGGGCTTATTTTCCCGGTTGTGCGAAAACCGGTGAAATGTGATCCCGATATATGTTAGATTATGACGATTTTAAACCTTGCTAGGCGGCTTTGTGAACCTGATACCGATTACCTCTCCCCGATTTCTTGCGCCGGAGACGCTTGTCGCCCTCCCGGACTGGCAGCAGATTTTTGGAAAAGACAACCCGCTGGTGCTGGAGATCGGATGTGGCGTCGGTGATTTCGCGGCCCAGATGGCGACATTGCATCCGGACTGGAATTATATCGCGCTTGATTACTACAACAAGGGCTGCCTCAAGACCAGCAAGCGTGCCGACAAGGCCGGCCTGGACAATCTGCGGGTGGTGCGGGACGAGGCCCGTTCCTTCATGGAGCGCTGCATCCATCTCAAATCCTTGCGGGCGGTGATCATCAACTGTCCCGACCCGTGGCCGAAGCTGCGTCACCGCAAGCGGCGGCTGGTGAATGCGGAGTTTGTCGGTTTTTTGTCCGGTTTCATGCAACCGGGTGCGGATTTTTACTTTGCAACCGATTTTGTTGACTATGGCCTGGATGTGGCTGCGATGATGCCTGACCTGGTTGGTTTCGAAAATGTTATTGCCCCCGATCCCTACCGGCATGAATTGGAAGGGTATCCCCGATCAAAGTACATGCTGAAGTTCATGGCCGAGGGGAAACAGATCTATTTTATTCATTACCGCAACCTGTCGTAACAGGAGGGTACCATGGCGGATCATGACGAGTGCAGCGGCATAAGCATCTTCAGGCCTCGTGGCAAGTCCATGCGTGGTGAGGTGCGCCTGATCCGGCTGGTGCTGGCGGGCTGGCTGGTCTCGATAGTGGGTTTCCAGATATTCGTGTATCTGCTGGAGGTCAATTATTCGGGCCTTCTCCTGGACGAACTGACCTTTTTCAATCTTCCGATCCATTTCTGGCTGACCGGCCAGTTGCTCCCACTCTGGTTTATCATACTCTGCGCACTGTTCAATTTCTGGATGGATCGCCACTCGGCGCAGAGGCGGGACGGTTCGTTGCGATTTACGGTTCCGGGCAGCGGTAAAGGAGAGGGGGAATAAATGGATCCTTCCGCGGTACAATTGCTTCCCTTGGCGATCGTTGCCGGCATGTTTGCCCTGTTCATCGTATCGGGCCTGCGTACCCGTTCCCGGCAGACGTCTGAATACGGTTTCAGCGGGGGGTACTCCAGCCGCCTCGGCAACGGGGCCGCCATCGCCAGCAACTGGATGAGCGCGGCCAGCTTTATGGGGCTGGCCGGGATGTTCTACCTGAAGGGCTATTACGCCATGGCCTTTGTGGTGGGATGGACCGGCGGCTATGTACTGCTGCTGGTGTTGATGGCCAGCCAGATCAGGCGCTTCGGGAAATACACGGCGCCGGATTTCGTCGGTTTCCGGTACGAATCCGAAGCCGCCCGTACGCTGGTGGCCTGCATCTCCATTCTGATTACCGTCATCTACAGTGTCGCCCAGTTTCGCGGCATGGCACTGCTGGTCTCCTGGCTGTTCGGCATCGCCTATATACCGGCCGTCGTGCTGGCCGCCTCGATAGTCGTCTCTCTGATTGTTGTTTCCGGTTCCATGGGGGTGGCCCGCAACCAGAAGCTGCAGTATTTCGTGCTGATAGTCACCTTTATCCTGCCGTTGATGCTCCTGACCCGCAAACTGGGCTATTTCTGGATACTGCCCCAGTTCGGCTATGGCGCCGCCATCAGCGATCTGCAGCAGCAGTTCGGCTTTGGCTGGTCCGAGCCGTTTTCCAGGGTCTCCCTGTTTCACTGGCTGGCGCTCTGCTTTACCCTCATGTTCGGTACAGCCGGGTTGCCGCATGTGTTATCCCGCTTCTACATGGTTCCCGGAATCCGCGACGCCCGCTGGGGTGTGGTGTGGGGACTGTTCTTTATCGCCCTCATCTACTGGTCGGCCCCGGCGTATGGTGTGTTGGGCCGGCTGTTTGAGGCCCGCAGCGGGATTCCCTTCTCAACCGATCCGGCCAATGCCGATATGATGATACTGACCGCTGTCAGCAACGCCGGATTGCCGCTCTGGGTGGTGGGCCTGCTGGTTGCCGGGGGGATGAGCGCCGCGTTTTCGACGGTGGCGGGCCTGATGCTGAACGGCTCGTCCTCGTTTTCCTATGACATCTATCCGCGCCTGATAAATCCGGCGGCCTCCGAAAATGACAAGGTCTATGCTGCCAAGGGTTTCTTCCTGATACTGGCGTTGGTTGTCATGGCGCTGACCTTCAAGCCGTGGGGCATGATTGCCGAGATCGCCGCCCTGGCCTTTGCGCTGGCCGGCAACACCCTTTTCCCGGCCTTTCTGCTGGGCATCTGGTGGGACCGGGCCAACGCCGCCGGCGTCATTGCCGGCATGCTGACCGGACTCCTGATCACCTTCCTCCCTTTCGTGGCCGGAGACGCACTGCCGGTGGTCACCCGCCTTCTGCCGCCGACCTCCTCGGCATTTATCGGCGCCCCGGTTGTCATCATCGTCATGGTTTGCGTATCCCTTTTGACAACGGCTCCCTCCGAATCGATCCGGCAGTTTCTTGCCCGTGACGTACATGAGTGCACGGAGGATTGATGGCGCTTCTGGTCTCCGCTAAAGGCAGTGATCTCCTCGCCTGGCGTGCAACCGGCGATTTTTCCGCGACTTATCGCCAGGTGGTCCTTGGCCGGATGGAATTTTGCCGTTCGGAAGAGGCCATGGCAATGCTCGCGGGAGTGTCTCATGCCCTCGAGGACCTGGCGACGGCCAACGACAGGTTCTGCTCTCACAGCCTCGACCTGATACAAGAGGTTGCTGCGTGTGATGAACTCCCCCGGCTCGGTGAGTTGACCACGATCTTCTTTGCGGGACTCTACGACCATTTTGACCTCCACCGCTCCGCGACGTCCTTCTACGAGCTCAGTCTGCAGTTTCTCAAGGCACTGGCCGGGTCTGTCAGCCGGTGCTCGTACGCAAACCTCGGCCACTCATCCCCCCGGATGCCCGGCCTGGCGCTCATAGCTCTTGGTCCGGCCGGCCGCCAGG
>JAJYBH010000142.1 GCA_021779135.1 Deltaproteobacteria bacterium
CTGATGATTGCAGGTCGGAAGACATTATTGCCACTCCGGCCGGCAGGTTGACGTAAGTTCCTGCCGGTAGTCCCGGTAGGATGCCAGCTTCCGCCTGACCTGCCCGGTCGGGCAGATCAGGGAAAGAAGACGGTAGACGATCACCTTGCGGGTGATTTTCCAGTAATCGAGGGCCTTGATCCTTTGGGCGTGCCCCTCGCCGTAGTGCTTGCGCAGGAACAGGTATTTCCCCCGGTAATACAGGCTGTTGTTTCTGCCCTTGCCCGATTGCCCCCCGAGATGAATGATGCTGTACCTGGGCAGTGCGTACGACGCATACCCCTTCTTTTCCCAGCGGCAGGCCAGGTCCGTATCCTCGAAATAGAAGAAGAAGTCCTCATCGAACAGGGTGTTGTCATCGATATAGGAGCGCCGCAGAAAAAGGAGCGCACCGGTGATACCGTTAATTCTAACCGGTTGCCGGCTGCAGGCGATCCGCAGCTTCATCAATTTGGCGTAGAGTTTCCCCAAAAATTCCCCGTAGTATAACAACAGGGAAAAGTTGAAAAAGAACAACTGCATGCGTCCATCGTTATAGCGCACAACCGGGGTGCACATGCCGGCCGTTCCGTTGTCCTCCAGGAAGCGCCAGAGCGCCGTCAGCGCCTCGACATTGAGGATCACGTCCGTATTCAAGGCGCAGACGTAGCGGCTCCGCGTGGCAGCTACCCCCCGGTTCATAGCCCGGCCATAGCCGATATTTTCGGCATTCCGGATCGTCGCCACATCAGGGCAGGAATCCATAAATTCGAGGGAACCGTCGGAGGAGGCGTTGTCAACCACCGTCAGCGACCAGGAGAAGGGGAGCGTCGAGTGCCTGAAGAAGGTCACCAGCGCTTCAAGCAGCGCCCGGGTATTGTAATTGACGGTGATGAAAGCGACATCAACCGCCTGGTGCGTCCTCTCCGTTTCGGCGTTCATAAGGCCCCTGCGGTCGACCGGAAGGTCCTGCCGCTCTTACAGCAGATAATGTTGTGCCGTAGCGAGGGATTGCTCATGCCGCCTTTTCCGTGCGGATCTGCTCAGCCCGCTTGGCATACTTGTAAAACGTGTGTTCAAAATTCCCGAAGGCGATGACAAAACCGGGCCAGCCATCGAGAAAGCCGCGCTTGGAAAAATATATCCTTATGAAAGCCGCCATGCCATGGGCCAGGGCCTTCCACATGGTGGATGACTCTCCCCTGATCCGTACCTTTTCAGCGCCAAGCGTCGAATAGCGTTCCAGCTTGCGGCACATATGCGACAGGTCGCGATAGGGCTCCTGATAGATGAAGTTGACAAGGTGGCCGATCCGGCCATTGACCGTGTAGTTTTCATGAACCATATCTTCGCTGAACACAAGGGCGTCCCGGCGGAACAGCTGCGGCTGGCGGTAGTCGGGATACCAGCCGCAGTGGCGTATCCAGCGCCCCATGAAATGGTTTCTGCGGGGCACATAGTAGGCATCGGCGGCATCGGCGGAGTTGACGATCCGCTGCATCTCCTGCCGGGCGGCATCGGTGCAGCGTTCATCCGTATCCAGACTGAAGACCCACTCGTAGCGCGTGCTGGCGATGGCCGAGGTGCGCAGCTTGCCAAAGCCCTCGAACGGTATCTGCACCACCCGGGCACCCAGCTCCTCGGCGATTGCGGCGGTCCTGTCCGTGCTGTAGGAGTCAACCAGCACCACTTCATCGGCCCAGAGCACGCTCTTTACCGCTCCTTCGATGTTGGGTTCGTCGTTATAGGCGATGATGTAGGCAGAAATCTTTGGCATCGTCATGGTCACCTTTACAGCTCAGTCTCTGGTCATCTGCTCTTCGGGACGAACACGAAATTGTTGCAATAATCCTTTGAATCCCAAAAACGCTCACCAACACTCTTTTGATGGACTTCAGGGTCAAACCCGGAAACGGGATGCAGGCGGCCGCGTTGGATAAACGATCCATGGTAGCCCAGGTTCTCGACAAAACGCACCACATCCAGCACGGTTGCGCCTGTGAGATGGCGGGTTTCACACTCCAGCACCACCACCGGCTTATACCGGGACAGGATGCCTGTTGCGCCGCGCAGAACGGCCAATTCGTGCCCTTCGACATCGATCTTGACCGCACCGATCCGCCCCTCAAGCCCCTCAAAGTACTCATCAAGCGTCACAACCGGAACATCAACAGTCCTGCAGGGTTCATTCCTGGCAATGACCTGTTCAAAAGAAGCCGCCGGCGAATCGCTTTCTCCGGGGATATACAGGGTCAGCTGGCCACGTGTATCCGAGACCCCCGACGCTTCCACGCGTACATTTCGCAGGCCGGTTTTCACGCAGACTTCTTTAAGATAGGCGGCAAGAACGGGCTGCGGCTCAAAGGCGACCACTCTTCCACGGGGAACTGCCCGGCTCAACCAGAAGAGATAGCTCCCCTTGTTGCAGCCGACATCCACGGCCACATCGTCTGGCGCAAGCGCGGACAGCAGGGCCCTGACTTCACACTTCTGGTCGCGAAACCGGCCTTTGAGCGCCCGCCATATAAATCTCAACTTCATGAGTAGCTACCTCTTCTTATGGCATTAATTCGGCATGCTTCCGCACGTTGTCCAGTATTTCTGACAATGTAGCATACCTTTCAACCTGAAACGACAGCTTGCTGCTGGGGAAAATCCTGTTGATAGCCCTATAAGAACTGACCTTGAATCGCGCCCTGAGCATATCGCGCCGCAGAGTCAGCCGTGCATGCCTCTGGCCGTGGAATCTTTTCACATACGCGTACTTCATCGAATAAAACAGTTCCTGATCCCTGATAAAACTGGTCTGGCCGCCCAGGCGCACGAGCGAACAGCGGGTGAGCACCTCACAGACAACCCCCTGCCGCATCAGGCGATGAGCCAGCTCCATATCACAGAAATAATGCCGGAAACTTTCGTCATACAGCCGGTTATCGACCGCCAGCCCCCGGGAACAGAACATAAACGGACCGATGATGCCGGCAACCCGCAACGGTTGCTTTGTCGACTTCAGCTGCTTGGCGACGGACTTTGAAAACGACTTGTCAATGCTGCCGGAATACATTGTCAACAAGTTGGGATTGAATACAAACTTCTGCGGCTGACCCCAGGGAAAACAGATGATCGGTGCGCAGACCTGTACTTCCGGATGACTGTCGCAATGCTGCACCAGGGATTCAAGCACGTCGGCCTTGAGATTTATATCCGTATGCAGCAGGCATACGTACCTGCTTTCCGGTGCCACCTCCAAGCCGCGATTGATAGCCCGGCCAACCCCCTGGCTATCCTCCAGGAAAACGGAATGAACTTCCGGGTACGAGCTGACCAGTTCACGCGACCCGTCCAGGGAGGCGTCATCAACAACCGTCAGGGAATACGAAAAAGAAGGTTCGGATCTCCTGAAAAAATCGAGTTGTTTCTTGAGCAGTAACTTTGATGTGTAGTTATAGATTATGAAGGCCACATCCAGGATGGGTCGTGCAGCATGCCGGTCACCTGTCATATCTGCCCGCCATCCTGGCTATAGTCCGGACCAACCGGTTAGAAGGGTAGTTTCTGTGCAGATAATTGCCATTTTTATAGGTCGCCCGCAGGAAGTCGTGGTTGTGCATCCACGAATCGACCTTTCTTTCAAAAAGCTCCCCGCCATACTGCGGATAGCGCTCCGAGGCCGGATGCGTTTCGTTGAAAATCCGCTGCCGGTAGTCCGCGGTCCGTATGAGGTAGCACTGGTCTGAAAAACCGTAGCCCAGCCAAAAATTATCATCCTCCTCATAGGCCTGCGCTTCCGCCTCGCAGGCAGAGCCGTCAGGCAGACAGTTGACAACCTTGACCCGCGGGTCCTCCTCCAGCTTGGCAATGGACTGTTCAATCCAGTGGAAGGGTTTTTCCAGCATACTGTCCCCGGCAAAGTGGAGCAGATACTCGGTTTGGCATCGGTAAATACCCACCAGTTCCTGGATGGAATAGTAGTACCCGCCTCTGAAGCTGTCCCGGTCGAGACCGAAAAAGTCCAGCGCCTCCCGGGCATACTCATCGACAAAGACATACTGGGTGATGACATCCCGTTCTTTGAGTTTACCGGCGTAGAATCTGACCTGATCAGGATCGGCAACATTGTTGATATAGAGAATCCGCTCGGCAAAATCGAAGCAGTTCCGCTTGATCATCTGCTCCAGGCGACCGGTCTTGAGCAGGATCTCCCAGTCTTTTTCATAGCATTTTGTCTCAAATGTTACCGAACTCACACAGGACTCCGATGGTTCAGACATGCCCCGGCCAGGTACCCGTTTCGCATCAGTCGGCGCCGGTTTCAGTTTCGGTGTTTTTGAATTGCATGGAGTACAGCTTCTTGTAGAGACCATCCCTGCTGACCAACTCCTCGTGTGAACCCTGCTCAACAATCTCACCCTTGTCCAGCACCAGTATCCGGTCGGCGTTCAGGATCGTCGAGAGGCGGTGAGCGATAACGAATGTGGTCCGGTTCTGCATGAGATTGTTAAGCGCATTCTGGACCATCTGTTCGCTCTCGGTGTCCAGGGCGCTGGTAGCTTCGTCCAGGATCAGGATCGGCGTGTCTTTCAGCAACGCACGGGCAATGCAGATCCGCTGGCGCTGACCGCCGGAAAGCCGCACACCCCGGTCGCCGATGTTCGTAGCGTAGCCGTCCGGCATTTCAGAGATGAAATCATGGGCAAAGGCAGCCTGGGCCGCTGCCTGCACCTCCACGTCAGAGGCCCCCGGTTTGCCGTAACGGATGTTGTTGGCAAGGGTGTCGTTAAAGAGGGTGGTTTCCTGGTCCACCAGCGCAATCTGGGACATGAGCGTTTCGAGCTTGACGGAGCGCACATCATGGCCATCAACCTGTACCACGCCTTCGGTTACATCGTAGAAACGGGGGATGAGTGAAACCAGGGTGGTCTTGCCGCCGCCCGACGGGCCGACCAGGGCAACGATTTCGCCCCGGCGGGCGGAAAGGGTGATATTGCGCAGCACCCAAGCATCTCCGAATCTGAAGGAGACATTGCGGAAATCCACATCCCCCTGCACCAGATCCAGGGGAAGCGCATCGGGTGCGTCAACGATCTCCGGTTTTTTATCGATTACCTCAAACACACGCTCGGCCGCGCCAAGACAGCGCTGAAAGTCGTTGAAGGAACTATTGAGCTTTTTGATGGGGGAATACACCAGGGCCATGGCGGTGATAAAAGAGAAGAAATCGGCGGCCGACATCTGCCCGCTCATGACCTTGATACCGCCAAACCACACCACTGCAGCAATGCCGAGCGACGTGATGAACTCCATGATGGGCGTTGAGAGATTGCCGTACTTGATCGACTTTCTCATGAAGACATAATAGCCGAGATTGGTTTCCCTGAATTTTTCAATGGAGCGCTGTTCCAGGCTGAAGGCCTTTATGACCTTGATGCCGGAAAAGGTCTCTTGAAGGATGCTGGCGATATCGCCCATCTTTTCCTGGCTCTGGCGGGAAATGCTCTTGAGCCGTTTGCCGATCTTCTGAGCCGGATAGACCGTCAGCGGGATAACCAGAAAAGAAATCAACGCCAGTTGCCAGTTGCGGTAGAAAATCACGCCCAACAGGGCTGCGGCTGATATACCATCACGGAATACGCCCAATATGAGGCTGATCATGCCTTCCTGCATGACAATCACATCGTTGAGCACCCGGGACATAAGCGTGCCGGTGCTCTGGCTGCCGAAAAAGCGCAACCCCATGGCCATATTCCGGGCGTACAGCAGGTTGCGAATATCCTGGACCACCAGCTGGGTGGCCGTGCGCATGAAATAGTCATTCAGGTAACGCGACAGACCGCGCAGCGTGAAGATGGCGACGATGCCGAGCGGCAGAAACTTGAATATGGTCAGGTCCTGGGTCTGGAAGATCTTTTTGAGAAGCGGAGAAATAAAATATGCGAATGCCCCATCCATCCCGCCAACAGCCATAGAAGCCAGTGCAGCGATGGTGATGCGCAACCAGTAGCCTTTGGTAAAGGCCAGTAATCGTTTGAAGGCGATCATAAAATCCTTGTTGTTTTTCCCAGCAGGCACAGGGCGGCCTGAACCACATCATCCGCCGTGACTGCCGTCATGCAGCGGTGATCGGTCGGGCATTCCCGCAGCTTGCAGGGTGCACAGGCCACGTCCTTGCGGACAATAACGGCCTTATCCGTGCAGGGTGACGTTGTTGTATGGTCGGTCGAGCCGAAAATCGCCACCAGGGGGACTCCGAAGGCCGCGGCAATATGCATCGGGCCGGAGTCGTTAGTGACAAAGAAGCTGCAGCGCTGGATCAAGGCCATCAATTCCCGCAGGCTCGTAGTGCCTGCAAGATTGCAGCACTGTCCGCCCAGGTGCCGCTCAATCCCGGCGGCGATATCGGTCTCACCCGGCCCGCCAAAGATGACTACCTTGGCGTTCCAGGCTGCCGCCAGCTGACCGGCGACTTGGGCAAAGCGTTCGGGATACCAGCGTTTGGCCGAACCGAACGCTGCCCCGGGGTTGATCCCGATGACAAATTCGCCTGCGCTGATACCCTGTTCCGCCAGTCGGGCGGCGGCGGCGCTATCTTCCGCGGGCGTGACCGTTAACAGTGGTGCGCTCGCCTGTCCGTCGATGCCGAAGTGTCGCACAAGATCAAGGTAGTAGGTCACCTCATGGGCAACCGGCTTGTGGACATCGGGATGGTAGCGTTCCGTCAGCATGAAACCGCGACCATCGCTTGACTTTCCCAGCCTGTGCGGGATCCCGGCCAGCCAGGGGATCAAGGCGGACTCGAAGGAGTTGGGCAGGATGATGGCCGCATCAAAAGCCTGTTTCCGCACGTGTGCCGCCAGCCTGAGCCTGCCGCTAATCCCTTTGTGCTCACCGCTGCGGTTGAACGTGATCACCCGATCGACCCAGGGGTGGG
>JAJYBH010000143.1 GCA_021779135.1 Deltaproteobacteria bacterium
AAGCAGATAGCCCAGCGCACTGCCAACCGGAATGGCGACATAGAACCAGGCCAATACCTGGCCGCGGCGCTCCTTGGGAAAAAAGTCGGAGATCAGACCGGGCGATACCGTCCCGAAACTGGCCTCACCAACCCCAACGGTGGCCCGGGCTGCAAGCAGGGTCCGATACCCGGGGGCAAAACCGGCCAAGGCCGTGGCCATACTCCAGACAACCAGGCCCCCGGCAGCCAGCCTGGTCCGGCTCCAGCGATCGCCAAGCCAGCCGAAGAGCGGGGCAATCAACAGGTAGCTGAGCATGAAGGCACTTCCCAGAAAACCGAGCGCCGTATCGCTGAGATTCAGGTCGATCTTGATCAGCGGGAATACCGCGAACAGCACCTGCCGGTCGATATAGTTGAGCAGGTTTACCGCCAGAAGGAGGCCCAGGGCATAGCGGCGGTAGGGAAGCGAGATGGGACTTTCAGGCATAGGTAAGTCTCCGGGTCTTTTGTTTCGTGGGTTTTCGTTCTTCACTTCTTGCCTGCTGATTCTACAAAAAGTGCTGGTCGATTATCGGACCGCATGGTAATTTTCCTATATTCGGATAAGATAGTTACAATTGCAATGCGTTGCAGAGGCGCCTGAGCGCGGAGGGTCTGGTATGCCTGACAACATCAAGGTAACGCAGCATCTGGCAGGTCGCAAAGCGAAAACAGCGCTCGCCTTTTTTCTGCCCGTGGCTATTCTTGCGGCCGTGATCCTAACGGTGATGTATCGGGAGGAGGTCAAACCGGTTCGGAACAATTTGAAACGCCAGGCCGCAAGCACGGTATATCTCCAAAAAAACAAAATTGGCAACAATTTTAGTCCGGTTATCGCGGACCTGCTCTTTTTCGCCGAACAGGCACAGTTGCTGAAACTGTTCGCCTCTCCAGGCGACCATCGGGAAGCGCTTGAAAAAGACCTGGCACTTTTCAGCAGAGTGAGCAGGATTTACGATCAGGTCCGGATTCTCGATTCCTCGGGCATGGAATCGATACGGATCAATTTACTGAAAGATTCGTCTCTCGTTGTACCGGACAATCAGCTCCAGTTCAAGGGTGACAGATATTATTTCAAAGAGACCTTTTCATTAAAAAAAGGGGAGGTGTATGTTTCCCCCCTCGACCTGAACATCGAGAACGACCGCATCGAGCAACCCCTCAAGCCGACGATCCGCTTCGGAACTCCCATTTTTGATACTTCAGGCCGGAAACAGGGCATCATCGTTTTCAACTATCTGGCCGAGAATCTCATCAGGAATCTGAAAGAACTCTCATCTGGTTCTCCCGGCCAGCACATGCTGTTAAACCGGGATGGCTATTGGCTGGTCAGCGATACCGCCGCCGATGAATGGGGGTTCATGTATGAGAACAAGAGACAGAAAACCTTCGGGAATTCATATCCGGAAGCGTGGCGGACCATCAATGCCGCGGATAACGGCCAGTTTATTACCAGTGACGGTCTCTTCACCTTTGCGACCGTCCATCCGCTGTCTTCTGTAGCTGAATCCCTGAGCGCCGGTTCAATTGCCGCCAACGGTACTCCCGGACAGGATTACCGCTGGAAAATCGTTTCTTTCATCCCCGCACCGCTTCTCCATGCTGAAACGAGCATCATCCGGAACAAATATATCTCCATTTTCATAGTGTTGCTGCTGTTGCTGGCAGTCGGAAGCTGGATTGCCGCGGAGAAGGTTTTCGCCAGGCGTCAGAATGAGATCGATCTGCTGCTCTACAGCGAAAATCTGGAAAAAGAGGTGCACAAGCGGACCGCCGAGCTTGAGGAGACCGCAAAGTCATTGCAGAATGAGCTTCACGCCCGCAACCTCCTGGAAATAGAGCAGCACAAACTCGAAGAGCAACTCAACCATGCCCAGAGGATGGATTCCATCGGGACTCTGGCTGGAGGTATCGCCCATGATTTCAACAATATCCTGACCGGCATCATTGGCTACGGGACCATAGCCCTGAAAAAGATAGCGAAGGATGATCCGCAACGGCACTTTATACAGCGTATACTTGAGGCGTCAGACCGGGCTGTCCACCTTACCAGGGAGCTGCTGCAGTTCAGCAGAAAACAGGTTCTCGACAGAAAACCGGTGGATTTGAACAAGGTCGTTGCCAAAGCCGAAAAGTTCCTGAACAGGGTGATTGGCGAGGACATTACGATCAAGTCAATATTCCACAAAACAACGCTTCCGGTTTTGGCGGATGAGTTTCAGCTTGAACAGGTACTGGTAAATCTGGCGACCAATGCCCGCGATTCCATGTCTCGTGGCGGCATTGTGACGGTTAGCACGGGCATGACCTATATCGATGAAGATTATGCAACGGCCCATGGCCCCGGCATGCCGGGGACTTATGCAATTATCACGGTTTCCGATACCGGCGGAGGCATGGATACCGAGACGCAAAAGCGGATCTTCGAGCCCTTCTTCACGACCAAGGAGATCGGCAAGGGCACGGGGCTGGGACTTGCGGTCGTGTATGGCATCGTCAAACAGCATGAGGGTCTTATACATGTCGATAGCGAGCACGCCCATGGCACGACCGTCAAGATATATCTGCCTCTGATTGCATCAGGGACCGCGGAGGATTACCTGCCGAGCGGGGATGAATCTCCTGCCCGGGGCAGGGAGACGATACTTCTCGCGGAGGATGATGATATTGTGAGAAATATGTCGGCGACTGTTCTGACGGAGTACGGCTATACGGTGATAGAGGCCGTAAACGGCGCCGAAGCGGTGCGCAAGTTCAGGGAAAATGCCGATGCGATCCAACTTCTCTTGTTCGACATGATCATGCCTGAAATGAACGGCAAGGATGCAAGCGATGAGATTAAAAAGCTGCGGCCCGACATAAAGACAATCTTTGCCAGCGGCTATGCGCTGGACATCGTCCAGCAGAAGCTGGCGCTTGAAGAGGGCCTGCAACTCGTATCCAAGCCCATTCCCCCGATGGAGCTGTTACGCAAGGTACGAAGCGTTCTGGATACTTAACTATTAATCCTGTGTACGCGGGTCAAAATCGTGGTATCCTTTTTTCAGTTTAAACGGCATAGCAGAGGTCAGCATGAGCACGTATTTTGAAGCCCTGATAATCATCCCCATTCTGTTGATTTGCCATCAATTCTACTCTTTTTCGGTAAGCAAGAGGGGAGTGGAGCAGCAAAGAAGCAGCCAGATACTGGGAATCGTCTACATGACGATCGGGATAACGGCCCTGGCAATCAGAAGCATCCCTTTCGCGGTGGGAGGACTGATCCTGATCATGCTCGGATTCCGTCTGCTCGCCAAAGGACTCGACCGTCTGGACAAGAAGATTTTTATCGACCGGTATAAAGAAGATGATATCTAGGTACCCCTTCCGCCCGTCTTGCTGCGAAGCTTGAGGATAGCAGGGGCGGCTGTCATTCTATTCCTTAACTTTCCTGGAGGGTGGGCATGATCAAACTGTCATGGGCAGGCTTTCTTTTGCTGGTGGTAGCAGGCTGCGGATACAATGGAACTCCGACCCGGCACAATGATTTCACCCCGTTGACCTCGATCAGGATCGTTGCCGCTGATCCGGCCATCGAGGCTTCCCATACCATTGCCGCGCTGACCTCCACCAAGCTCACGGTAATAGGTGATTACTCGGGCCTGTTTACCCGTGATATTACCGATCAGGTAACCTCCTGGTCGAGCAATGCCTCTACTGCCTCGTTTCCCTATGCCAGTCCGAACAATAACCGCGTATTCGGCGCTTCCGCCGGAGCCGCCAGCCTGACCGCCAGTGTAGGGGGAGTAACATCCGCTATTTACCCGCTGACGGTTAGCCCGGCGACCGTCACTGCCATTGCGATCACCCCCGCCAATCCATCCATTCCCAATGGCTTGACCACCCAATTCACCGCAACCGGCACATTCTCCGATACTACAACCCAGGACCTGACCTTTGATGCTGTATGGGCATCGGATACAGCAGCCGTGGCGACAGTCAGTGACGCCCCTGCCAGCAAGGGTTTTGCCCAGTCCCATACCATTGGGACCGCGACAATTTCCGCGACCTTTGGCGGCATCCCCGCCGGTACAACGATACTGACCGTCACACCAGCGGTGCTGCAATCGATAGCGGTATCGCCGGCCAACCCCTCGGTGCTGAGTCTGTCCACGGTGAATTTCACGGCCACCGGCACCTACTCCGACGGAACAACACCAGACATCACCAACCAGGTTGCCTGGCTCTCGTCCAGGCCAGATTTGGCGACAATACCGGCGAGTGGGACAACCAGTGTCACAGCCACAACCCTGGCGCAGGGAACTGCCGTCATCAGTGCCGCTCTTGCAGGCGTCACAGGTACAACCAACCTCAAGGTCACGGGAGGCACTCTGACCGGGTTCACCATCGCACCGGCCACGGTTACGCTGGCCAATGGCACGGTCACCCGCCTGACCGCCACCGGAACCTTCAGCAACGGCTCTACCCGCGACATCAGCGGGGCGGTTGCCTGGTCCACGGCAGATTCCAACCTCGCCACGGTGACCAAGGCTGGCGGCAACCTGGTATGGCTCAATGCGCTCGGAGTGACTACGGGAACGCCCATTACGGCCAAATCCGGCACGCTGACCGCCACGTCCAGTCTGATTGTCAGCGCCCCGACACTTCAGACCCTTACGATCACCCCCCCGACCGGCTTCGTGGACCTGACCGCCGGGGCCAGCACACGCTTCTCTCTGATAGCCGCCTTTACTGACGGCTCGACCCAGGACGTGACCGCCAGCAGCACCTGGTCATCCAGAGACACCACAAAAGCCACGGTCGACAATAGCAGTGCATTTGCAAAGGGACGCATCAGCGGAGTCCCGGCGGCCGCCGGTCCCGTCATCATCGACGCCTCGTATGGCGGTCTGACACCATCACCATCGGTCACCGTGACGGTCACAACACGCACCCTCCAGAGCCTGGCCATCACACCTGGCACTCTCAACGTTGGAAATCAGGTCAAGTTTTCTGCCTCGGCGACCTATACCGGCACCACCATCAAGGATGTGACCGAAGATACAGTCTGGTCCATCGACAAGCCGAATGTCGCCATCCTGGCCGACAGCACGAGTCAACCGGGACAGGTCGTGGCGGTCGGCAGCGGTTCGGCAACCTTGACCGCCACGTTTGGCGGTCTAAGCAAGAGCGTTACGATCACCGTACCTTAGCAGGAATTTACATTACCGATGCCGGGAAGGAACTACATGAAACGAACCTGCCAGATGATAATCGCCCTCTGCCTGCCGCTCGTGCTCTGCGGCGCGGCCATGGCCCAGCACTCCGGCCCCTACGTGGGGGCTTTTATCGGGGGAAACGCGCTGATGGACTCCGAGGGTTCCGACAACCAGGGAAGCTTCATCCTCAAGTTTGATCCGGCCCTGCAAGGCAGCGCCGTCGCCGGTTGGGACTTCGCACCCGGCGACCCTGTCGGTGAGGGGCGGATCGAGCTTGAATATACCCGCCGCAGCAACCGGCTCGACCAGGTCAAGTTTGCCGAAGGGGGCTTCAAGGGGGATGGCGACCTGACCGTGGACAGCCTGCTGCTCAACTTTTTCGGCGTCTTCCACAACGCTACTCCCTGGTCGCCGTATGTCGGCGGCGGGCTTGGCGCAGCCCGTATGGATGCCTCCGGACTGAAGGTAACCGGTCAGCCCCTGGGCACTGGAACATCCGTTGTCTTTGCGTACCAGTTCGGGACCGGGGTCGATTTTGCGCTGACCAATCACCTGAGCCTCGATCTCGGCTATCGTTTTTTCAGCAGCATTAAACCCAAGTTCACCGAAGCCAACGGTCAATCCTTCAAGATGGATTATTACAACCACAGTGCCACGCTTGGTCTGCGGTTCGGTTTTTAACTATCCGGGGAAAAGGGTGGCTGTCGCCCGCCCCGCCCGCTGTTCTTTTGCTCGGAAAGGGATTATTATACCAAGTATGAGCAGAAGAATTATCGAAAAAGGGGGCGTACGTTATGTCAGGCACACATGCAAAAGTATGCGCTGTGACCGACTCACGGAAGCTGAACAAACTGACCGGCAACCCTGAGTTCAGTTGTGCCAGATGCGGAGCCACTGCCCACGACAAGGGCAGCGTCTGCGATCCGGTACCGCTTGAGCCGGATCACTAAATGGTCATAGTTTGAGCCGGATTCTTGAAATGGGGGTTGCAGATCACGCAACCCCCGTTTTTTCGCCTGTTTTCTTGTTCAGTTGGAAATCTTGTTTGAGTAATGGCCCTGCAGGGCTGGTAATCTTCCATGCCAGGTTCGGAAGGCAAGCGGGATAAATGTATAGGCTCTTTATTTTTCGGCTGAAATGAAGTAACGGTAGTGAAGTAAATGCTCTGAATACTTGTGTTTGACGGCTTGTTGCCTTCAGATGCGAACTCCTGATTTTGCGAGGTGTACTGATGACACAACGGGCGATTCTCTGTCCGCGTTGCCACCGTTTGATCGGCAGCAACGAAGCGGTCTGTTCATGGTGCGGCACATCGCGTTCCGCTCCCTGGTGGCAGTTCATGAACTGGACACGGGGGGCGATGAGCGGAGACTGGCTGGTCAAGTCGATTATCTCGGTCAATGTTCTGTATTATGTCATCTCACTCATGGTGAGCGCCCGCAGCGGAGGTTTCCTGTCCCCCGGCCAGACCAGCCTGCTGCTGCTGGGCGCGACCGGAACCTACCCGATCGATCATTTCGGCAGGTACTGGACACTGATCAGCGCCAATTACCTG
>JAJYBH010000144.1 GCA_021779135.1 Deltaproteobacteria bacterium
TAACCGGATACGTCATCTTAGAGTTTCATGATGCATCGATTGCTTGGTGGGGTTGGTGACGGGATTTTAACCGTAGCATCTGGAGTGTAAAAAAAACCACTGTTTCAGTTCTAACGTACAATTCCGGCATCTTTTAGAAATCCAGCGATTATCAGATAAAACTCTTGCCAATCAGGTGGAAAATCGTTGTGGCCACATGGCAACTCGACGAGGCGGGAGTGGGGTGACAGCCGCAACATCTCGCGGCTGTGTTCCGGTGGTACCGTAGTGTCGCCGTTACCGTGGAAAAACAGCACCGGCCTCCGGTACTCCGCTACGACTTTGCTATTGTCAAACACATCCCTGACAAGAAAGCTTGGGACAAGAAAACGGCGTGCAAATGGTCTTATGGAGGTAAACGCAGACTGCAGGATCAGGGCTGCGCTCGGGCGCCGGGCGGCAAGCACACAGGCCGCCCCCCCGCCCAGCGAACGTCCGAAGAGAACAATCCGCTCCGGATCTACCTCATCACGCATTAGCACGGCATCATAAGCGGCGACCGCCGTCTCGGTGATGCTGCTCTCGTCTGGTTTCCCTGTGCAGCGACCAAACCCCGGATACTCCACCAGCAGCACCCCCATCCCCAGCTCACGGAATCCCTCTGCCTGGTCCGGCAGATAATCGATAACCTCGCCGTTGCCGTGAAAGAAGATCACAAGCGGCCGGCGCTCTCCCTGCCTCAGCTTGAGAGGCGGCATGAACCACGCTTCGTTATGACCCGAGGCAGTGATAACCACAATGGGCACAATACCGGCCGGTATCTGGCCGCTCACCCGTATGTTACGGCCGGGGTAGATGAGATGGCGTTGCAGAATAAATATGAGCAAGACGTAGGCTGCGTAGGCGAATACAACGAGTATAAAAATCCTGAGCATGGCCTGAAACGGCACGGGGTAGGTCCTTTAAATGCTGGAATATTTTTCCGGGTAGGCAGAAACCAAAGTTCACCCTGAAGCTGGAATGATTGGATGCGGCTTTCATGGTTACTGGTTCTGAATATCAAGTTATTCCTGCATCGGAAGGGTAGTCTTCAATGTCTGAGCAAGTTTCTCCAGGCTAAAAACAATAGCTTATTCCAAACAGATGCATGTCAAGACCGGGGTTGGGAGTTTCTTCTGCGTAGAAAATGTGCGCATTTGAGATGTGCTGAAGCCGGTACCCAACTTTAAGACCGTTGTTAAAGCGGTAATTTACACCCAGAAAGGCTCCGAACTCAAGAATGCTTCCAAAATCCTGCAAGCCGAATTGACGTCTGTCCAGGACATTGACATTAATACCGACATCAGTTGTAAAGCCGTTCCCTCGCTTATTGAGAACAAGCGCAGTGCCTACTGAACCGATAAAGCCGGTTTCTCCTCCGCCATGGAGAACCCCGAGAGAAGTTTCGGCTTGCGGGGTCAAGCCCCACCCTGAAGAGTTCCTCCAGTCCCACGGCAGGCCATACACCGCGAATGCTTCATACTGATGAAAATGTTCGCGTTTGGGGGCAATCTGAATGCCCATTCTGACGCCGGCTTCATTCCATCCGGTTTCAGCAGCGGATAGGCTAGAAACTGGTGCCACAATCCAACTAATTGTAATCAAAAGAATTTCAATGAGTACAATTCGCATGATTTGAGTCTCCGTCACTTTTTAGAAATTTAGTTTTGAACTGATTAACAACTCGGTTATTCACGCTAAATGTTTCGCTCCTGATGCGGAAAATCGGGATAGGCTTGAATTGAATATAATATTTTTGGAAAAAACGCAAAAAAAACTGACCACCTGTTTGCCTCCTGGTTGATCGGCTTCACAACCCGATGCCGGCTATGAAGGCATCGCAGTCGGGGCAGGCCCCATCTCTGATCCTGGCGCTCTCTATGGCATAACCATTGCGCTTGATAATAATGCTCGCACAGGACGGGCAGCAGGTGTTTTCACCTCCCGCGCCGGGGATGTTGCCCTCATAGACATAGCGCAATCCGGCGGTCCGGCCGATGTCGCGTGCCTTGCGCAGGGTCGCCAGCGGTGTTCGCGGGTGATCGGTCAAGCGGTAGGTTGGGTAGAACTGACTCACGTGCCAGGGGGTGTCGATTCCCAGGTTGGCGACAATGAACGAAGCGATGCCCTGCAGTTCGGCATCGGAGTCGTTGAGACCCGGAATGATCAGGGTGGTGATTTCGAGCCAGATACCCTGCTTGCGATATTCAATTATGGAGTCGAGAACCTCGGAAAGTCGGGCATGGATAACATCGCGGTAAAACTCCTCTGAAAAACCTTTCAGGTCGATATTGGCAGCATCCAGAAGAGGGGCAATTGTAGCCAGAGCCTCTTTGCTGATGTAGCCGTTGGTGACGAATATGTTCTTTAACCCGGCTTCTCGGGCGAGTTGTGCCGTGTCGTAAGCAAACTCGAAGTAGATCGTTGGCTCAGTGTAGGTATAGGCAATGGAACGGCAACCGTTGCCTATGGCGCGCCGTACAATCTCCTGCGGTGTCTGCTCAGCGCCCCGGATGGGTGCATTTCGATCTACTTGAGAGATAGCAAAGTTCTGGCAATGCCGGCAGCGGAAATTGCATCCCACCGTGGCGATGGAGTACGTTGTGCTGCCCGGCATGACATGGAAGAGCGGTTTTTTTTCTATAGGGTCCACATGCTCGGCACATACTTTACCGTAGACCAGGCTGTAGAGCGTACCTCCTCGATTCTCTCGGACGGCGCAGATGCCGCGGGCACCGTCGTCGATCAGACAACGGAAGCGGCACAGGCCGCAGCGCACGCGGTTTCCTGCCTCCCGTTCGTAGAACATGGCTTCTTTCATGATGTTCTCCCGGATTCACGCATATCTGTCGAGAGTATATCAGTATTTTTTTAAATTCACAGTGCTCGGTCTGCGAGATGGTAACTAGTTTGTATTCGAGGGAGGCGTACCCGGAATCAAGCTGTTGGCAGCTCTATCTTCCCCATCAGACGGGTAAAATAATCAGGGATGCCAGTTTCAAAGGTCAGACGTTTGCCGCTGAGCGGGTGAGTGAATGAGATCGCTCTGGCCTGCAGGGCCAGCGTACCATGGGCATCGATCCCCTTGCCGTATTTTTTGTCTCCCACGATGGGGTGTCCCCTTTCCGACAGATGCACACGTATCTGGTGCTTGCGGCCGGTGAGAAGGTGGATTTCCAGCAGGCTTAACCCGTTGGCCTGTTTCAGTACCGTATACTCGGTATGCGACAATTTTCCCACAGCAGGGTCAGGAGTGGAATAGACCGTAAAGGCCCTGTTCTCGGTCAGATAGCTGCTGATCGTACCCTCCTTCGGAGTCATCAGACCATACACGACAGCGAGGTAGCGCTTGTCGGTTTCCTGCCAGTGCCCCTGCAGATGTATTTTCGCTGTTTCACTCTTGGCGAATACAATAAGTCCGGAGGTCTCGCGGTCCAGGCGGTGAACGATATAGACCCTGTTTCGAGAGCGGGTATTCCCCTTGCGGACATACTCGTTGAGGATAGTATGGGCCGTGCGCGACTTGTCCCGGTCCGTTCCAATCGTCAAGAGGCCGCACGGTTTTTCCACCACGATGATATCCTTATCCTCGTAGTGGACAGTTAGACCTTTGGGCTGATGTTTTGCCGGGGGGCGTATTGTTACAGACATGGTGTTTTCTCGATGGCCCCAATGCTACAGGTGTACGGTAGGCGACATGTACAAAAAAAGGACTCACGATCTCTCGTAAGTCCTTGGCTTTTTTGGTGGAGGTGAACAGGATCGAACTGTCGACCTCTTGAATGCCATTCAAGCGCTCTCCCAGCTGAGCTACACCCCCAAAAAATGAATTCTTTATATACCAAACGAATAAAACCCTGTCAACACTATTTACGCATTTATTCGGTGTTGAAGGATAAAAAACTGGATTAGTGCTTGACGACGGGCTACTTTTGCAGATATACATTGTTTGTACGCCGGAGTGGTGAAATGGTAGACACAGCAGACTCAAAATCTGCCGGGGGCAACCCCATGTTGGTTCGAGTCCGACCTCCGGTACCATAATTGATCAAAGGCTTTGTGGGATTACCCGCAAAGCCTTTTCATTTATCAATAGGATACCAAAAACGGAGACCAACATGGCCAATAACGACACTCTGCGAAGCATTCAGGAAGCACTGGATATCGATAACTTGGAAATGATTCAGATATTCAGGCTGTCCGGCCGCGAGATCGGGGAGTCAACGCTTTCAGCCCTGTTAAAAGCAGAAAAGGAAGACGGGTATATACCATGCAGTGATCCAATTTTGGGGTTTTTCCTGGATGGCTTGATTATCCACAAAAGGGGCAGGCTCGATGGTTCGCCGGCACCGACTGCAAAACCGGTTGTCCCGCTGACAAGGAACGCCATTGTGAAAAAGCTGAGGATCGCACTGGACTTGAAAGAGGATGATATGATCTCGATTTTTAAGTCCGGCCGTGCTGAAATCTCGAAAAATGATCTGAGCGCATTATTCAGAAAAGAAGGAAACACGCATTATAAAGAGTGCAGTGACCAGATTTTCAGAGGTTTTTTGAAGGGCCTTGCGCTGCGTTGCAAGAGGTGAGTGCCCTGCGGATGAAGGAGTGTTTCAGCCGCATCCAGCCGAGGGAGGATCAGACCGTGCGGCAGGCTGAGCTGCTCCGCCGGGATATCATGTGAGGCTTGCCTTGTGGCATCAGCGATAAAATGAAATCCCCAGCAGGATCTTGTTGGAGTTGATCGGTTCGTTGGGGCTGGCGGTACCGGCGTTTGAAATGTGGTGGTAGCGGTATTCAAAACTTAGCGCCGTATTCTTGTTGACGAGATATTGCAATCCCGCCCCTCCCTGATAGGAAAAACAGAGCTTTGTACCCATGGTCGGCAGTCCCAGGTCCACAAACAACGGGCCGCCGCCAGCCAGGACATACGGAACAACCTTGTCCAGGCTGGTGAACCGCCAGTGGCCAAGCATGTAGCCGCCCACCATGGAGCGCCCGCCATAATTTATTGCCAGGTGATAGGGGAGCTCCAGCATTACCTCGTGTCTTCCCTGGTACCAACTCCCTTTACCGACCTCGTCCGAGAGAAAAAAGCCTGCACGCAGGATGGCGTCCCACGTCTGCACCCGGTGACGGGTTGTGCCAAATCCCACAAAAGAACTGCCGTAGCCGGTGAGAAAGCCAAATTCCCTGCTGGCGGTGGAAGCCGCGTTGTCGGCTAGGGAGTTTAAGGGGGACAGCAGGATGAAAAGGGTGAAGAACAGGGGCAGGATTGTTTTTAACATGGGTCGATTTCTCCGGTGCGGATGGCAATAAATAAAAGCAGGAAAGCCTGAACAACGGTCAATTACCACTTCTGTTTCAACTGAAAGGACAATATCTGTGGCAGGTGGCTCAGGAAGGAATAGATGCTGTGGGGCGACTTCCAGAGCATCCTGGCATAGCCCAGAGTGATATTCGTACGATGATAGAAACGGCGGATGAATTCGTCATACAGGCTATCAACCTGTTCTCTGGTCATCCCTGAAGGCACGAAGACGCTGTTGATGCAGTTCATCAGCTCCCAGTTTTCGTCGAACTCGCCAAAATCACGGATGTTTTTGTAAACAGGCGCGCCAGGGAAGGGGGTGAACTTGGTGACGTTGATCTCGTCCAGCGGCAGAGACAGGGCATAGTCAATGGTCCGGCGGATAGCGGCCTCATTCTCACCCGGTAGGCCGACCATGAACAGTCCCTTGACCCGCATGCCGGCCTTTTTGACCATCTGCAGTTTCTGTCCCACTTCATCAAGTCCATAGAATATGCGGTGTTTCTTCAGTACTTCCGGATCGCCGGATTCGATGCCGAAGTTGACCTGCCAGCAGCCGGACCCTTTCAGCAGCGCCAATAGCTCGGCATCCACATGTTCCAGGCGGGCGATGCAGTTGTAGCTGACCTTGATCCCCTTTTTTGCCTTCAAGTTGCAGAACTCGGCCACCCGAGTGCGGTCGAATGTGAACAGGTCATCGTAAAAGAATACATGACGGATGCCGTAGTCCCTGCTCAACATGGCTACGTGCTCCAGTATGTATTCGGGCGAATTGAAGCGGAATCCTCTTGAAAAGACGGAGCGGTCGCAGTAGGAACAGGCGTAGGGGCAGCCGCGGCTGGAGATGATGCTGGTGTTGGGCGACCTGGGGTAGCTGAAGAGCGGCAGCTTGTAGAGCCTGGGAAAGTTCGGCAACAGGTGATAGGCCGGGAAGGGGAGGCTGTCCAGGTCCTTGATAAGCTCGCGCTGCGATGTGAGCGTGCCATTGCCGTCACTGTCCCGATAGGCGATGCCGGGTATGGACTCAACGTTGCTGAAACCGGCCCGGCTAAGTTCCAGCATGGTATTTTCACCCTCGCCGATCACCAGGTAATCGATGGCCGGGTAGGAATCCAGCAGGGGCGCGCCGATGGTGCAGGCGTGGGCTCCCCCAAGCACAGTAATTATATTCGGGGCCTTCTCCTTTAGATGGGTGGCAATGCGGTTCGTTTCAGGAAATGACGAGGTCGTGCAGGAAAAACCGACGGCACTGCAGCCGGAAGCGATGATTTTTGCTACCATCACCTCGTGGGATTCGCGGTTGGCGTACCCGTCAATAATTTCTACTTCAATGCCATGTTGTTCCAGCCAGGCGGCGATGCTCAGGATTCCCAGGGGAGGCATCAGGTTGAAAATGGTTGTTATGTCATTCACGCCCT
>JAJYBH010000032.1 GCA_021779135.1 Deltaproteobacteria bacterium
CAGGATCAAACTCTCCAGTTGAATTACTGAAAGCTTGATTAAACAAACTCAAATCTCTTACTGACAAAATAATTACCGCAATCACTACACAAACTGCTATTCGGTTTTCAAAGACCAGCGGTCAAACAGACGAACAACATACCCAGATCAATCTCAACTGTCAACAGTTTTTTTCCCGGCAACAATCTTTTTCTGAGCACCCAAAAAACATTCGTTTCAAAAGGGACTCGGTTTTTATCATAAATGATTTTAGGTTGTCAAAGTAAAAATGATCAATTCGAAAATCAGTTTCACTTTTTCATTCTATTCTCAAAAAACCTCATAGAAACCATGCGTGCCAAGTTCGTGTACTTTCATAAGATTTGTCGATCCACGAGTTTCGATCGGTATCCCCATGGTAATAACAACCAGGTCACTCTTATGAAATCCTGATGCCAGCAGTTTTTTCTCAACCGCAGATATCTGCTGATCGGTATTTTCCATTATGCCAACGTCAGTGCAATGCACCCCCCAGTAGATAGAAAGACGGCGGCGGATTTCCAGCGAGGTTGTAAATGCAATAATCGGTGTTGAGGGACGAAAAGCCGAAATCAGGGTGGCAGTACCGCCAGACCTGGTAAAGACAACAATTGCCTTGGCCTTGAGCGAGGATGCTGTACGGCAGGACGACTCCGCAACCGCCTGTGCTACCGTCAGAACCGAGCCCCCATGGACTGCGCCATCAAGGAAATCAGTGTTTTCTACATCGTTGGCTATACGGACCATTGTCTCCACGGATTCCAGCGGATAATCACCCGACGCCGTTTCAGCCGAAAGCATGATGGCATCGGTTCCATCGATAATAGCATTGGCAACGTCAGATGTTTCGGCCCTGGTTGGTCGTGGGTTACGTACCATCGAATCCAGCATCTGGGTGGCGGTAATGACCGGTTTGCCGGCCCTGTTGCAGGCCTGGATGATCTTTTTCTGATAGATAGGCACCTTTTCCGGCTCGATCTCGACCCCAAGATCGCCACGCGCCACCATGACGGCATCGGTCGCTTCAAGGATTTTTTTGAAGTTGCGCAACGCCTCCGGTTTCTCAATCTTGGCCACGACCGGCGTATCTTTTCCTTTTGAAGCAATGATCTGTTTGATCTGTTCAATATCCTCGGCGGTGCGCACGAATGAAAGAGCAACAAAGTCAACGCCTGCCTCGAGTGCAAAATCAAGATCGATCAAATCCTTCTCGGTAAGACAGGGCGCCGAAACATTGACACCGGGGAGATTGATTCCCTTGTTATTTTTCAGCACTCCACCGACAACAACCAGACAGCGCACTTTTTCACCTTCAAGCGCCGCAACCTTAAGCTCTAGCAGGCCGTCATCCAGCAGTATTCTCGAACCGGGATGCACATCGTGCGGCAAGGAACGGTATATGGTAGGAATTATGCCATCGCCACCGAGCACATCATCGGTAGTGATCAATACTTCCTGCCCCTTTACCAGCTTCATGCTGTTTCCCGCCATTTTGCCGGTCCTGATTTTCGGCCCCTGAAGGTCCCCAAGGATACCGACCTGACGTCCCAACTTATCCGAGATCCGTCGAATGGTCTGAATCAGTTCCATCTTTTGGGAGTTTTCGCCATGCGAGAAATTCAATCTGAATATATCAACTCCGGCCTTAATCAATTTCTGAACCATTTTCGGTGAAGAGCTCACAGGTCCAAGGGTGGCCACGATCTTGGTTTTACGGGTATTTCTTGTCATTTCCACTCCTTCAATTTCGATTCTGTTTTACAAAGTTCAGCGTACCTCCGGCAAGGAGCTCCTGGCGCTGGCGTCCGGACACTTCCAGCAACGTAATGACCTTTCGATCGCCGACATACACGGGAATCTGATCGGCCCCACTCTCGATCAGCTTTCGTACATCGGGAAACGAGACCTCTTCACCCTGCTTGAAAAGTTCTATATCGGCCGGATTTTTGAAAACCAACGGCAGTATGCCGAAATTGACCAGATTAGCCTTATGGATGCGGGCAAAGCTTTTGACTATCTTGGCGCGAATCCCCAGATACCGTGGCGCAATGGCGGCATGCTCGCGGGACGACCCCTGTCCGTAGTTTTCGCCGGCAACAACAACCCCATTTCCGGCTGCCTGCGCCCGGGCAGGAAACTCCGCATCCACCTGTTCAAAGACATGCTCGCTGATGGCCGGAATATTGCTCCGTAACGGCAAGACCTTGTTGCCGGCCGGCATGATATGATCGGTCGTGATATTGTCCCCCAGCGCAATAACGACGGTGGCTCGCAGGGAATCCGGAAGTGGCTCGAAATCCGGGAAAGGCAGGATGTTCGGTCCCCTCTTGATCTCGACCGCAGAGCTGTCTTCCAGCGGGAATACGATGCCGGAATCGTCCAAAAGATATTTTTCCGGATTCTGCACGGCCGGATACGATTTGATCTCTCCCAGCTTGCGCGGGTCGGTAATTACACCATAAATGCCGGCCGCCGCCGCGGTTTCGGGTGAGCAGAGATAAACCTTATCGCCCTTGGTGCCGCTTCGGCCAGGAAAATTGCGTGGAAAGGTGCGCAACGATATCTGGTCAGTGCCGGGGGCCTGCCCCATGCCGATGCACCCCAGACATCCTGACTGGTGGATACTGACCCCAGCCATCAGCAGCATCAGAACACCGCCATCTTGGGCGACGTTCTCCAAGGCCTGGCGACTGCCCGGATTAACGTGAAAATGCACACCGGGCGCGATCCGTCTCCCCTCTAATATCCGGCAGACAGTCATCAAGTCGCGGTACGAGGAGTTAACCGAACTGCCAACGATGACCTGGTCTACTTTCGTCCCCTCAACCTCGCGCACCGGCACCACGTTGTCCGGCGATGACGGACAGGCAATCATCGGCTCAATAGTGGAGAGATCGATTTCGTCATATTCGTCATAGGTTGCCCCCTCGTCGGCAGCCAGTGGCTGCCAGCTACCTCCACGGCCCTGCGAAACGAGAAATTCACGCGTTCGTTCGTCCGACGGGAAGATAGAAGAGGTCGCTCCCAGTTCGGCCCCCATGTTGCCGATGGTGGCGCGATCGGTGGCCGAAAGTGTGTGTACCCCGGTACCATAATACTCAATAACCTTGCCCACGCCACCTTTGACAGTGTGACGCCGCAACATCTCCAGAATGACGTCTTTGCCTGAAACCCACTCCGGAAGCTTGCCGGTCAACTTGACTCCCATGACCTTCGGACAGGGAAGCGAAAAGGGATGGCCGGCCATAGCCAGCGCCACATCCAAGCCTCCGGCGCCGATTGCCAGCATTGTAAGGCCGGCCGCGGTAGGCGTATGCGAATCGGCCCCCAACAGGGTCTTGCCCGGGACGTCGAAGCGCTCCAGATGCACCTGATGAGAAACACCGTTGCCGGGCTTTGAGAGATGCACTCCGAACTTCATGGCTGCCGACGTCAGAAAGGCATGGTCGTCGGCGTTCTTGTAATCAGTCTGCAGCAGGTTGTGGTCGATTGACTGGGCGGCCAGCTCCACTTTCACCCGCGGCAACCCCATGGCGATGAACTCCAGCATGGCCATGGTACCGGTGGCATCCTGCAGCAGGGTGTGGTCGATGGCTATGGATATTTCGGTTCCGGGTTTCAGTTCACCCTCGACCAGATGTGTCTCTAGAATTTTGGTTGTCAGATTTTTTGCCATGACATCCTCCGTGAACTCAGTATTCTCAAGCGTGAATCGCTTCTTTATGCACGTCCAGGGCGGCCTCTTTGATGGCTTCGGAAAGGGTCGGATGGGCATGGCAGGTCAGTGCGATATCTCTGGCCGTACCTTCAAAGCTCATCACCGCAACCGCCTCAGCGATCAGGTCGGAGGAGCGCGGCCCGATTATGTGAACCCCCAGAACCCGATCCGTTTCAGCATGGGCGAGTATCTTGACGAAACCCTCTGTCTCATCCATGCAGCGCGCCCGCCCAAGGGCCGAAAAGTTGAACCGGCCAGTTTTGTACGCTATTCCGGATTCCTTGAGCTGTTCCTCGGTCTGTCCGACACTGGCCGCCTCAGGCCAGGTGTAACAGACACCGGGTATGAAATCGTACTCAACCATGGAATGCTGACCGACCATGCGTTCGACACAGACGACCCCCTCCTCGGATGCCTTGTGAGCCAGCATCGGCCCTGCAACGAGGTCGCCGACGGCATAGACCCCCGCCAGCGTTGTCCGGTAATTTGCATCAATCCTGACCCTGCCTTTTTCATCAAGGCCAATGCCCACTTCTTCAAGATTCAGCCCGTCGGTGAGCGGTCTGCGTCCCACCGCAATCAGCACGCGGTCGCAATCGACCTCTTCGCTGCCGCTGCCATCATTAAACTGGACAATCCCTTTGGCGCCGATCCGGCGCACCCCGGTGATGCGTGTACCCAATTTGAACTGGATTCCCTGTTTGCGTAATGAGCGGTACAGCGCGTCAGCCACCTGCTGATCCATGGTCGGCAAAATCGTGGGCAGCATCTCCATGATCGTTACCCGTGCCCCCAAACGACGCCAGATCGAGCCGATCTCCAGGCCGATATAGCCGCCACCGGCAATGATCAGATGTTCCGGCACCGCATCAAAAGATAGCGCCTCCCGGGCACTTACCACCACCTGACCGTCGAAGGGCGCAGCGGGAAGAGCGGCTGCTTCGCTGCCGGTCGCCAGCAATACGCGTTTCGTGCGCAGGAGCGTTATCCCGGCACTACCATCGGCTTCCGTCTGTTTGCCGCCCTCGGGTAGTGTCAACTGCCCGGTGACTTTCTTGACCGCGACCTGCTGTGATCCCTCCGCATCCGGCCCGTTCAGCACTGCACTCCCCGAAACCAGGGTTATACCGCTTTTCTTGAAAAGATAGGCTATCCCATCCGTCAGCCTTTTCACCACATCATCCTTGCGGCGCTGCATTGTCGCCAGATCAAGGCCTGGTTGTTCAATAGCTATGCCATGCAGCGCAAACTTGTCCCGGGCAAGGGCAAACAGTTCGCTGGAATCAAGCAGTGCCTTGCTGGGGATGCATCCTTCATTAAGACATACCCCGCCCAGGGTGGCTCGTCGTTCAACCACCGCCACCTTCATGCCTAATTGAGCACCGCGAATGGCGGCAACATAACCGCCCGGCCCGGCACCGATAACAATCAAATCGTAGAGTATATCTTCAGACATTGACTACCTCCGCTTTCATTGCAATTCAGACACTATTCCCTGCCCTACCCTTCCAGAAGGAGTTCTTCCGGTTGCTCGACATACTCCTTGACCTTTTTCAGGAACCCAACCGCTTCACGGCCATCGATAACGCGATGATCATAGGTCAGCGCCAGGTACATCATCGGACGAATGACAACCTGTCCACCCCGCACCACTACTCGATCCTGAATTGCATGCATCCCCAAAATACCGCTTTGGGGCACATTGAGGATCGGAGTAGAAAGCATGGAGCCATATACCCCCCCATTGCTGATGCTGAAGGTTCCTCCTTCAAGATCAGCAATGGCCAACCGATTGGATCTTATCTTTTCCGAAAAGGTGGCGATCGCCTGATCAATCTCAAACAAGCGCATCTTGTCGACATCTCTCAGGATTGGGACGACCAGCCCTTTTTCTGCTCCAATGGCAATGCCGATATCGTAGTAGTTGTGATACACAAGATCATCACCGTCGATGCCGGCATTTACCGCGGGAAACTCCTTCAGCGCCTCCACACAGGCCTTGACGAAAAAAGGCATCAACCCCAGGGATATCCCGTGGCGCTTCTGGAACTGGTCGCGATACTTCTCACGCAACTCTCTGACATTGCCCAGATCGGCCTCATTGAACGTCGTCAGCATGGCGGTCTGCTGCAGGGCTGCTACCAGCCGCTCGGAGATCCGCTTGCGAATCGGTGACATCGGCTTACGAACTTCGCGACCGGAGTTGTAAGGTGGCGGTTCTTCACTGCGTACCGCAGAGACCGGGGCTATAGTTTCCGGTAATGGAACTACACTTGGTGGTGAATGCGGAGGAGAAATGGTAGCTAGATCGGGGGCAGTTGATGTTCGGGGGGCATCTGAAGCCGGCTCCACAGCAGGTGGTCGCCAGGATTTCACTTCAATGCCGGAAGACAGATCGTCCGGCGTAACCCTCCCCCCCTTGCCGGTTCCCGTAACGGAAGCGGGGACAATCCCCTGCTCGCGCATCTCGCGGCGGATTGACGGCGACGAGGCCGGGATGCTGCGGCCATCCTGGTTTGCAGCAGCCGGCACCCGGCTTGCCGGACTTTCCGACGATGCATGGGCTTCCAGGCTCTGTTCTGCAATCGTCCCGACGACAGCACCGATCGCAACCGTCGAACCTTCTGGCACCATTACCGAGAGTATTCCTGACACATCGGCGTTTAAGTCCAGGGTAATCTTATCGGTTTCGATCTCGCAGAGCGGCTCATCCTTTCTCACCAGATCACCGCTTCTTTTGAACCACTTGGCCAGCAGCGCTTCGCGTACCGACTCACCAACCTCCGGTATCTTGATTTCCATGTTTTGCTCCATATCCAGCCAGGTATTCACGCACACCGATCTACAACGACATTCTAGCGCATTTCCCCCAATTCTCCAGAAAAAACAAAGGGCGACCACGAGGCCGCCCTGTATAAGACAAAAAATATCAGGACAAGATCAGGCTTGACCTTTCAGGTGTTCCCTGCCAAAGGGCGACATCTGCCGCAGGTGGGTAATAATCGGAGGCATCTCGCGGATAACGGTATCGATCTCGGCATCAGTCGTGAAGCGCGAGAGTGAAAAGCGGATCGAACCATGGGCACAGGTAAAGGGCACCCCCATGGCACGCAGGACATGGGAAGGTTCCAGTGAACCAGAGGTGCAGGCGCTGCCCGAAGAGGCGCAGATACCCAACTCGGAAAAGTGCATCAGGATGGATTCACCCTCCACAAACTCAAAGGCGATCGAGGTGGTGTTGGGCAGTCGCTCAGCCCCGCCACCATTTATACGGGAGAAAGGTATCGCCGCCATCAAGGCATCCTGCAGCCTGTCACGCATGGCTTTTACCGTGGAATTCTCGACATCCATATACTGGCCGGCCAATTCACAGGCCTTGCCCAGTGCGATAATGGCGGCGGCGTTCTCGGTACCCGCCCGTCGGCTTTTCTCCTGATGCCCTCCCACCAGAAAGGGCCGAAAGGGGGTGCCGCGGCGCAGATAGAGCACGCCGATCCCCTTGGGGGCATGCAGCTTGTGCCCGGAAAGCGAGAGCATGTCGATTTGCGAGTCAGCCATATTCACCGGGATCTTGCCGATTGCCTGAACGGCGTCACTGTGAAACAAGGCTCCTTTGGCCTTGGCAATGGCCGCGGCCTCCTCCACCGGGAAGATCACACCGGTCTCATTATTGGCCCACATCAGCGAAACGATGGCGGTGTCGTCATCCACTGCAGCCTTCAGCTCTTCCATATCCAGTCGCCCGGCGCCGTCCACACCGATTTCGGTGACCCGGTATCCCTTCTGGCTCAGGTTGCGGCATTGGGTCAGCACAGCCGGATGCTCGACACGGCTGGTGATGACGTGGCGCCGCTCAGGAAACACCTCCAACGCGGAGCGGATGGCGGCGTTGTCACTCTCGGTGCCGCAGGCCGTAAAGACAATCTCCTCCGGCGAAGCCCCCAGAAGGGCCGCCACGCGTTCCCGGGCCTCGGTCACCTTGCCCTGTACCTGGCCACCGAAGAAATGCATCGAGCTGGGGTTGCCGTACAGTTCGCAGAAGTAGGGACGCATCTCTTCGAAGACCGCCTCGTCAACTTTGGTAGTCGCGTTGTTGTCGAGATAGATCTCTTTCATGCGGAAACCTCCTCGACAACGATATCCTCGGCCACCAGGTCCCGCAGCTTGATTTCGACCATGCGGGCGGTGTTGCCGGATGAGGCGCAACCGGCACAGGCCTTGCGGAAGGCTACCTGCACCCTGGAACCATCGATATCGATCAACTCCAGATCACCGCCGTCGGCCCACAAAAGTGGTCGGACATCCTTCTCCAGCACCTCCTGGATCAGCTGCATCTTTTTCATGTTGGAGAGTTTCTCGGGGCGTTTGCGCGGTTCCTCGGGGCGGGCCCCCATGACTTCATCAATCAGCTCCTTGATCTTGGGAATACAGCCACCGCAGCCCCCACCGGCCTTGGTGAAGTGAGTCACCTGTTCCGGGGTGGTCAGGTGGTTGGTCTCGATAACCTTTTTCAGGAAGATGTCTGTAATTCCGAAACACTTACAGACAACCGTACCCTCCTGGTCGGGATACGCCGGACCGTGATCATGGTCATGACTGTGCACGGGCGCTTCGTGTCCGCGGTACTTGGCAATGGCCACCTCCAGCGCCTCCTGACCCATGACGGAACAATGCATCTTCTCTTCCGGTAATCCCCCCAGAAAATCGGCAATATCCTGATTGCTGATGGCCATGGCTTCATCCAGGTTCTTCCCCTTGACCATTTCGGTCAGGGCCGATGAAGAGGCGATGGCACTGGCACAGCCGAAGGTCTGGAATTTGGCGTCAACGATCTTGTCCTTGTTTTCATCCAGCTTGAGGTAAAGCTTGAGCGCATCGCCACACGCCAGGCTGCCGACTTCTCCAACCGCGTCGGCGTCCGGTATTTCCCCCACATTGCGAGGGTTCAGAAAGTGGTCCTTAACGATTGGTGTATAATCCCACATGGATGTGTCTCCTCTGAATATAGTTTATAAAATCAGCCAACCCTGATTTTCATACTGCGTGATTTACCATTTAATTTTCTGCAGCAAAGAACAAGAAATACTCCTTAACTTCCCAATATAAACTTGCGACCAGCGGCCATGATTTCGGCAAGACGCGCATCGTTGCCCGCCTCACCATACAACCGCACGACCGGCTCGGTACCCGACTTGCGGAACAGCATCCAGCAGCCGTCTTCGAGCAATAACTTGGTTCCGTCGATCCTGATTACCTCCTTGACTTTCGCCCCGGCGACCTCAACAGGAACCGCATTCACCTTGTCAGCATAGACGGCTTCGAGCTCCGGCGAGAGTTTGAGGTTGTCACGCATGGTCACAACACGGCCGACTTCAGCGTACAACCTCTCAAGCAACTCCCGTACCGTTTTGCCTTCACGAGCAACCATCTCGGCCACCAGGAAGCAGGCCAGAATGCCGTCTTTTTCGGGTACATGGCCGCGAATGGTGAGTCCGGCGCTCTCCTCACCACCGATGACAAGTTTATTCTGACTGATCAATTCGCCGATATATTTGAACCCGACGGGTGTCTCAAAAACAGGCACGCCATGTTTTTTTGCCACTGCATCAATCAGGTGCGATGTTGCCACGCTGCGCGCAACGCCGCCTTCCAGCCCGCGGACACGGATCAGGTAGTCCAGTAGCAGGGCTATAATATAGTTGGGTTCAATGTAGGATCCATCGGCATCCAGTATGCCGAAACGGTCGGCGTCGCCATCGGTGGCGATGCCAAGTTTGATAGCCGGGTCACCCTTGACCAGTGCGATGAAGTCGGGAATATGCTTTTCGGCCGGTTCGGGAGGATGGCCGCCAAAGTAGGGATCAGGCCTGTCGTTGATAATTGCGAAATCAATGCCGTGCTTGCGTAGCGGCTCGTCCAGATAGCCGCGCGCGGTTCCGTAGAGCGTATCGACACCGAGCTTGCCGATGGATTTTATTGCATCAAAATCGATCTTGCTTTCCAGGTCGGCCAGGTAAGCCGGACGGGCGTCGATACGCTGCACCAGTCCGCTTCGCAGGGCAAGATCCAACTGGACTTCCCGGTAACAGACTTCGCCCAGCATTTCGTTGGCTCTCCGCTCGATGTCCTTAGTGGTTTCCGGTAATGCCGGGCCGCCCCAAGAGGGTGAGAACTTTACCCCATTGTACTCGGGCGGATTATGACTGGCTGTGAAATTGACCGCGCCCGCGGCGCCCCGACGGAGAATCTCGAAGGAGATGACGGGTGTGGGGGTATCCCGCTCGCAGAGGTAGGACTTGATTCCGGAACCGGCAAAAACGCGAGCGGACGCTTCGACAAATCGCTGACCCATGAAGCGCGTGTCGCAGCCGATAATAACGCCTTTGTCCTGTTCACCGGACGCCTTGATGTTATCTGCTATGGCCTGAATGACGGTCTTGACATTGTCAAAGGTGAAATCCTCGCACAGAATACCCCGCCAACCGGATGTTCCGAAGGCAATATGCGTCATTGAAAACCTCCTGGCCATAATAAGACAGCTTTTGTCGTATTACAATAGTACACCATCGCCCGCCCGTCAAGTCAAAGAGCTGTTTCTGTAAAGGATTTTTCCTGTTGACTTTTTTAACCCATAGTTGTTAAGGTTGTACTTCAGTTCAGAACATTTTTCAGGAGGAAGAAGCATGCAGTGTCAGACAGTACTTCCAGGTATCGAGTGTACCTTTTGGGGCAAACAAGGATGCATATTCACGGATGGCTCCTGCCAGACGGTGGTAGAAAATTGTGAGGGGTGTGATCGTATTGTTACCGGCACCATTGGCCAGGTATGCAGCGCCTACCCATCGCCCGCAAAAAAATGGAGCAACGGAATCTGCAATTTTGCCAGCCACGTAAAGGTTGAGATCAAGGTCGATGATGCAAAGGTCAACCCTCTCAAGGCATCCAAAAAGGCTTCCGGCGGCAGCAAGAAAAAATAACCGGAATGGTTTTACACTGTTTTTACCGAAAGGGGGATCTTGCATCCCCCTTTTTTTATAGCGGGGAACCCCATGTCATTTGAAGTTCTGACCTGCCCCTCATGCGGAGCAGTGGTTAAAAAATATCGAAATCCGTTTCCCACCGTCGATATTATTATCGAGCATCAGGACGGAATTGTGCTGATAGAGCGAAAGAACCCACCGTATGGGTGGGCCTTGCCGGGAGGTTTTGTGGATTACGGTGAGAGCCTGGAAGCTGCGGCGATTCGCGAGGCTCGCGAAGAAACCTCACTTGAAGTCAGCAACCTTCGGCTTTTGGGATGTTATTCCGACCCGGGTCGGGATGAGCGCATGCATACCATCTCTACAGTGTACATAGCTGATGGCTGCGGAAGGCCGCGGGCGGCCGACGATGCTGCAAGCCTGGGAATATTCCGGCCTGAAAAGATGCCAGCAACGCTTTGTTTCGATCATGCCAGGATTTTGGAGGATTATAAGGCGCTGAGCCGTTCCAGATCTAATTTTTGAGCATATCACGATGGTTGGTACGCAGCAGTTCGATGAGTTCCTCTGGCGGCAGCGGTCGGCAAAAATGATAACCCTGAACCTGATCGCAGTTGTTAAACTTGAGAAAATCAAACTGGGCCTGCGTTTCCACCCCTTCGGCGATTACATTTAAATTGAGACTGTTGCCCATGGCGATAATCGCCGTGGCAATAGCTGCGTCGGTAGAGCTGAGATCAACATCACGAACAAATGATTTGTCGATCTTGAGCGTATTGACGGAAAATCGCTTGAGATGCGCCAGTGAGGAGTATCCGGTTCCGAAATCATCAATGGAGATCTGAATACCCGACTCACTGAGAGCGCTCAGGACGGTAACGGCAAAATCCGGATTTTGCATGAGGACGCTTTCGGTAATCTCCAGCTCCAGGTGATCCGGAGACATGCCGGTTTCTTTCAGCACCCTGCTGATTGTGGCAAGTAACGCTGAATGTTGAAGCTGATAACCAGATAGGTTAACCGCTACGCGCAAATCCATGATCCCTTCGGATTGCCACTTCACATTCTGAATACAGGACTCACGCAGCACCCACTCCCCCAGCTGCATGATCAGGCCATTTTCCTCGGCCAACTGAATAAACTCCACCGGCGAGAGGAGACCCAACTCGGGATGCTCCCAACGTGCCAGCGCCTCCATGGCAACAATCCTGCCAGAAGACACATCTACCTTGGGCTGATAATGCACGCGGAATTCATTCTGTTCGAGCCCACGCCGGAGGCTGTTGGAAATGACAAAACGACGCGAGGCATTCAGGTCCATATTGTCATTGTAGAATTGGAAATTGTTCCGTCCCAGCGACTTGGCATGGTACATGGCGATATCAGCCTTCTTCAGGAGATCTTCGAGATCCTGACTGTTGTTAGGATACAGGCACCCACCCAGGCTGGTGGTGATGAACAGCTCATGATCGCCAATATTGAAAGGCAACATCATAGATTTTAGGATCTTATCGGACAAATTGGCAACATCACAGTGATCATGTACGCTCGGAAGAAGGATAATGAACTCATCACCGCCGATACGGGCAATCGTATCGGTTTCTCGCAACGTATGTCTCAATCGTTCCGCTACCAAGCGCAACAATTCATCTCCCAGGGAGTGTCCCAGGGTATCGTTGATTATTTTGAATCGATCAAGGTCGAGATACAATACGGCAAATAGACGATTCGTTCTGTGAGAAAACGCCTTGGCCTGCTGCAGGCGGTCTTCCAGCAATACCCGGTTGGGCAATCCAGTCAAAACATCATGGTGAGCCAGCTTATACAGCTCGTGCTGGGCATGTTTCCGCTCGGTAATATCGCGGCATACGCCCCATATCGATGAGATGCCTCCACCTTTGGAGCTGGCGGAAAGACTCATTTCAACAAAGATGGAATCAATCCCCCCTGAATTAAGCTGCAACTCGATATGCCCCGCCTGGTTATCGTTCTTTAGGCTGTCAAACTGTTTGATGAGACTCTTGCTGTCATCTTCAGTAACAAAATCAAACAGGGAATAGCGGGCCTGTTCTTCATGCCCAATATTGAGCACTTCACGAAATACTGAATTGGAGAAGATAATGTTTCCATCAGGACCGCAACAAAAGATAAGATCATTCGCGGAATTGATGAAACCAAGCAGCGCCTCTTCACTCTCTTTGACCAGTGTTTGATCACGGCGGAGCACATCCATGAGAAACGCGCCGATAAGAGCAACAGTGGCATTCATTCCAGCTACCCAGAGCCACTGAAGCATCTGAAACATGAAGTCGTTATACAGAGAGGCATCAATAAACGGCATTGAAATCGGATTCAGGACATGGAACCCTTCCACCAGCAGTAAAGCGCCATACAATGCCGCCCCAAGTGTTCCGATCAACCAGACATCACGCTTGTCATCATAAAGAAATACCGACTCCAATGTCACGAGGAGGTATACCGGCCAGAACCAACTGACGATGCCACCCGTAAAATGGATCATCACGGTTACGCAAAACAGATCAAGCGCAATCTGGACATGAATGAGGCTGGAAAAACGCCGCAGCACGTTGCATGACCTGCTGAGGGCAGCATTGTAAATTACCACGGAACCAACCGATAGTAGGAGAAACGAGGTTTGCTGCCAGCTGAAACAGAACCCGAGGCTGCTGACGGAATAACTGACGGCGGCACAGACTGCATACAGCACCAGGACAGACAGCATAATCCATCGGGTTCTTGCTACGAGCAATACCCTCGTGCAGCGGTCGTCAAGCCGCTCCATCTCATTTCGTTGTAACGGATCGATAATCCCTTCAATGGTTTTTGTAAGGGAATTCATCCAGGGAAAGTTTTGCTTTGTTGTTTTAGTATCCACGTTATGAGTCCTTTTGCGAAGAACCGGCAAGGAAATGGAGTTCCGGTACAGCAGTAAGCAAGTCGAGCTCTGCGCAATAACGATAAAACAGAATCAACCCTTCAAGATGTCTGTCATCAAGATCATACGAGATGTTGTCGCGCCAATAGGCCTCAAGCCTGTCAGCCCCCATCCACGATGCTTCGGGGGAATCCTCTGCTATTGATTGAAGGTTTTCACCGGCGTGATACTTGGACCACGCCAGTCGCTCGGTCAAGTCAGCTACTTCGGCATAACGATCGATCGCAACCTGTCTTCTGCAGAGCCATAACGCAAACACAAAAGGCAAACCTGTCCACTCATGCCACAACTGCCCAAGATCATAGACCAGCAGATCAGGATCAAGGATTGATGCGCGAAGCGCGGCATCACCGATTAACAACAGGGCGGGCGCTTCTCGCAGGGCCTCGTAGAACGAGGATGTATGCACCTTGTAATTGCATCTGCAGCCAAAACGCTTTTCGAGAAGAATTTTAAGCAGGTTTACCGAGGTTGCCGATTCGGAACTGAGAAGAATATTCCGACGGTCCAGTTCTTTAAGAGGGACTCTGGAAAAGAGCAGCACACTACCGACAGCACCGACGCTGCTGATCGATAAGTGCGGTAGAATCAGGTAGTGCTCGGAATGGCGCGCGTACTCGATGGAGGAAGACGGGCAAACGTCAATCAATCCCGCGCAGAGCATGGCATTCAGTCGAGCAGGAACCCCACCGACCAGTTTGTAGTCGAGCCCTGGTTCATACTCTTGTAACGCCCTGAAAATAGGGGTACAGTTCGCATATTCTATACGGCCGATCCGCAGCATCAACGCGTATTCTTGTAAAGTTTGTCCGCATCAGCCTCCACTACGCGGACCCCTTCACGCTCCAGGAGTTCACCCGTAACCTGCCAAAGACGGGTGATGGCATTGTTGTATCCAACTACCGCACTTATCTGGTTGCTCTTGGCGGTGGCAAGGTCATTTTCTACATCAAGCACATCCTTGGTTGTGGCCAAGCCAACCTCATTTTTTCGGATGAATGCACGCAATCGCTCTTCAGCAAACGCCCGTCCTCGATCGGCAACCTCGATCTGCTTGTAACCGGTAGTTACAGCGCGGATGGCGGCCTTGACTTCATTGGCCGCTCCCTCCTCCAGGCTTCTGATTTGCAAGGCGGTCTGCTCAGTCTTGAGCCTGCTCTTGCGATAGTCGTTTTCTGCTGCGTCGTTTCCCAACGGATAGGTGAAGTTGAGACCGACACTCCAGGTCGGGTAGTCTATCGATGCTACCTTTTCAAAGTCACGCGGATAGGTACGGTCAAGGCCGGCAAATGAAGTTGACGCGACCAGGGAAAGGTCCGGTCTGGTATTATTATCAAAAACCCGGGTCTGGAGTTCGGCGATCTCCAGATTGCGCTTCTGCTCCCGGATATCCTGTCGATTCAAGGCCCGTTTAAGGGAATCATCCTCGGATACCTCCATCAGGTCGCGACTGGGGTGATCAACAGTGCTAATATCTCCTCGCCCTTCGATCTGCAGGAGGAGGTGCAGCACATCAACCTGGTCGCTGACGGCCTTCTCGGCATCGATAAGATCCTTTTCCCTTGAAACAGCACCATATTCGGCATTAAGAATCTCCATTGCCGGCAACACACCCGCATCAACCCGCGCCTTGGTCTCGCTAAGGATCTTAAGAGCCAATTCGTGCGATACCTTTTTAACCTCTACCTGTTCACGTAAATTGTATAACTGGAAATATTCGTTTCTTACCTGGGCAATGGTATTCAGCAAACGAGTGTTGAATCTTTCAATTGAGGCGAATTTTGACAGGCGGGATATATTAATGTTGATCTCTGTGGCTTCCCTGCCCTGATTTTTCAAAAGTGGCTGGGTGATTGTGGCACCCAGGCTCGACTGCCAGTAATTTCCCAAAGAATGTGATGAATTCGTTTCCGTGTAAGCATTGTTGAAATCGAAAGCGACGTTTCCACCCGTCCAAAACGTGTAGCTGATCCCCGCATTGGCATTCAGGGTATTCACCTCGCCTTTGCTAGTACCGGTCAGAAAAGAGGTGGCTAATGGTGTTGTAGAGTTCGTGTAATTCGTACCCAATGTAAGGAGTGGATCATAGATTGAATAATTCCTTCTGATGTCCGCCTCAAACTGAGCCGGGTTGTAAAGTTCAGCCCGCACATCCAGGTTCTTCTCAACCGCCATGCGAATCGAATCCTTCAGGGTAAGCTGAAGAGTGTCGTCGGCAGCCAGTGCGGATGATATAAAACCCATGAGGAGTGCCGTTATGATGGTAAGCAGTCTCACAATATGTGATCCTTTCAAAACAAAACAGGGCGAGATAGATAATCTCGCCCTTTATAGCACATATTTTTGATATATTCTAATCCCTGTTTTCTACATATTCGGCATAATCATCAGCCGTCATAAGGCCCTTCAATTCATCACGGTCATTCAGGGCGACTTCCACCAGCCAACCACCGTCATAAGGGTCATCATTCAACAGGGTTGGAGTATCGAGAATTTCCTGATTGACGCTAAGTACAACACCACTGAAGGGCGCATAGATGTCAGCCACGGTCTTGCGGGCCTCGATGGAACCGACAGAATCGTCCTGTTCGATTTCATCACCCTCATCGGGCAACTCGACACCTGAGATCACCCCTAACTCCTCTTGGGCAAAATCAGTTATCCCGATAACAGCACTACTACCTTCAACCCGCACCCAGACATGCTCTTTGGAATATTTCAGCTCTTCGGGAAAGTCCATATAGTCTACTCCAATACAATCCTTTCGAGAAACGAAGTATCAATGTTGCCTTCGATAAAATCCTTGTTTGCCATGATTCGTTTATGAAAAAACACCGTAGTTTTTATACCTTCGATAATGTACTCATCCAAGGCACGAGCCATGCGCTTGATTGCGTCTTCTCGGGTTTCAGCGTGAACTATTAATTTGGCGATCATTGAGTCATAGTGCGGAACGACTGTGTACTGGTCATACACAAATGAATCCACGCGCACACCCAGGCCACCCGGTGGATGATAGGCTGTGATCTTTCCGGGACAGGGGGTGAATGTAAGAGGATCTTCCGCATTGATGCGACATTCTATGGCATGCCCGTTTATCTTGATGTCGTCTTGCTTGTAACGCAACGTTAAGCCAGCCGCGGAGCGGATTTGCTCGCGAACGATATCGACCCCGGTCACCATTTCGGTTACCGGATGTTCTACCTGGACACGGGTATTCATCTCCATGAAAAAGAAGTTGTTATGCTTATCCACCAGGAACTCTACAGTCCCGACACTGTTATAACCTACAGCTGCTGCAGCCTTGACAGCTGCATCACCCATGGCGGCACGTAATTCAGGGGTACTGATCGTGGAGGGTGCTTCCTCCAGCAGCTTCTGGTGGCGGCGCTGAATGGAACAATCCCGTTCTCCCAGGTGAATCACATTACCATGCTTGTCTGCCAGTATCTGAATTTCAACGTGCCTGGGCTGTTCACAATATTTCTCGATGTAGACTTCCGGGTTGCCAAATCCGGCCTGGGCCTCGGCACGCGCAGTGGCAAAGGCATTGGGCAGGGTTGCCTGGGAGTGGACAATCTTCATGCCACGGCCGCCACCTCCGGCGGTCGCCTTGATGATAACCGGAAAACCGATCTCTTTTGCAACCTTGACAGCGTCTTCGACAGTATGAACACCTTCCTTGGTGCCGGGCAGAATCGGTACACCCTGCTTGATGACAGCCTGGCGGGCGCTGATCTTGTCACCCATGATCCGCATGCTTTCAGGACTGGGTCCAATAAAGGTGATGCCGCATTTTTCACATACTTCTGCAAAATTTGCATTTTCCGACAGAAAACCGTAGCCGGGATGAATCGCCTCTGCGTCGGTCAATTCGGCAGCGCTGATAATGGCGTTGATATTGAGATAGCTCAGAGCGCTGGAAGCCGGTCCGATGCACACGCTCTCGTCGGCCAGTTTCACATGCAGGGAATGGCTGTCAGCCTGTGAATAAACGGCAACCGTTTTAATGCCCAACTCTTTGCAGGCACGAATAATACGGATGGCAATCTCGCCACGATTCGCGATAAGAATTTTATGGAACATACTTTACACCCTTTCAATAACAAAGAGCGGGTCGCCAAACTCAACCGCCTGGGCGTTTTCCTTGCAAATCTTGACGATTTTGCAGCGGAACTCGGACTCAATCTCGTTCATCAGCTTCATGGCTTCCACAATGCACAGCACCTGCCCCTTCTCAACAACCTGGCCGACTTCCACATACGGCGCGGCATCGGGTGCCGGCGCACGGTAGAATGATCCGACTATCGGAGAATTAATGGTTTCACCACTTTCGGCGGCTGCGGCAGCAGGGGCACTCGTAGCAGGAGCGGCAGACGCGACCGCCTGTTGAGGGGCAAAGAATTGTTGCGGTGATGGGGTCGCAACATTAATGAATTCAGTCTTGGGTCCACGTCGAATAACGATCTTCTCTTCCGAGTTATCCAGCTCAAACTCGGTGATATCGGTTTCCGTAATCATTTTAACCAACAGTTTCAAATCCTTGATATCCATCCCGTCTCTCCTTTGAATACACATGATGTCAATAATGTAACAGCCAACCGTATGCCGCCTGCTTGCACAGACTACGACAGAATCAGATCCTTGGGCGCCTGTGTGAGTATAACACATCCATCGGCGGTAACAGCCACGGTATCCTCGATTCTGACACCACCGAACCCAGGCACATAGATACCGGGCTCAATGGTGAACACCATGCCCTCCTCAACTACAGCATCGCCGCGAGGAGATACCACAGGTTTTTCGTGAATCTCCAGCCCGACTCCATGTCCCAGGCCGTGACCAAAATAGGAGTCATACCCCTGTTCCCGGATATAGTCCCTGGCGACCGCATCCAAATCACGACACGAGATACCGGGCCGGACAGCTGCAACGGCCCTGTCATGCGCCTGCCGGACTATATCGTGGATTTCTCTGCCACGAGCACTCGGGCGGCCAACCGCCACGGTCACCGTTTCGTCCGAATGATAACCGTCCTTTACGGCTCCGAAATCGATTGTAACCAGCTCGCCAGTACGCAGAACCTTGTCGGACGCCTTTCCATGGGGCATTGCGCCCCGTTCTCCCGAGGCTACGATAAAATCAAATGCCCGGGCATCGGCGCCGCGACGGCGTATCTCAATCTCCAACTCAAGAGCGATGTCTGATTCCCTGATCCCTGGTGCAAGAGACGCAAGCACTGCCCCCAGAGAAGCTGAGGCAAGAGCGGCGACACGTCCAAGAGCCTCGATTTCATGTTTATCCTTGCAAGAGCGGATTGAATCCAGGGCAGCACCGAGACCCACTAACTCACAACCAGCGAGCCGTTCCGAGAGCTGTCTGAAATCAGACACGAGCATATGGGTGGCTTCAAAACCAAACCGCCTGATTTTCTTGTCGCTTATCAGGCTGCAAATAGCTTCATATTTGGCTGAATATTCCCTTACCTCAGCACCCCGGACCTCATCAGCAGCCTGAGTGGTATAGCGTGAGTCACACAAAAACCAGGCTTCCTCGCGAGCAAGAAGCAACACTCCGTCTGAGCCGCTGAAACCGCACAGATAGCGAATGTTAGCCAGATTTGTGATCAGAATTGCATCCAGCCTATGTTCTTCAAAGAACGGCTTCAGACGTGAGCGCCTGTGTTTTAGCATAAATGAAACCAACTCTACAAACAGTTTTTTTAAATCATGCTATTAAGCTCGGCCGTGACTGAGCAGCCACGGCATGGCACCACTATGTGGCGCTTTTAATATGACTAAAAAGCGCGCGCAAACCAAGCAGATAACTTTCCCGGCCAAAACCGCAAATCTGGCCGACAGCCAACGGGACCATCAGGCTGATATGGCGGAACTTCTCCCGCGAGTGGATATTGGAAAGATGGACCTCAACGAACGGCAACCTTACCGAGGAGAGGGCGTCGCGAATGGCAATACTGGTATGGGTATAGGCGGCAGGGTTGATAAGGATTCCGTCGCAACTGTCCCCAGCACCCTGTATGGCATCGATCAGACCGCCCTCGGAGTTGGACTGATAAAAAGTGACTTGACAGCCGAGTTCCGTGGCCAGATCAGTAATGGAACGGTTGATTTCCTCCAGCGTCAACGAACCATACACCTCGGGCTCGCGCTTGCCGAGAAGATTAAGGTTGGGGCCGTGCAGTACCAGGAGGTTCATGTTTAACTCAGTTCCTGTGCCATTTCAAATGAGTTGAGCCGCAGCAGATAGCGACCTTTTCCGAAATTCCCGTCGCGTTTCATGATCAGCACAACAAATAATTCTTCGTTCAGCACCCGGATCGCCACACAGGTCTGTTTGGTGGTAATGGAAACCTCTTCCATGTCACCGGCCTTGATGACCTCGACGGAACGCTTGATCTCCTTGAGCACGGTAGCATATTCGACTGACAGGAGTTGCATATCGAATTCAGTCTGTTCGACACACACCTCGTCCACAGGTATGCCGTCATAAGCCATGATCATCGCTGCCAGCCCGCCATCAACTTTTTCAACGATACTTCTGAGCGTATCCCTTAGCGACATGCCTTGATCCTCCTGATATTTTCCAGCCAGCTTTCCAAGGTCCCCAGCACATTATCTGCTGTTTGATACGCAAGGGAAGAAAAGACCTGGGGGTCCAATGGAGCCGAGATATTACCAAGCGCGGCAGTAGCAACAGTCTCCTGCCCATCATCAAGGTCTGAACTCGCATACTGCTCGGGCATGGCTTGAGATGCCGAGACTTGTCTTTCCAGGATGTCAATTTTATCCTGAAGTTCTTTATTGGCGGGATCATCCTCCCGAATGGCGCGATATATATCGAGTGCCTTGGCGACGAAACCCTGCTTCTCATAGAGTTCTGCCAGTGTCAGTGTCGAGAGTGGATCATGGTGGACTTGGGCGGCGACCTCAGATGAAGGTGCTTCGACCAGCCCCGCCCCCATGCCTGGCAGGTCCTCCGCATCGTCATAGACGATGTCTTCCTCACTCAGTTCATAGATATCCTCTTCCTGACCTTCAACAACCGCATCACCCAACGAGACGGATTCGAAAGATTGGGTCCCCTGGAATGGTTCGTCCGCGACAGCCCGTTGCAGTTCTTCCAGTCGTGCCCTGCTCTGCGCGTCATCAGGACTAAAGTCCAGCAGCGTAGCGTAGGTTCTGATTGCCGAGACTTTATCGCCGCAGTCAACATACAGCCTGGCCAACAACTTCTGGGCGACCGTATCTTCCGGCATGGCCGCAGTCACTTTCTCAAGTAAAGCGCGGGATTCCTCGGGCAAGCCGTTGGCATTGCAAGCCATGGCCAAGGCCCGCTGACCGGCCAGATAACCGGGGTGCCTGGAGACACCTTGACGGGCCGTATGAAGGGCATCGGCCAGCAAACCCACCTTGAGATAAATTTCGGAAAGCCGGGCAAAACAAAAGGAATCAGGTTCCCTCTTCAAACGCTCGTCAAGCGATTTGATTTCAGACCAGGATGAAGAATCCATCTTTTTCATAACTACACCTCCAGCCCACTTAGTGTAAGCATCTTCTCAGGCACCAGATGTTCGACCGCAAAATTGCCGATTCCCTGATTGCAGATGAAACTGATGGCGCCGTTGCGGCTTTTCTTGTCGGTAATGATAGCCTCCGACAGCCTGACGCGATCGCTCACAGGCGGTACAATCCTCAAGCCAAGTCGCGTGATCAAAGCCGCAACCCTTTCCACATCGGCAGCACTGCAATGACCCAAGGCAGCCGAAATACGGGCCGCCAGAACCATTCCAAGCGCAATCGCCTCCCCATGCACCAGCTCTCGGTAACCCGCAACCGTCTCGAAGGCATGTCCAAGGGTATGGCCGAAGTTCAGGACAGCACGCAGACCGGTCTCTTTCTCGTCAAGCTCCACAACATGTGCCTTGATCTCGCAGCAGCGGCGAATTACATATTCGAGACTCCCCTGGTCCTTGGCAATAATATCCTCAGCATGCTGTTCAAGATATTCAAAAAATGGCAGGTCAAGAGCCACACCATACTTGATGACCTCGGCCAATCCGGCACGAAATTCACGATCGGGGAGCGTAGCCAGGGTATCCACATCGATCAACACCAGATGCGGCTGGTAAAACGCGCCGATCAGGTTCTTGCCGCGCGGATGGTCAATGGCGGTTTTCCCCCCCACACTGCTATCAACCTGGGCCAACAGGGTTGTCGGGACCTGGACAAAGGGGATCCCGCGAAGAAAGGTTGCGGCGGCGAAGCCGGCCAGATCACCAACAACACCGCCACCTAGGGCCACAACACACGATTTCCTGTCTATAGCCGCCTCAATCAGGGCATCATAGACAGCTGACAGGGTTGCGGCGTTTTTGAATTCCTCGCCGTCAGGTATCTCGATCATCGCGACGGTAAATCCGGCCACTTCCAGGGCAGTCCTGGCAATTGCACCATATATGGCATTTACCGTGGGATTCGTGATGAGCGCGGCACGCGAACTCAAACCGACTTCCGCGCAGCGCTGTCCAAGAGAAGAGAGCAGACCACGACCGATATGAATATTGTAGCTGTCCTCAGCAAGGTTTACGGCCAGAACACTCACTCGTGTAATCCCTCCACAAACCTCAGAATTACTGCCGCCACATCTTCCACGGATTTCCCATCCGTGTCAATTCTAATATCAGCATCGGCATAAAATTGTTCGCGGCCATCCATCAGCAATTTCAAGCTTTTTGCCGCGTTGTTCGCAGCAAAGAGTGGCCGGTCGGTGGCACCATGGAGTCGTCGCAGAACCTGCGCCAGCGATACGCACAAATTGACGACAACCCCCTGTTTGCGCATGTTGATACGATTTTCTTCGGCTATGACAACACCGCCACCGGTGGCAATTACCGTTAGGCCGCCGTCAAGGGCCCGTTTCAGGCAGGCGCTCTCCATGCTGCGAAAAGCCTGCTCACCATCCTCGGTAAAAATGTCATTGACCGAGCGGCCGGCTGCAGCGACAATTTCGGCATCCAGATCGACAAACGGGCAGCCGAGACGATCCGCGAGCACTCGTCCGACGCTGCTCTTGCCGCTGCCCATGAATCCGGTCAGGATCAGCGGGCGATCAAGCATGGCTCACCTGTTGGCAATAGCCCTGGAAATTGCGTCTGATCTCGCCCAGGGAGTCGCCACCAAATTTTTCCAGAAAAGCCGCCGCGATCTCGATGGCAACAACCGCCTCCGCCACCACCAGCGCAGCCGGAACGGCACAGGCATCGGATCGCTCTACGGCAGCCTCAAACAGCTCGTGTGTCTTCATATCCACCGAACGCAACGGTTTGTACAGGGTCGGAATCGGTTTCATGGCAGCTCGAACCATGATCGCTTCACCATTGGACATCCCCCCCTCTATACCGCCGGCATTATTGGACCCCCGGTAATACGAGCTCATTGAGCCGGAAGCCGGCCGCGCCGGATCCCGAAAAATCTCATCGTGCACCCGCGACCCCGGAAGGCTGGCGGCACCAAAACCCAGACCCACCTCGACCCCCTTTATCGCCTGAATACTCATCAGCGCCATGGCCAGGCGCGCATCCAGCTTGCGATCCCAATGGGTATAGCTTCCAAGTCCCGGCGGACAGCCGGTCACCTGCACCTCAACCACACCTCCCAAGGTGTCGCCGGCGGCCCTGGCTTCATCGATGGCCTTCTTCATCGGTTCGTCCGTCGACCGCTCACAACAAAACAGTTCTGATTCGGCAGCCGTCTGCCAGAGCTCCTCGAAAGACAGATCAGATGGAACAACTGACAGAACCCCGCCGATCCCCGTCACAAATCCACCCACACGAATGCCGAACTCCTCCAGCAACTGCTTCGCCACCGAGCCTACCGCCACGCGCGCCGCAGTTTCACGGGCACTGGATCGCTCAAGCACATTGCGGACATCGGTATGGCCATATTTCAACGCACCGGTCAGGTCGGCATGTCCCGGCCGCGGACGCGTTACTGCAATGGAATCATCCCGGTCTTCCGGCAGCGACGACATCTTGGCGCCCCAGTTTTCCCAGTCACGATTTTTTACCACCAGGGTCAGCGGCGAACCAAGCGTCTCGCCCCAGCGAACGCCTGACAGTATCTCCACGGTATCGGTCTCGATCTTCATCCGGCCGCCACGCCCGTAGCCCTGTTGACGGCGGCCCAGGTCACGATTGATACCGTCGGCAAGGATGGTCAGGCCAGCCGGCAGACCCTCGATAATTGCAGTCAGTTGCGGTCCGTGGGACTCGCCTGCGGTAAGATAGCGAAAAACACTCACAAAAATAGCCCTCCCTGCCGATGTAAATGGTCGTAAACTACCATTGATACCGCTGACGGGCAAGGCAAAACTGCCCGATGTCAACCGTCTTGGTGATGCAGATCAAAGGTGAATCTTTACCGAGGCAACTATCGTATTTCCACTAAGAAGCTGCAGCACAACCGCTCTGGATGCGGTTCGCCTTTGTTTGGACCGGATCAGAAAGGTTATCTCACGGTGTTCATTGGGCGCAACCAGAATATCCTGGACCGGCCCCAGCAGACTTACCTCGTCAGCCGGAGACATGACCGCGCGAAGGGAATATTTCACCGGCACATCGGTACGGTTGCCGATGATGGCGCTCCAGGGTTGGGCATTAAATCCGTCCGGCAGCGCAAGCGGTTCCGCGGCTGTGATCCGTTGCAGGGCGAATGCGGCCTGCTTTCGTCCAGCCAGCCCCCAGACCAGCCCCACGCCAAGGACAATGGTCGCCACGCCCAGCAGGAAGCTCTTGCTCCCCAGCCTGAAGCGCGTTCCCCTGACTGTTCCAAAACAGTAATCGATCAAGCCGGATTCGCCCGGCCGTCGCTCCATGACTTCTCGACAGGCATCAATACAGCGGCCGCAACTGATGCATTCAATCTGGAAACCATGCCGGATATCGATTCCCATCGGGCAACTGCGCACACAGGCGTCGCAGCGCAGGCAGCGGTCACGGGTCTCCTGCAGAAAGGTCAGATTCAGTGTCCCTTCATCGGCAAGCGCGGCCTGGAATCTGCCATAGGGGCAATAACTGCGGCAGAAGCCGCGTTTGACAAACAAGAGGTTGAGGTAGCCAAACAGGGATGCCAGCAGGAAACAGACCGTCAGAATCAGGTTGGCGGTAATATCCAGAAGAGATGAGGCAACCTGGGCCGGGGCCATGAACCAGCAAAACAGGCTGAAGGCAATCAATAATGAGAGGATTAGCGCGATACCATGCTCAATCAGACGCGATATGCGTCCTGACACACGCGTGCGAAATCGATCATTGATCAGTTCGGCCAGGTCGTTGAAAACGGTCTGCGGACAGAGCCAGCCGCACCATACCCGCCCCAGGATCATCGTCAGGAGCAGGAAAGTTGCCACGATGAACAGCGTAGCCAGCAAAACAAGGTAAAACTGGTCAAGCCGGACCGGGACACCAGCCATAAATAGTGTCCGGAGATTGATATCCATCCGCAGAAAGGGATTACCGCCCAGGGACGCAAAAGGGAGCAACAGGGCCGTTGTTATCAAGACAGCCTGTACCAGACGGCGTTTGGAGGTAATGCTGGGAAGCGGCATGAGGTTCCTTTGAGACAATCTTCCGGTAACTTGGGAAGATAAAGAGTACCTCATGACGTTACATCAAAAATATTCATTTACCGCAATAAAAAAGCAAAATCGAGCGCCAATCGGACCCGCCAGAATTCATCTCTGCCCATGGCACCGTAACCATTATGTAATTTTGAAAATGCCCCGTCCGGCCTGGGGGGCGGGTTCGCGGGAAACCGGTTGACCATCCGCGCCAAATTGACTAGTATCGCATCCCTGATGCCGACACGGCATCGTATTTCTCCATTGACGGCGGTTTAATCTGATGCAGTCCTACCCATATATCATCACTATTTCATCCGAAAAAGGCGGGGTCGGCAAAACCACCCTGGCCACCAACCTGGCAATTTATCTAAAAGCCATGCGCGAAGAGTTGCCGGTCACTATTTTCTCCTTCGACAACCACTTTACCATCGATCGGATGTTTGAACACAAGGGACAACGGCTGAAGGGCGATGTCCACGACATGCTGATGGGTGCGCGGGCCGGCGAGGTTGTACAGACCGGGCAGTACGGCGTCGGTTATATCCCCTCCTCAATGGAACTGGGCGATATTCACGAGCGCTTCAAGGGTCCCATGACCCTGACGCGCATGCTGGCGGAATCCGGCCTGTCGGGTATTATCATCATCGATACCCGCCCGGACCTGAATATCCTTACCCAGAATGCCCTCTATGCGGCCGACCGGGTTCTGATACCGGTCAAGGACATGCCCAGTCTGGAAAACTGCCGCAATATATTTTCACTCTTTGAACAGCGCGGCATCGACAAGAAGTCTCTGGCGCTGCTCCCATGCCTGATTGACGAGCGCATCAAGTTTGAGGGGGTCTTCAAGGATCTCAAAACCCTGCTGAGGGCCTTTGCCGCCAATCGCGGCTACCGTTGCCTGGACACCTACATATCCAAGAGTCCTAAGGTAGAGAGCCTCAACACCAACCCGGACGGCAGGATCTACCCGATCCTGACCCACGCCCGTGGTACCGAGGTTCACGGGCAGTTTGCCGAGATCAGCCGCGATATTCTCCGCAGCTACGATGCCACGCCCGAATCACGGGCCTGCCTCTATTACACCTGGCTGGCTGAAAAAGAGGGCAAGAAAAAGGAATCCTACCTGGCACGGCTGGAAGGGCTGGCGGAGCGCTGCCTGATCTGCGGCGCATTGCTGGCCGAACAACCGGATGGACGTGGCTTTTATTATGAGACCTCCGACCGGACGGCGCGGGGCTTTCTGCATGATGCCTGTTTTACCGATATGCTCTGTGCGGCACTCTATGGCATGACCAGAGATTCACAGACCTTTGACGCTGCCCGCATGGTCATAGCCGACAAGGCTGGAAAGTCCGTATCCTTGTTGATTCCGAAAACCGCGCCCAGCGAATCGAAGCTTGATTATCGTCAGTTCAGCACGACCGGCGAGCAGATCTTCCAGAAGGATGTGACTTTGGATGGTTTTTCGGAGGGAAGGCTGGAAGGAATCAACAGCGGACTATACCTGCTGCTGAATGAATCTCTGGCGGGATATGAGGGCAAGTTGCGCGGTGATGCCTGGCTGGCGGTCCACCCGGTGGACCCGGCCGACCCGGATGCGGTCCTGCATGATGAGCGCTACCGCTCCCTGCAGAAGGTGCAGGGGCAGATCGGAGCTGCACTCGCCTATCCCTGAAATCAGAATGTTAGTAATGATTTTACGAACGTCCCCCTGGCTTCTTGGAGCTTGCATCACATCCAGTATTGACAATAGCTCCAATCTTGTCATCATCAGTCGCCTGTGCTAACGTACTCTCATAATAAACAAGGAGGATGATCATGCCCCGTTCAGCAACCAATATGCTTGATCTATCAC
>JAJYBH010000145.1 GCA_021779135.1 Deltaproteobacteria bacterium
CCAAGAGACTGTGTGATTTCTATCTGTGCTACCGGAGAACCTGCATCATAGATATAGTGGCGTCTGGACACAGCAGGTGGTGTCAGAGAGACTGCACTGCCGGCGATACGTTTCCCCTGTAGGTCCAGGATCAGGCGCGCTTCAGGGACCTTAACCGCAGTACGGCTCTTCAGAACTCCCGCGAGAGTGGCTTTATCCTGACGCCACGTCTCGGGATTTGCCGTCACCAGGCTGGTAAGGGCCTGTGCGCTGATTTCGGTCTGAGTATCGAGGCTGCCCATCATGTATTGGTAGGAAATCAGAAAATAACCGGCCGGAACCAGTATCGAAACGACAATGGTTATAGCCCCGGCAAGCAGGGAGGTAATGCGGGAAATTGAACGACCCTTTGTTTTCACGTGCCTGCTTTCGCGCCGACATGACCGGCGCCGCTCATTTTGGCGCTGGCGCGCCCCTGTAAGATGAAGCCGGTGATGTCAAGCCGACAGATGGAGTATATTTCATTACAGCCTGAAATTGGCCATCTCCTCCTGAAGCAAGGCAACTTGCAGGGAAAGTTTTGAAATCACGTCGTCAAGCACTTTGGTCGAGTTCGCGTTGGAGCCCGCCGAATCCTGGATGGCGCTCATTGACTGAACTATCTGATTGCTGCCGCGTCGCTGCTCGTCCGTGGCGTTTTTGATCTGTATGATCATGTTGGTGGTCTGTTCCGTTATCCCGGCGATAAAGTTACTGACCGTGGCCTGTTCCCTGGTGGCAATGGTGACCTCCCGGGTCAGTGATCTCATATTCTCCACCGCCTCCATGATCAACTCGCTTCCCTTTCCCTGTTCGCTGGTGGCCCTGGCGATCTGCTGAACCATCTCCGCAACCTGCTCCATGGATTCACGGATCATCTGGCTGCCCCTGGCCTGTTCGCTGGTGGCGTTGGCTATATGGTTCATCCTGTCGGTAGACAGTTGAATGCCGAGGACGATCTTCTGCAGCGCACTTTCTGATTCTTTCGAGAGTTGTTCACCATGTTTGATGCTGTTCGCGGCCATTTCTATCGTACCGGCCGCCCGGTGGGTCTCATTCTGGACCGTCTTTATGACTTGTGCGATCTCCTTGGTGGATCGCATGGTGCGATGGGCCAGCTCCTTGATTTCGTCTGCAACCACGGCGAAGCCCTTGCCATGAATCCCGGCCTGGGCTGCTATGATGGACGCGTTGAGCGCCAGGAGGTTGGTCTGCTCCGTAATATCCTCAATAACCTGGAGGATCTTGCCGATGTCGTCAGCCTTGGCGTTCAGGGATGTGATGGCCTCCGCGGTCAGCCCCGATGCCTTGCGGATCTCATTGATCCCCCGGATGGTGGCCTCAACGGACCTCTTTCCCGATTCGGCATCATCGAGAAGGGAGGCGGAAAGTGTAACGGTATCGAGGGCATTCTGCTCGACCTCCCTGATGGAACTGTCCATCTCGGATATGGAACTTGCCGTGGTCAGGGCGATGCCCGAAAGATGGTGGACATTGTCATTGATCTGATTGGCGGCCGATGACATCTCGATGACCGAAGAGCTTACATCCGCCACGGACCTGTCGAGCCCCTCCGCGCTGAGGGCGACCTCCTTGATGCTTGCGGCCATTTCGAGGGTGGATGCGGAGCTCTCGCCCGCCGACCCGGACAGGTTTTCCACGTTCTGCGCCACACTCTGGATCGAGGAAGTGATTTGGCTGATAGCGCTGGATGTCTCACTGATTTCCGCGCCCTGAATATCCGATGAGGCAACCACCTGCCGGGCTGCTGATTCAATCAGCCGAGAGGCTGACTGCAACTCGGCGGAGGAGTGGGTAAGCTTCAGCACCATGCCGGAGAGTTTGGCAACCATGTTATTGAACTCGGTCGCCAACGTGCCAAGTTCATCCTGTGTGTCAACCGTGATGGTCTGGCTGAGGTCTCCGCTTCCTACCCTGCTCACGGCCGCGACAAGTCTTTCGAGGGGTGCCAGGATACGGCGGAATGCAATCATGGCCGTGCCGAGCATGCTGATCAGTCCTATCAGCAACAAGCCGGCAATCGCCCAGCGCCCCTTGATAATAAGGGCCCGGTTGGCCTTGATGGATGCCGACAACTCCTTGTCCTGCTCGATGCGGGCCTGATCGATCAACAGTTTGATCCTGCGCCATATTTCGTTGTCTTCGCCTACGATGGGCATGACCTGATCGCGTTTTCCCGTCTCAATCAGTTGGACGATCCGGCTCTTGAGCGGTTCGGACTTCTTCCAAAGTTCCGCTGCTTCGCCCATGAGCGCCCCGGCCCTGCCACTGTTGACTTTGCGTGATTCAAGGGCATTGAGGGTGAATTCCTTGCGGGACTTTTCGAAGGTGTAGGCGGCCAATTCGTCCTCTGGATCGATAACCATATTTCTCAGGGCGATGCCTGTGCGAAGGCCAATACTGTACGTCTGGTCAACCGCCCTGGAAAAAGCCAGATCCCGCTTGATCAGCAGCTCAAGCTTCTCTCCCTGGTAGTTGCTGAATACAACAAATCCGATCATGACAGCCAACAAGATAATGACGTTTGCTATTGTGGCGGTGATGACAGTCGCCCTGATGGTCATGCCTGATCCTCCTTCTGCTTAATCACGGCAAATCATTGCTGAACAGACAGTTACATCTCCATGATCACCGGCAGAATTACCGGTCTGCGCTCAATGGTCTTCTTGCAGAAACGCCGCAGGGTCTGGTGTACGGCGGTCTTGACCTCTTCGGCATCGCAGCGCATCTCGCTGTTCAGCTCCTCCAGCGCGAAGATGACGGCCTGGCGGGCATCTTCCAGGTACTCCTGGCTTTCGTCCTCGAAGACAAAACCACGCGATACGATATCCGGGCCATAGATGACGTCGCCGGTGGAGTGGTTCATGCCGATGATCACGACGATCATGCCGTCTTCCGACAGGTGTTTGCGGTCCTTCAGCACCATCCGGCCGACATCGCCGACCCCCTTGCCGTCCACGAAGACCCGTCCCGATTCGACCTTCTCCACGATCGCCGCCGTATCGGCATAAAAGGCGACCACCTCGCCGTTGGTGGCCAGGATGCAGCGCTCCTCGGGGATGCCGACCTTGTGTGCCAACTGGATATGCTTGACCAGATGACGGTATTCACCATGGATCGGTATGAAGAAACGCGGCTGCACGGTGTTGAGCATCAGCTTGAGCTCTTCCTGGCTGGCATGTCCGGAGACGTGCACCTCGGAGACCTTCTCGTGGAAGACTTCGGCGCCCCGGCGGTACAGGTGGTTGATCAGCTCGGAGATGGTGCGCTCGTTGCCGGGGATGACGCGCGAGGAGAGGATGACGGTGTCACCCTTTTCCAGCTTGATCTGCTTGTGGTCGTCCATGGCAATGCGGGTCAGGGCGCTCATCGGCTCCCCCTGGCTGCCGGTGGAGATGATGCAGACCTGTTCCGGCGGCAGGTGCGGCAGCTCCTTCAAGTCCATCAGCAGGTCGTCCGCGATCGTCAGATAGCCCAGCTCCCGCGAGATCTGCACGTTTTTGACCATCGAGCGGCCATTCAGCAGGATCTTGCGTCCGCAGCGGGCGGCGATGTCGGCTACCTGCTGAACGCGGTGGATGCTGCTGGAAAAGGCGGCCACGATGATGCGGCCGCCGCACCTGGGGAATATTTCGGCAAAGGCTTCGCCGACGTATTTTTCGGAGAGGGTGTAGCCCTCGCGCTCCACGTTGGTGGAATCGGACAGCAGCGCCAGCACGCCGGCCTCGCCATAGCGTGACAGACTGGCCAGGTCGGTCAGTTGACCGTCAATCGGGGTATGGTCGATCTTGAAGTCGCCGGTATGGATCACAACCCCTTCCGGAGTGGTGATCGCCAGGGCGCAGCCATCCACCACCGAGTGGGCCACCCGCAGAAATTCCACCCGGAAACAGCCGAGCTGAACGGTGTCGCGCGGCTTGACCGTCACCAGTTCAACCATGTTGTCCAGCTTGTATTCCTTCAGCTTTTCATTGAGAAAGCCCAGCGTCAGGGCCGTTCCGTAGACCGGTACGTTGATCTCCTGCAGGACAAAGGGGAGCGCGCCGATGTGGTCCTCGTGGCCGTGGGTCAGGCAGATGGCCCTGATGTTTTGGCTGCGCTCGCGCAGCCATGAAATATCGGGGATGACGTAGTCGATGCCGAGCATGTCCGGGCTGGGGAACATCAGGCCGCAATCAACGACGATGATGTCATCGCCATGCTGATAGACCATCATGTTCATGCCTATTTCACCCAATCCGCCCAGTGCCACTATCTGCAGTGCGGAGTTTGATTCGGAGATTTCCATTGGTTATCTTTCCCGCAGCAGCGGTGCCAGAGCGGCTATTTTTTTGTCGCAGCGCGCAATCCATTCGCTACCGGGTGTTACCAGCCAACGGTCGGCATAAAACGAGCTGCGCAGAGAGCGATAGGCAATCAGGGCCCGCTTGATATTGCCCTGGCGTTCGTTGGACTCGGCAATATTCCACAGTTGTCGGGCAGATTGTTCGATGGTGGGGCAGAAGGGGATGTACATGTGAATGGCGGATTCGTAGCCTGCCACCGCCCCGGTGAAATCGCCCTTGCGATAGGCCTCTTCGCCCAGGTTGAACTGCTCCTGCATGCGCCACCAGGTTCCGGCGAAAAACAGCAGCAGGCAGATCAGGATGATTACGGCTGCGTTAACAACTATGCTAGCAATGCGTTCGGTCATTGGTTCACCTGAAAAAGTTTGGAATTGCCACCAGTAGTACCCCCATGGCCGCGGCGATAACACCGGCCAGCACAGCCAGTGCCGCGGCGATATCAAGCGGAGCGCGCAGGCGGTGGGCAGCCGGCAGGCCCCAGGCAATGGCCGCCAGCCCGGCAATGATCAACGGTATGAACTTCAATCCTGCCTGCATATCAGACCTCCAGGCCGGAGTTGATGGCCCCTTGCACCCTTTCCATAAGCCATTCCTCGACCTCGTTTTTTTTCATTCCGTCCGGTATGTCGATTTGCGGATGGAGGCTAAGGGAGATGTTCCCGCTATAGAGCTTGACCTGTCCCCCGGGATTGACCCTGCCGCTGCCGTTGATGGTGACCGGCACGACCGGCACGCCGGCCCGTACGGCCAGCATGAAGCCGCCACGCTTGAATGGCAGCAAATGGCCGTCACGGGAGCGGGTCCCTTCCGGGAACATCACCACGCTGCTGCCTTTTCGGATAATGTCGGCAGCGTTTTCCATGCTTTTGAGCGCCTTGCGCCCGTCGCTGCGGTCCAGGGGGATATAGCCGCCGCGCCGCATGGAGGGACCGAAGACCGGGATGTCGAAGAGTTCCTTTTTGGCGATCCAGTATGTCCTGCGGGGTATCGTGGCAATCAAGGCCAGGATGTCGAAGTTGCTCTGGTGGTTGCTCATCAGGATAAACGGCCCGTCCGGCAGATGCTCGACGCCCCGCACCGTCACCGGCGTATTGTTAAGGGCCAGACCGAAGCGTGCCCAGAGGCGGGCATGAAAGGCATAGGACCTGCCGCTGGAGTCAAACAGGGAACATATGCTTGCGCTCAAGGCAAACAGGGCGGTTATCGGGATAAAAACCGACAGGTAAAGGTACGCGCGCAACATGCATCACTCCTGGAAAAATCGGTTTAATCTACGTTTTTTCCCGATGCGAGTCAAATGAATATCATAGTATGACACAGCCAAATGGCATAGGTGACACGGAGATTGTGTCCCGCAAAATCGCTTATCGAACAGTCATCATTAAAAGGGCGCCACAAAAACCTGAAGACTTGCAAGTAGTTGACAAACACAGGTAGTAACAATCCGAACGGTGGGCCAACACCTCGATAAATGGCCATTAACTTGCATATAAAAAATTAATGATCGGCAGTTCCCTGTGGTTAGATTAGTTTTATTCTGAGGTACATTTACATGCCATTATTGAAATGGATACAAGAATACTCCGTTAACGAGGCCGAACTGGACAGGCACCATCAGAAGATGTTCGACATACTTAACAGGTCATACGAAAATGTAATGAGCACTCAGGAAGTGGATTGCGCGCTGCCAATTATAGAGGAGCTGTCGAAGCTTGCGAAATGTCATATAGCTGCTGAAGAACAGCACATGAGAGAAAAAGGTTATCCCGGTATTGAAGCTCACACTACCGGGCATTGCGAATTCATTCATGAAATAGAGACCCTGCGAAACAACTACCGTGGCAATAACCTGGAAGCCACCAAGGAACTGATCATCATGCTCGGCCATTGGCTGCTTCATCACGTCATTAACGAGGATTCGAAGTATTCCGGGCTGTCAGCCGGCAGCAGTGGCGGCGAAGGCCACCAATACTCGCAGGCCGGACCGCGATTGGTCGCCGGCAAATCCAAGGCTGACCTTTGCGCCAAGACGGGCGGATATGGGGAGGCTTTCGAGGGGTAATATGAGGGAATTCGCCGAACTTATTGTTCGTCTTGGACTGTAAGGTTCGCGCCGCTTTAGATAGCTATACGGTCAGCAATTGCTGCCGTGGCCGATGGTCATTGACCACCGCGAGAGGTCACCTTGCCGATTCGCCCCCGGATTTACAGCGTGGATTTGCACAACAAAAAAGGGTTACGGTCTAAACCGTAACCCTTATTTTTT
>JAJYBH010000146.1 GCA_021779135.1 Deltaproteobacteria bacterium
CTGGGGGCGCTCCGCTTTCTACCAGTCAGGCGGCGCCTTCGGCTTTCGCGATCAGCTGCAGGATGTCATGGCGTTTCTGTATGCAAAACCGGAACTGGCGCGCGACCAGATCCTGCTGGCCGCCAGCCGGCAGTTCAAGGAGGGCGATGTCCAGCACTGGTGGCATCCGCCCAGTGGTGCCGGGATCCGTTCGCGTATCTCCGACGACCTGCTCTGGCTCCCCTACGTTGTCGCTCACTACTGCCGGACGACCGGGGACGCGGACATCCTGACGGTGGAGGTCCCCTTCCTCAACGCCCCCCTGTTGGCGGACGGTCAACACGAGCTCTTCTCTACACCCGAAGTCACCATGGAACGCGCCACGCTCTTTGAACACTGCCGGCGCGCGACCGCTCGCGGCCTGACGACCGGCCCCCATGGCCTGCCCCTGATGGGGACCGGGGATTGGAACGACGGCATGAACCTGGTAGGCGCCGGGGGCAAGGGTGAAAGCGTCTGGCTGGCCTGGTTCCTGTGCGAACTGTTGCAGGGGATGGCCGAACTGTCGAGCCTGCTGCAGCAGCCGGAGCTGAGCCGGACCTATCAAGGAGACCGCTCGGCCCTGATCCAGCGGGTCGAACAGGCCGGTTGGGATGGTGACTGGTATCTGCGGGGCACCTTCGACGATGGATCACCTCTCGGCTCCGCGGCAAACAGTGAGGCCAGGATCGATTCCCTGCCCCAGTCGTGGGCCTGGATCTCCGGTGCGGCCGACCCGGAACGCGCTGATCAGGCCCTGGAGTCGGCCTGGCGGCATCTCGTCCGCCAGGATGAAGGTCTGGTGCTGCTCTTCTAACCCCCCTTCGACCAATCGGAACCTTCGCCTGGGTACATCCAGGGCTATCCGCCCGGGGTGCGGGAGAACGGCGGACAGTACACCCACGCCGCCCTCTGGATGGCCATGGCCATGGCCCGCAAAGGTGACGGAGAACGGGCGGTGCAGCTCTTGCGCATGCTAAATCCGATCGAGCACGCCCGCGATGCCGAGGCGGCATGGCTCTACGGGGTCGAACCCTACGTGGTCTCGGCCGACGTCTACCGGTTGCCCGGCCGGATTGGACAGGGTGGCTGGTCCTGGTATACCGGTTCGGCGGCCTGGATGTACCGGGCCTGGGTCGAAGAGGTCCTCGGCCTGCAGGTGAGAAGCGGGCTGATGCGGATCAATCCGGTCATCCCGGCAGCGTGGCCGGACTTCAGCCTCAGTTATCGGCATGGCGAAGCGGTCTACGCGATCCAGGTGGAAAATCCGCTCGGTTTCGAACGCGGTGTCTCCTGGGTGGAGATGGATGGCCAGCGCGTGACCGCTGGTGTGATCATGCTGGAACGGGACCTGGTAAAGCACCACGTCATCGTGAGGATGGGGAATAATGAACAGGCTGACAACCTGAAGTAAAAAAAGGAATCACCATGGATAGAGTCAGAATCGGTTGCAACTATATCAAACAGCCCTTTTGGAAGGTGATCCTCGGTGTCCCGCTGATCTACCTTCCGATCATTACCACCGTGCCCTTCGTCGTTATGGGGGTAATACTGGTTAAAACGCACCTGAAATACGTCGGCGGCATGGAGATCAAGTCGTACTGGGAATTCGTCCCGGCCTGGCAGTCACATCGCTACCGTAATCAGGATCAGCCGACCATCAACATCCCCTGGTTCCATCCGGCGCATTACCGGTTCTTCTGGGTCTTTAACTGCAAACACTACTGTCCGATGAGCGTCGCACTCTTCAGGTACGCGGTATATCTGGTGGAATTAGTTGAAAACTGGTGGTGCCCGTTTGCACATGACAAGAAACCGGACTACACAGAGGCCGCGATTGACAAGTCCTTTTGGCATGTAGATCCGGAGGAACTGGCAAAACTGGATTCTGACGACAAGCGAAACCCGCTCTGGAATGAGAATGGGGAAGGATAGATCGGCCAAAATCAAAGGAGATTGAATATGTTTGAACTTTCGACAGATGCAAAGATGATAATCGCATCGAATCTGACCATTGCCGCTGCCATCAGGGATGCCGCCATGGCGATGAAAAGCGGACCGCAGCCGACGAATTCCGTGGATATGGTCGCTGAGATGTTTGCTACGATAATCTCCAATCTTGAGAAGCAGTTCAGGGTGACGCCCTAAGATTGAAATGCGGCTCTGCCGGCAACACATTTTCAGGTTATTTAGCAGCACCAGCGCCGCCGCATGATCAGCCATATATGGAAGTTATGTCACGCGTGACGGATTATGATGACGGGGTTCCCTGTGTACTGCAGGCACCTCTCTTAAATTAACCGGCATAATCAGGTGCTTGCAGCCTCAGCTCCGGCAACTCATCACTGGCACGCTAGTTGCGACATGCTACTGTAGCCGAACACGGTTGCTATCGTGTTTCTGCAAAAATCGAGCAGGTATCCCAGAGGAGAACATCATGAAATCAGGCATCAGGGACAAGGCAGAAGGAACGTTTCACGAAATGAAGGGCAAGGTCAAGGAGGTGGCCGGGAAACTGAGCGACAATCCGAAGTTGCGTGTTGCGGGCAGCATTGAAAGCATAGCCGGCAAGGTTCAGGGAAAGGCCGGCCAGATCAAGCAGGTTTTCGGAAAGTAGCGCAAACGGTTCTCCGTGTAGCACGAAGTTTCACACACTGCACCAATATCCGGTACAGCATACACTGACGCTAAATATTATTAAAATGGAGGCAACATCTATGAAAAAACTTCTGGCAATAGCCTGTGCCACAGCGACCCTTTCCCTGGCAGCCGGTCCGGCATTGGCCGACAGTATTCAAGGCAGACTCGGGATAACTGGCAAAATCGGTTTCATGATCCCTTCAGATAACGACTTTGGGCCTTTTGACAACAAAACCAATGCCGGTATAATTGGCGGCGGCGGTTTAATCTACGGCATAGACAATCACTTCGCTGCCGAAATCGACATAACCCGAAGCGCCTACGGTTCTGACGCTGGTGACTTCGGCGTAACCAATGTCGCGCTGGGTGCACAATACCGGTTTGTGCTTGACCAGCCCAAACTGGTCCCCTATCTGGGCGCCGGCCTTGACATCCTGATGATAGATGCCGATCAAGGGCGCGAAGTAGATACAACCGTCGGTGTCCATGCCAGTGCCGGCGCCGACTACTTCATCATGAAGCAGATAGCCCTGACGGCTGAGGCAAAGCTGGTTCTTGCCCCGGATACCGATATCAACGGACCATCCGGCAGAGGGAATTTTGACCCGAACAACTTTTCAACAACATTCGGTGTCAGATATTTCTTCAATTAGTGCTTATGAATTTATTTGTTACCACATGCATCCCGCCTAACGGGTTGGCAGAAACAGTCGTGCGGTTTGCCGCTTGAAATTAAGACCCGCTCCGGCGGGTCTTTTTGTTTCAGTAAGTAATTTAGAAGAGAGTAAAGATTCTTCTGGTGCCTGATAGTCGGGTCCAGGGGTTTCAATAATGCGAGGGGAAAATGTCTGATCTGGCCGTACGTCACAACCTTGATTGAGGGGGCACCGATTGATCAGAAATATTCTTAAATCCGCCCTGTCCATACTTGCAGCTGCGGTCCTTTGCCCTGCGGGTTTCGCATCTGCCGGCGAAACGCCTCGACAGGGCAAAGAACTCCTCCTGGGCATCTATCACAGTAACAAGACCAGACTTGAGACAAGCAGCTTCGGGCTCCCACTCGTTCTTGAGTCGTCTGAACAAGGCAACCGGGTGCATGTCGATGTCTACGGGGTCTTCGATTATCCCTTCGACAGTGTTGCCGGCATGCTCAAGGTGCGGGCAAACTGGTGTGATATCGTTTCCCTCCATCTCAATGTCAAGGCATGCACCTACGGGGAGCTGCCTGGCGACCGGCAGCTGACCTTTTATATCGGCCGCAAAGTCTATCAGGCTCCGGAAGACGCGCACCAGGTCACCTACGATTACCGGATCGCCAAACAGCAGCCGGGGTATCTGGATATCGTTCTCAGCGCCGGGAAAGGTCCTTTCGGTACGAAGGGTCACAGGATGAGGTTCGAGGCACTGCACCTTGACGGGAGAAAGACCTTTGTCCACGTCAGTTATGAATACAGCGACAGCGTTGCGCTTCGTCTCGCGGCAAAGATCTATTTTGCGACCCTCGGTCGTGACAAGGTAGGATTCACCGTGACTGGAACAGATGAACATGGCGACGAAATATATATCGGCGGACCGCGCGGATCGATTGAACGCAATGCTGTCCGCTATTATTTCGCGATCCAGACCTTTATGGATACGCTGCGCTATCCCGAAGAAAACCGTTTCAACATGAGAATCAACGAGTGGTACGATCTTACCTCCCGCTACAGGAAGCAGCTCTTCGAACTTGACAAGAAGGACTACCTCTCATTCAAGATTAAAGAGCACAAGAACCAGGTGCTACTCCAGCAGGCACTATATAAGGTTTCCGGCATCACCGGCGGACAGCATAGAGGTCAGGGAGAGTGCAGCAATGATAGGAAAACCGCGAAGGACGAAAAAAGTAACACGCAAGAACAGCTCAACTAAGGCCCGACATCCTGCATGAGATCGCAACTGTAAACCTGCGGCCTCACCGGTTCTAGTGCGGATCTTGAACTTCAACCCGACACATCTGTCACGCAGGATTTTACTGCAGCTGGAGAGGCATTCGCCTGGTCACTGACAGAAAAGGTCTTTTCACTTCAGAGCATTTTACTCCAGACCAGGCTCAGGCCGTTCCCCGGCTTGCCATTTCGAATGAAACCGGAATCCCAGGAATAGCCGATATACAACGCTGAATTCCAGAAAAAGCCGCTATCCAGTCCGATGGTCGTAGCCGCCCCGGTCGAGCTTTTGAACAGAAACTTGTTGCTGTCCGTAACCGCTGCCCGATCCGCCCAGATGAAGGTTTCACGCAGGTGCAGATAAAGAAAGGGCGCGAGTTCGCGCCGGTATTGCAGGGCCGTCAGGGCATAATTGGCTACGAGAACCTTGTTGAACATTGTACCGGGATAATCAGGGCGGCAGAGGTCTTCCGATTCGCCGGGAAGAGGACCGCCGCCGATCGTAATGGCATTGTAGCGGTCGGCGCTCTGCATTGGTGTCATCCCGCCATGGAAGCTGAAGAGGATCCGGTTCTTCTCCGACAACCAGGGTATATTGCCGACACCGATGAAATAACCGTTGAACTGTACGTAGTCGCGGGTGTTTTCACGGCTGAAGATCGCATCCGGGATGGTGCCGAAATTTGCCCACCTGGCCCGGTGCATGTAATCCAGGTCGAATCCGGCGGCCATGCCCGTATGGGGGAGTTCCAGCAGATTCCGGCGCAGGCCGTCATAACGCCCCCGCAATTTCAGTCCGTACAGCATGGTGTTGGGCGGCAGCACCAGGTTTGGTCCGGTGTCGCTCGTACGCTCGGCATAAAAGTATCCGACCTTGCCAAGCAGCTGGAGCTTCAGGTCATTGTCGATCTGGAACGGAGCCACCTTGTAGCGGAGTCCCGGGCCCAGCGAGGCGATCACTGTTCCCCAATATGCATCGGACGACGCAATCTCACGGTTGTTGACCACCTCCTTCTGGCTAATCGGAAGCGTGTTGTTGTCAAAGCGCGTGACGAGTTCGAGATTGCCGAAGCTTTTGTCATACTCAAGGTCATTGACGAAGATGCTGATTACATCGCGTGTCCTGGACTTCTCCCACACCCGCCGCAGATAGAAGGCGCCAATCGGGGTGCCGGAGGTCTCTCCCTGCTTGGGGGTGTAGAACTCTCCCCCCAGAACCAGGGCGGTGACGTTGCCGCGATTCAGGGCGGGGATGTCTAACGATGTGCCCATGACAACGGCCCGTAGTCGCTCCCCGGCCAGGGGCGTATGATATTCCTCGGCTTGGCCGGAGTCTGTTGCCGCCTTCTTTTCCAAGGGAGCAGACGGATCGGCCTGTTGGTCGGCTCTGGCAATTCCGGGTTCCATCCAGCCAGGACACAAGAGAATCCCGGCGAGGCTTACGGCAGTAAAAAAGGCCCTCAAACCGCCCTCTATCCATCCACCCATACCCAGTTTCTCCTTTGATCACAGAAAATATCCACATCTCCCGACCGTTGTCTCCTGGAGATAGTTTTACATGAAGATAAGCCTGCAATCAAGGGGGGCTTGTCAAGCGGATCAGTCCCTGGAGCGGGTTCGGGTTACCCCGGTCAGGATCGCCACGCCGATAAGAATAACGACTGCAATCATCACGTAAACAATACTCACTTTAGCAATAATAAGGGCCCAGGCAATGCCTCCGATGACAAAAGCAAAACCGATGAGATAAATTATCAATGACATATGCTGCCTCCTGGGCGGATTCTGCGTCTAATTCGTTATGGAGTTAGAGTTTCTACCAGCTCTTCCAGAAGGCCAGTTTTCTGTTCTTTGCTCTTATACCGAATTGATTGTGCTGTTTTCTTATTTTCCATCACATGAATTGACACATAAGGGAGTTCCTGCGGATCGAGCAACTCCTGGAGCAGATCACTTCGTGAATGTTTGGCTCGAATGCGTTCCCGATCCCGGAAAAGTGCCTGACGAATAT
>JAJYBH010000147.1 GCA_021779135.1 Deltaproteobacteria bacterium
ATCGTGCCGGAGAGCGAGGCCATCGATACCGCATTTCTTCTGGAACTGGAACAGGGGGGGCAACGCATTATCCCCACGGCCCGGGCCACGAACCTGACCATGAACCGTGAAGGGATACGACGTCTGGCGGCCGAAGAGTTGGGATTGCCGACCGCGCCCTATGCCTTTGCCCGGAGCGCGGAAGAGTTGCGCTCCGCAGCCGCTGCCATCGGCTTCCCCTGTGTGGTGAAACCGATCATGAGCTCATCGGGCAAGGGACAGAGCGTGGTGAAAACCGCCGCGGATCTGGATGTTGCCTGGCACTATGCCATGGATGGCGCGCGCGGCGCTTCGGACACGGTCATCATCGAGGGTTTTATCGACTTCGACTACGAGATCACCCAGCTGACGGTCCGCCACGCCGGAGGCACCTCATTCTGCCCGCCAATCGGCCATGTGCAGATCAAAGGCGATTATCACGAATCATGGCAGCCCATGGCCATGTCACCGGCGGCGCTGGCCGAGGCCCGGCGGCAGGCCGGGGAGGTCACGGCTGCCCTGGGCGGTTACGGCATCTTCGGGGTTGAACTGTTTATCAAGGGGGACACGGTCCTGTTCAGCGAGGTATCCCCCCGCCCCCACGATACCGGCATGGTGACCATGATCTCCCAGAACCTGAGCCAGTTCGAGCTCCATGTGCGCGCCATCCTCGGGCTGCCGGTGCCCGAGATCCTCAACCTGGCACCTTCGGCCAGCCATGTGATCCTGGCGGCAGACAGCCAGGATAACGTCCGCTTCGAAGGCATTGCCGAGGCCCTCAACATCCCGACCGCCAAGCTGCGCCTGTTCGGCAAGCCGGACACCCGCCCCGGCCGCCGCATGGGGGTTGCCCTGACGCAGGGTGCAACCACGGATGAGGCCAGAGGCCGGGCTGAAACCTGCGCCCATTGCGTTCGTCTGGTTCCCCAATAGTAACGGAAGTAGTGTCACCTAAAGGATTAAAACGTGGGCAGGCTATGTTGATAAAAAACTGGCCAGCCCCCTTTTTCTGCCCTATGATGGACCGTACGTCTGCAGCACAAACATGGGCGAGCCCCCGGCAGGAGCCATGATATGCCCACAGATCAAAATCATACCGTATCAAATCAAAGGAGGACCTCACCATTTTGTCCCGATTTTTTGTAATATTCCTGTTCTTGTTACTCAGTCCCATATGTGCCTCCGCCGCTGTACCGCCTTCCTCGATCAACCTGAACGTTGAGACTTCCGCGGCCGATCTCGCCGCCATCATCAACCGCTCCCTCCCCAAGGATCTTTACAAGGGGCAAGGCGGGCTGGGCACCTCGGTCACCGTGATCCGCACCGGACCGGTGGCCGTTTCCGCGAAGGACAATTTTGTCTATCTCACGCTGCCGGTTCAGTTGTCATTCGGCTACTCGTTCTACGAGAGCTATCCACTGCGGGCGGGGCTCAGATTCAAGGCCAGGGTCAGCGTCACCCCGGACTGGCGTCTCAAGACCGAGCTCTATTATACCGGGCTGTCGGATAATCTGGCCGATACGTTCAGCCTGGGGCCGCTGTCCCTGAAACCTAAAACCATGGTCGAGAATATCTCGCAGCCGGTCCAGAGGATGCTTGCGCCGATCATCGATGCCAAGGTTAACGACGCCATCCAGCTCCGGCCCAAGATCGCCCCGCTCTGGCAGAATGCGTTTTCCCCGATGCTGGTCAGCAAGGAGTTCAGCGCCTGGCTGCAGCTGTCCCCGGAAAAGATCGTCATGAGTCCTTTGCTGGCGGCAAACGATCGGATTCAGTTGTCCATCGGCGTCATTAGCGGAGCCGCGATAACGGTCGGGCCGAAACCGGACGCTGCGCCTGTAAAGCCGTTGCCACCGGTGCAGCAGCTCTCATCCTTCGACAAACGCTTCCATATCCAGCTTGCTACTAACGTCTTCTTTGCCGATCTCGTGACAGCGCTGAACCCGGTGCTGATCGACAAGACCTTCGGCGACGAACGAAAAATCACCATAAAGAGCTTCAACCTGAAGGGAGAAGACGGCCGGCTGGCGATTGTCCTGACCACTGCCGGCGATTTTGACGGCGAGATAACCATCCTGGCAAAGCCGGTTTATAACCAGCAGAGCAATACACTGACGTTCGAAGATGTTGATTTCGACACGCGCAACGCCGGGTGGCTGATCAGTGCCGGGAGCTGGGTCTTCGGCAGCAGCATCCGTGATACGATCAAGACGAATCTCGATGCCTCGGTTGTGGAACAGTTGGAGAAGGCCCGCCTCAAGGCGTGCTCGTCGCTGTCGTCCGTGCACGTGGCCGAGCATGTGAACCTGACCGGTGCGGTTACATCATTGTCGCTTGGAGCGGCTACGGTGCTGAACGACCGGTTGTCGATCGATGTCATCGCACAGGGCGAGACGAGTATCAGACTGCAGCAGTGAGGGGTCAGCCCCTGGGATTAAACACTAGATAAATGGAACAACAAGGGGATATGCCACTTTGATATTGACCGGAACCATGGTTAATGTTGCTGCAATTACCGCCGGCGCACTGATCGGCCGCTATGCCGGACGCTTTATCCCCAGCAGGATCCGCCTGACGGTTATGGCCGGTCTGGGATTGGCTGTCCTGCTGATCGGCCTGCAGCTGGCACTGAAGAGCGTTCAGCCGATGATCGTGATCGGCAGTTTGATTCTGGGCGGTATCCTCGGCGAATTGCTGCGAATCGAGGCGCGACTGGAGTCGTTCGGCATGTGGCTGCAGGGGCGTTTTGCCGGCAGCGGCAACATCGCGGAAGGCTTTGTAGCCGCAAGCCTGTTGTACTGCGTGGGTGCCATGGCCATCATGGGTTCTTTGCAGGATGGTTTGAGCGGCACGCCGTCAATCCTCTACGCCAAGTCCGCCCTGGACGGTGTGGCTTCTATTGCCCTGGCATCGACGCTGGGGATCGGCGTGCTGTTCTCGGCGCTGTCGGTGGCGGTGTACCAGGGGGGCATTACTATCGCGGCGGAATCGGCCAAAGCGCTGCTGACCGATTCGGTAGTACGTGAAATGAACGCTGTCGGCGGGCTGCTGATTGTTGCCATCGGCCTGGACCTGCTCGGCATCAAGCGCCTGCCGGTCGGCAATCTGCTTCCGGCGGTCTTTGTTGCGGTAGGACTGGTCTGGATGTTTGGTCTGGCTTGAGGTGGTTGTATGCATCAGAAAATTGTTGAACAGATTTATTCGGGGTTAACAAGGGTACCTCCATGTATGTATAGAGTTAGCGGAGAAAGGATGGTCTGCCGTCCCTCCCTCAGCCTATACCCTTTTATATCCGCGGAAGATTCATGGCCATTTTTTCATTATCCGGACACATTCACGACATGATCCAGTCAGCGCCCATCATGCTTTCCGTGTTGAAGCTCTTCATTATTCCCGTCGGGGGCGGAATCCCGGCCGGGGTTCTGCTCGCTCATGCCAGTGGACTGGCCTGGCCCGTAACTGCAGGGCTCTACCTGATTTCAGATGTGATCCTGGCCATTGCCTTTGAACCGATCCTTCGGCTTCTCGCCATATTGACGGGCAAGGTCCCCTTGCTGGCCCGCTTCAGCGCGGCCTTGAAGGCTGCAACGGCACGCAGCGTGGAACATATCAGCGGCACCAGCACCGGCCCCCTGGCGCTCGTCATGATCGCCTTCGGCGTGGATCCGATGACCGGGCGCGCCACGGCACACGCCGCAGGCCACAGCTTCCTTGCCGGCTGGGCCTTTGCCATCGCCGGAGACATGCTGTATTTTACCGTCATCGCGCTTACAACATTGAATCTGAACTCGTATGTTAGAGACCCGGACACTACCATGTGGATCGTCCTGGGGGCGATGTTCGTCGTCCCCATGCTGGTTCGCTATGTTCGATCCACAGCCGGATTCAAAAGGCTCAGGCTGCTTTGTTGGCGACAACAGTAAGAACTCAGATGCGAAATTTTACCCGGAACATGTTCAAGACTTTTATTTTTCACGCCGTGGCCTCCCATTTCGTCAATGGTCTCATTCCGGTGTCCGTACTCTTCATGCTCCTGACCTTGACCACCGCTGATCCCTTCTACGAGCACACCGTCATCCACTTGATAAGCATTACGGCCGTAACCATCCCGCTTTCCTTCATTTCCGGGATTCGCGACTGGCGCTTAAAGTTCCATGGCGCCCAGGCGCCTGTCTTTTACCGCAAGATTGCGCTCTCGATAGTTCTGGCGCTGCTCTGTGCTGTCGTGATTTCTATCCGTCTGGTCTACCCCAGTCCTCTTGCCACGGGCAGGGGAATCGCCTGGCTGTATGGAGGCTGTATCTTTCTGACCTTACCGGTCGTGGTCATTCTTGGTCACTACGGCGGGAGACTGGCTTATATGGCACGACAGAGGGGTACAGAGGATGCAGACCCAACATGATAAAAAGCCTACGAAAAGGGATGGATCACAACGGAAGGATACATTTCGTAGAACAATTTACTAACATAGGGGCCAGACCATGCCATCCAGCAATCTCATGAAATCAGCCATGCCCTGGATTGCCGCGATAACGGGCGGCGTTCTCGTATTTCTCGGCTATGCCGGCTTTGATCAGTATTACCTCGAATGGATCTGTCTCGTACCGGTATTGTGGGCGATCCGGGATCAGCCCCCCGGCCGGGCCTTTTGCATCGGATGGCTGGGCGGCATCGTCATGAACATCGGCGGTTTCTACTGGGCCATCGAGATGTTCCGGCAGTTTGCCGGGATGCCCTGGCCTCTGGCCGCTCTCGGCCTTCTGCTGCTGGCTGCGGCCAACGGTTTGCAATTCGCCGCCTGGGCCTGGGCCACGCGGCTGATCACCCGTGATAGCGGTTGGAGTGTGATCTGGGTTTCACCGGTGGTCTGGACGGCACTGGAAAAGTTCTGGCCTGAAATTTTCCCCTATTACCTGGGAGCCAGCCAGTACAAACTCTCCCTCCTGACCCAGATTGCCGATCTGACCGGCATTCTCGGGGTAACATTCCTCGTCGTCTACATCAATTCCGCTCTTTTTGCGGTAATGGAGGTCTGGTTAGAGAAGCGGCGGATCGCCACACGCCAGATACTGGTCCTTACCGGGGTTATCGCCGCGGTGCTGGTCTACGGCCAGATTCGCATCCGGGCCGTGGACCAGCAGGCCGCGGCTGCCGATAAACTGACCATCGGTCTGATTCAGTCCAACCGGGGCGCGGGTGACAAACGCCAGGACCCGGAAGGCCTTCTGCGTGAGCATCAGGAGATGTCCCGGGAGCTTGCCGCCAGGCAACCCCTCGACCTGATCGTCTGGCCCGAAGGCATCCTTGGCATCAGGATGAGATCCCGGGACGGAAGCCTGCCCCCCGGAGCGCTCGGCGACACGCACATTCCCACCCTCTTCGGCGCAATTCTGCACTCCAGCGCGGATAGTGCCGCCCGCCCTTATGTCTCCGCCCTGCTTGCGGACGGCAGCGGCCAGATTCTCGGCAGCTACGACAAGATGATTCTGGTCCCCTTCGGTGAGTACATTCCCTTTGGCGAGACCTTTCCGTCACTCTATTCGCTGGCGCCTCTCACGGGAAGGTTCCAGCCCGGGAAAAATCCTGAGCCGCTCCCGCTCGGAAGATACCTGCTCTCGGTAAACATCTGCTACGAGGACATTTTTCCCGGGCAGATCCGCTCCCTGATGCGAGGCGTTCATGACGGGCGCATACCTGATGTGCTGATCAACCTGACCAACGATTCCTGGTACGGCAAATCGACCGAACCGATTGAGCACCTCGCCCTGGCAAGCTTCCGCTCAATAGAGCACCACCGCTCCCTGGTGCGCTCCACCAACACCGGAATATCCGCCTTCGTGGACCCTGCCGGGCGCATCGCCACCCGCAGCGGAATCTGGACCAGGGAAACGCTGGTAGACCGGGTCCCAATGATGCAGGGTCGCACTCTCTACGCGCTGTTGGGAGACTGGATCGGCTGGATCTGCGCGCTGGTCTTCCTAGCCGGCATCGTCCGGCCGCGCCTGGCTTCGCTGCGCCACAGCCAGTCCCCTCGTCCCCCAAAAAAAGAGGACACGCCGCTCTCTTTCCCGCAACGTGGCAAGAAGCGTCGATTAAAATAGGGAGATGGGTTCAGGGGAGAAGTTGGTGAACGGGCAACGGAGTATCCTTACCAATCCCCGGCCTTTACCCTGTCATGATGATGAGAAGCGCCCGTCAGCGCGTCTGCCGAAAAGGTACTGATCCAGTCAATGCCACCACCCGCTCCTTCTGTTCCCAAGTAGTGGATCAGGAATTGAAGGGTATCTCCTTGTTTAATGGTGATATTGTGCATTTTTGCGCTGAACGAGGCCACCTCATCAATTTTTGATTGTTGTGGAAATGGTATCGTGGTCACCCTTGCGCGAAGTTTCCCGTCCGGCCCCCTGAGAAAGATCGTCAGATCGAGCTGTTCGATATTTGTATAACGTACATTTTTCAATATCCCGTCGATGACAACTTCATTTTCTGCCTGGGTCGTATTCCAGGCTACCTTGTAGTCAAAATCAGTGTGGCGATAGCTGAAA
>JAJYBH010000033.1 GCA_021779135.1 Deltaproteobacteria bacterium
CCTACACCCCGGCCACCGGCTACAGCGGCAGCGACAGCTTCACCTTCAGCGTAAATGACGGCACCGTCAGTTCCTCCACCGCCACCGTATCCATCACCGTCACCGGATCAACAGCCAATCACGCTCCGATCATAACCTCAACCCCAGTGACCAGGGCAACAGTCTGGAAAACTTATACCTATCAGGTAAAAGCATATGACCCGGATTATGATACCTTGACCTATAGTCTGGTTAATGCTCCGAGCGGCATGACCATCTCTTCCAAGGGTCTGATTACTTGGACTCCCAAGTACTACCGATCTGACAGTCACAGTTACAGTAATTATAACTCAGGGAGTTATCAGTCCAATCGAGTTCCGGTAATTGTAAAGGTGACGGATCCATCCGGTCTCTTTGCCACTCAAAGCTTCACTATATGGATATTCAGCGATAGTCACGATGACGGGCACAACCGGAGTTTTTCCTATAGCACGTTGCTGGCATTGAACCCCGTTATGGGAAAATACACGGCAGCAGGCTTCGCCGCTGCCGCCGGGTCAATATGTGCGGTTGAGTCCGAGAGGGTGGGTCCAATGATACTGCGCAAGGTTGCCGCATGTATCTGAAGGTATCAAAGAAATATATGATTCAAGGCAACACATGATCGTTCAAAGGCCGGAAGCTTATTTCCGGCCTTTTTTATAGTGTAGATTCCAATTTGATCCGTACTCCAAGCAACTCTTGCCGTTTTATCGATTGTCGGTTAGATCCGCGTGTGCCGATTGTGAATCATATCTGAACCAGAAGCCGTCATGACGCGTCTAACGGGTTCGTCTTTCAGATTGACAGGTTGAATGCATGGCATCATATTTATAATGAATTTTGAAGGAGCGGGAAAGAGAGAGGCTACCAGTTGAACGACTATCTCGACCTTTTCATCAGCTACCTGGCGGTGGAAAAAGGGCTCTCAGCCAATACCCAGGAAGCCTACAGCCGTGATCTCGCCCGGTATCTCGATTACCTGGAAGTTCTGGGACGGCCCAATCCCGCCAGTGTTACCTCCGGTGACATAGCTGTTTTTCTCGGTCGGCTCAAGGATGAGGGCATCAGTCCGCGTAGCAGGGCGCGCTGCCTTTCAGCTATCCGTATGTTCCATAAGTTCCTGATGATCGAAAATTACGCCGATGTCAATCCGGCCTCAATTATCGAGGCGCCCCGTACCCTCCACAAACTTCCCGATTTTCTTTCGACGCAGGAGGTGGATGCCCTGTTGACGGCCTGTGCCGGCACCTCAGGAGAGAATGTTCGAGACCTGGCCATGCTGGAGCTGCTCTATGCCACCGGTCTGCGTGTGTCGGAACTGGTGGGTCTCAAATTGCGGGAAGTGAACCTGGATTCCGGCTACCTGATGACCTTGGGCAAGGGCAATAAGGAGCGGCTGGTGCCGATCGGCGAGTCGGCCTGTCAGCGTGTCTTGGCCTATCTGGAGGGGGTGCGTTACCGCTTTGATCCCGAAGGAAAGAACAGGTTCCTGTTTCTTTCCCGCCTGGGAGATGCCATGAGCCGCCAGGCCTTCTGGAACATCATCAAGAAGCGGGCCTATCAGGCCGGCATCAGTAAGAATATTTCCCCTCACACCCTGCGTCATTCCTTTGCTACCCATCTGCTTGAAAACGGCGCCGACCTGCGCAGTGTGCAGGTCATGCTGGGACATGCCGACCTCTCTACCACCCAGATCTATACCCATGTCACCCGCGAGAGGCTGAAGCGACTGCATCAGCAGATTCATCCACGTGGTTGACTACCCCTACCACCCCCGCCCTGACGGATGCCCCTCCTGAATCAGGAGAGGGACGTGGGGGTGATCGGCATGATTAACCTTGAAAACCAGCAACTCTTCTTGTATAAATAAAGCTTGTTTTTTTCGCCCCTCATACTGCCGCCACAGGCGTAACTATCTATAATTAAATGTTAATTTTTGTTGGTGCGAGTTTTTATCTGCCATCCTTAATCTTGGAGTCTGTGTGAAAATCTGTTCGCTGGCCAGCGGCAGCAAGGGAAACTGTCTTTACCTGGAGACCGGTGATACGCGCGTTCTGATCGACGTAGGCATATCGCTACGCGAGACCCTGCTGCGCATGGAGGGGTGTGGAATCGACCCGGCCGGTATTCATGCCATTCTGGTCAGCCACGAGCACATCGATCATATCCGCAGCGCCGGTTCCTACTCACGTAAATTCAAAATCCCCGTTTTTGCCAGTCATATGGTTCATCGCAAAGCTGAGAAATACCTCGCCAAGACACAGGTGATCGAGTTTGAATCCGGTTGTGCGTTCACGTTCAGGGCCTCCCGGATCGACCCGTTTCCGATTACCCATGACGCCTGCGACCCGGTCGGCTTTGTGATCGAATCCAGCGAGGGGCGTTGCGGATCGGCCACTGACCTGGGTATCGTCACCCGCCTGGTCACGGAGAAGCTGCGCGGTTGCCGGGCGTTGAACCTGGAGTCGAACCACGACCCGGAGATGCTGCTGAACGGACCCTATCCGTGGGACCTGAAGCAGCGTATCCGCTCGCGGCATGGTCATCTATCCAACGAGGAGTCGCTGGTGCTGTTGCATGAACTGGCCCATTCCGGCCTGGAAGCGCTGATGATGGCCCACCTGTCCGAGGTGAACAACCATCCCGACCATGTTTTGCGTACCACCGGCTCTTTTCTGCGTGACCAGAACGTCTGTGCGCCGACGGTGATCATCGGTGATCAGTTCCGGGCCAGTCGTGTTGTTGAAATATGATTTTTGATCAACAGCTGATTTACCACAGAGGACACTGAGGAAAAACAGGGGGAGTGCCAGTTAGCTGAACTTACTGATCCTGCTTATGGTTTCCTCTGAGTCCTCCGTGGTGAAAACTTTTTTTGAAGAATCCAATTTGATGTAACTGTGCTTCAACTTCAATTCTGCAAGGAGTTTACGTAAATGATCGAACGTTATTCCCGCCCCGAAATGGCTCAGATTTGGGCTGCCAAAAACCGTTTTCAAATCTGGCTGGAGATTGAGACACTGGCCTGTGAGGCCCAGGCGGAATTGGGTGTCATTCCGAAGGAGGTCGTGCCGGTGATCCGTGCCAAGGGTGAATTCAACATCGCCCGTATCGATGCCATCGAGGCCGAGGTTAAGCACGACGTGATCGCATTCCTGACCTCGGTGTCCGAGTTTGTCGGTCCCGAGGCGCGCTTTATCCACCAGGGCATGACTTCTTCCGACGTGCTGGATACCTGCCTGTCGGTGCAGTTGACCCAGGCTGCCGACGAGCTGCTGGCCGATCTGGACATGGTGCTGGAGTCGCTCAAGACCCGGGCCCTGGAGCACAAGGATACGGTCTGCATCGGCCGCTCCCACGGCATACACGCCGAGCCGGTCACCTTCGGCCTCAAGCTGGCCTCATTTTATGCCGAGATGCAGCGCAACAGGACCCGCCTGGCCGCAGCCCGCGAGAACATCGCTACCGGCGCCATCTCCGGAGCGGTCGGCACCTTTGCCAATATCGATCCCTTCGTGGAGGAATATGTCTGCGCAAAGATGGGGCTCAAGCCCGAGCCGGTCTCGACCCAGGTTATTCCGCGTGACCGCCACGCCGAGTACTTCTGTGTTCTGGCAGTCATCGCCTCGTCCATGGAACGCATCGCCATCGAGGTCCGACACATGCAGCGCACCGAGGTGCTGGAGGCCGAGGAGTTTTTCAGCAAGGGGCAGAAGGGGTCGTCGGCCATGCCACACAAACGCAACCCCATCCTGTCCGAAAACCTGACCGGTCAGGCTCGCTACATCCGCTCACTCTGCATCCCGGCCCTGGAAAACGTGGCCCTGTGGCATGAGCGGGACATCTCCCACTCCTCGGTTGAGCGCTACATTGCCCCGGATGCCACGGTGGCGCTGGACTTCTCCCTGCGCAGGCTCAACGGCCTCATCAAAAACCTGGTTGTCTATCCTGAGAACATGCTGAAAAACCTGAACCAGATGAAGGGGCTGGTCTTTTCCCAGAAAATCCTGCTCGATCTGACCCAGGCCGGGGTTTCCCGCGAGGATTCCTATCGGCTGGTGCAGCGCAATGCCATGAAGGTCTGGGAAGAGGGCAAGGATTTCCAGACCGAACTGCTGGCCGACCCGGAGGTGACCGGTTCGCTTGGCGAGGACAAGATCCGCGAGGCTTTTGACCTGAATTACCATCTGAAACATGTGGATACGATTTTCAGGCGGGTGTTCGGTGCTTAATTTATTGTATTTTATTCAAGGGCTTTTCCACCCGCTGGAAAGCGACGGCGCCGTGCTGTTCTGGGCCAAGGAACTCCTGTCCGCGCTGTTGATCCTGTCGATCTTCTGGATGCTGGGCCAACTGGTCAGCGCAATTCTCATCAAGTGGGGAACGCGGCTTACACGCTTCACCGCGACAGACCTGGACGACCGGTTACTGCAGCGGGTTGTACCCCATGTTTCCCGCCTGCTGACCATGCTGGGGTTCTATCTGGCCTTTCGCTCGCTGCCGCTGCATGAAAAGATCTTGATGGTCTTTTCGGGAGTGTTGTTCATTGCTCTGGTCATCATCGTCTTCAACCTGGTCTACCATGCCTTTGATGAACTGCTGAAATGGTATATCTCCGGCAGACAGGGGGGCATCGATGCCCAGATGTCACGTCAGATGGTGCCGGTTGCCGAAAAGGTCGTCAGTCTGTTTCTGATGGGTACGGCCCTGATTTTTATCCTCAGGCATTTCAACTACGATATCTTTTCGCTGGTGACCGCCCTGGGGATCGGCTCTCTGGCCATCGGCCTGGCGGCCAAGGACACCCTGGCCCACATGATCTCCGGATTTACCCTGATGCTGGACCGACCCTTCCTGATCGGCGACCGGATCAAACTGGCCAGCGGCCTGGTCGGGGATGTAGTCGATATCGGTCTGCGCTCGACCAAGATCCAGGGTTTGGATTCCACGGTCATGATCATTCCCAACTCCGATCTGTGCAACTCCGCCCTGATCAATATGGTGCGCCCGACCATGGTCACCCAGGGACGTATTACGGTCGGAGTCGGTTACGGTAGCGATATGGATCAGGTCAAAGCCCTGCTGCTGGAAATTGCCCGTGAGAATGACGAGGTGGTCGCGGAACCGGCTCCGCTGGTGCTTTTTACCTCGTTTGGCGACAGTGCCCTGAATGTGCTGTTTCTGTTCTGGGTTGGCGACCCCGCCCGTATCGGTCTGGTGACCGATCAATTGAATTGCGCCATTCTTCGCCGCTTCCGCGAAGAACATATCGAAATACCCTTCCCCATCAGAACGGTGATTATGGAAAAGGAACAGCCCTTATGCCCAACAGAATAGAGATAGCCCTGAAAGCCGGTATTCGTGACGCCCGCGGTGAGCGGATCAAGCGCGAGATCGAACACTTCCTGCATCTGCCGGTCGCGGAGGTCCGGACGATTGACGTGTATACCGTAGATGCGTCGCTCACTGCCCGTGAACTCGAACAGGCCGCGAGCGGCCCCTTCAGTGACCCGGTTATCCAGGAATGGACCATCGACCGCCCCCTGGCTGCCGGGTTCGATTATGCCGTGGAGGTCGGATTTCGACCCGGTGTGACCGACAACGTCGGCCGGACGGCACGCGAGGCGGTCACCTATCTGACCGGCCGCCCCTTTGCTGCGGGCGAAGGGGTCTATTACGCCGTACAGTACCTTTTGAAGGGCACGCTTGCGCTCGCCGATGTTGAAAAAATCGCTACCGGCCTGCTCTGCAACACCCTGATCCAGCGCTATGCGATCCTGTCTGCCCCGGAGTTCGTGGCCAAACGCGGCTTCCCGGCACTGGCACCCAGGGTGACCGAATCCGCAGGGGCGACCGGCCGGTCGCTCGTACAGGAGATCGATCTGGAGGTCTCCGACGAGGAGTTGATGCGCATCAGCAAGGAGGGCGTTCTGGCCTTGACGCTGGACGAGATGCGCATCATCCAGGCTCACTACCGCGATCCGAAGGTCGTTGCGCAGCGCCAGAAGTTCGGGCTGGGCGCCAGGCCGACCGATGTGGAGCTGGAGTGCCTGGCCCAGACCTGGTCCGAGCACTGCAAACACAAGATCTTCGCCGGAACAGTTCAGTATGAGGATGAAAACGGCAATCGGCAGGAGATCAAATCCCTGTTCAAGTCCTTTATCCAGCGCACCACCAGGGATGTCCGCGAGAAACTGGGTGCCAGGGACTTCTGTCTGTCGGTCTTCAAGGACAACGCCGGGGTCATAAAATTCAACGACTCACACTCACTGGTCTTCAAGGTGGAGACCCACAACTCTCCGTCGGCCCTGGATCCTTACGGCGGTGCCTTGACCGGCATCGTGGGGGTCAACCGTGACCCGTTCGGCACCGGTCAGGGCTCCAAACTGATCTTCAACACGGATGTGTTCTGCTTTGCCGATCCGTTCTACGCCAAGCCCCTGCCGTCTCGTCTGCTGCACCCGCGCCGCATCTACGAAGGGGTGGTCGAAGGTGTCGAGCATGGTGGCAACAAGAGCGGCATCCCCACGGTCAACGGCTCGCTGGTATTTGACGATCGCTTTGCCGGCAAGCCACTGGTCTTTTGCGGCACGGCCGGAATCATGCCGGCGGAGGTCAATGGCCAGCCGGGACACGACAAATACATCAAAGCGGGTGACCTGATCGTCATGACCGGTGGCCGCATCGGCAAGGATGGTATCCACGGCGCCACCTTCTCGTCCGAGGAGCTCAACGAAAACTCACCGGTCACCGCCGTTCAGATCGGCGACCCGATCACTCAGAAGCGTATGTTTGACTTCCTGCTTCGCGCCCGTGACAAGGGGCTCTACCGCTTCATCACCGACAACGGCGCCGGCGGGCTGTCGTCTTCGATCGGCGAGATGGCCGGAGAGTGCGGCGGTTGCCGGATGGACCTTGCCAAGGCGCCGCTCAAGTACCCCGGACTCAATCCCTGGGAGATCCTCATTTCCGAGGCCCAGGAACGCATGTCCCTGGCCGTGCCGCCCGAGCGGATCGCTGAGTTTCTGACCATGGCTGTGCGCTTCGGCGTGGAGGCCACGGTACTGGGTGAATTTACCGATAACGGCGTCTTTCACATGCTCTACGGTGAGCGCACTGTGGCTTGGCTGCCGATGGAATTCATGCACGAGGGGCTGCCCCCCATGCAGCTGCCGGCCAAATGGACCCCGCCCCGGCATGAGGAACCGGTTTTAGAAGAGAAGGCAGATTACACCGAGGACTTGAAACAGCTTTTGTCGTCACTGAACATCTGCTCCAAGGAGTCGGTGGTCAGGCGTTATGACCACGAGGTGCAGGGGGGCTCGGTGGTCAAGCCCTTTACCGGTGTCATGAACGATGGTCCCTCGGATGCGGCGGTGGTGCGGCCGATCCTGGAATCCTTCGAAGCTGTGGTGACGGCCCACGGTATCTGCCCGCGCTATTCGGATATCGATACCTATCACATGACCGCCAACGCGGTTGACGAGGCCCTGCGCAACTATGTGGCCGTGGGCGGTTCCCTGGAGCTGGTTGCCGGTCTGGACAACTTCTGCTGGTGCGACCCGGTCCAGTCGGATAAAACGCCGGACGGCGACTACAAGATGGCCCAACTGGTGCGCTCCAACCAGGCGCTCTACGACGTCTGCATGGTCTATAACCTGCCGCTGATCTCCGGCAAGGATTCCATGAAGAATGACTTCTACGACGGCACCACCAAGATCTCCATCCCGCCGACGCTTCTCTTCTCGGTGATCGGCAAGATGGAGGATGCCAGGAAGAGCGTCACCATGGATGTCAAGCGACCCGGTGACATCGTCTACCTGTTGGGCAAGACCGCTGATGAGCTGGGCGGTTCGGAATACCTGGCCCTGCGCGGGGCCGTCGGCAACAAGGTGCCGAGAGTGGACGCCGCCAAGGCCTACCAGCGCTATCTGGCCTACCACGATGCAGTTCTGTCCGGGACAGTAGCCTCGTGCCACGACCTCTCCGACGGCGGACTGGCCGTGGCTGCGGCCGAATCAGCCTTCGCCGGCGGGTTTGGACTCGCTCTGGATCTCTCCCGCATGCTCTGGAAAGGGGATGCAGCCGGAAAGAACGATCTGGCGCTGCTCTTCTCCGAGTCGGCCTCCCGTCACCTGGTAACTGTCCATCCCGAGCAGCGCGAGCAGTTCGAAGCGATCATGAGCGGCAACTGTTTCGCGTCGATCGGCGTGGTAACGGCAGAGCCAATGCTGACAATCTCCGGGCTCTCAGGGACCTCGGTCATCCAGGCAGGACTTGCCGGTCTGAAGGAAGCCTGGCAGCGTCCACTGCGTGAGCTTTAGCCGGCAACCTGTGGCCGATTCCCTACAGCATACCCTCAAGACCGTCTTCGGTTTCCACGGGTTCCGCTCTCCCCAGCAGGAGGTCATCGAACGGGTGGTGGCCGGAGAGGATGTCTTTCTGGTCATGCCGACCGGTGGCGGCAAGTCTCTCTGCTACCAGATCCCGGCCCTGCACCGGGATGGCGTGGCGATTGTCGTTTCACCGCTGATCTCGCTGATGAAGGACCAGGTTGACGCCCTGCTGGCCAATGGCGTGCGCGCGGCCTGCTTCAACTCATCCCTGACAACCGATGAGGCCCGGCGGGTCTCCAGCCAGATGGAGCGCGGCGAACTGGATCTGCTCTACGTGGCCCCTGAGCGCTTGATGCAGTCGGAGTTCCTGGAGCGCTTGGCCACCTTGAAGCTGGCCTTGTTCGCTATCGACGAGGCCCACTGCATCTCGCAGTGGGGACACGATTTCCGCCCCGATTATGTCCAGATCGGCCGGCTGCGCGGCCTGTTTCCCGCGGTGCCGATCGTGGCCATGACCGCCACGGCCGACCCGGAGACCCGCAAGGACATCATCCGCCAGTTGGGGATCAAAGAGGCGGCCGTGTACGTCGCGGGCTTTGATCGCCCAAACATCACCTACACCGTCATACCCAAACAAAAACCCTTTGCCCAGTTGGCGACCTTTCTGAACGGACGCCGTGACGAAGCCGGCATTGTCTATGCCCTCAGCCGCAAGCGGGTCGAGCAGGTGACCGAGCGCCTCCGTGGGGCGGGATTTGCCGCTGCCGCCTATCATGCCGGCCTGCCCGACGAGGAACGCCGCCGGGTGCAGGACGCCTTCCGGCGCGACGACCTGCGCATCGTAGTGGCAACCGTAGCCTTCGGCATGGGCATCGACAAACCCAATGTGCGCTTCGTGGTGCACTATGACATGCCCAAGAGCGTGGAGAGTTACTATCAGGAAACCGGCCGGGCCGGCCGGGACGGCTTGCCGTCCGAGGCCCTGATGCTGTTCGGCATGGGTGATGTCATGACGGCCCGCTCGCTGATCGAGAACAGCGACAATCCGGAACGAGTGCGGATCGAACTGCAGAAGCTGAACGCCATGGTGGCCTATGCCGAGGCGCTGACCTGCCGCCGCCGCGCACTGCTGGCCTATTTCGGAGACCAGCGCGATCATGATTGTGACAACTGTGATATCTGTACCGATCCCCCCCGGCGTTTTGATGCCTCGGATCTGGCCAGAAAGGCGCTTTCCTGTGTCTACCGGGTTGGTGAACGCTTTGGTGCGCGCCACGTCATCGATGTGCTGCGCGGCGCCAAAGGGCAGCGCATTCTCGATCTGCGTCACAATGAGCTGTCCACGTACGGTATCGGCGCGGATCTTTCATCAGTAGAATGGGATAATATCTTCCGCCAGTTGATCCATCTCGGGTATCTGGCACAGGACTTTACCCGTTACGGCGCCCTGGGGCTTGCACCGTCAGCGCGCGCCGTACTGAAAGGCGAGACCCAGGTTGTCCTCGGCCTGCCTAGGGACGTGGCACAGGTGGAAGAGAAGTCACGCCGCAAGAGCGGTGCGGGAGAGGGTGCCCACCGCGCCCTGTTCGAGGAGTTGCGGGCGCTGCGCAAGCAGATCGCCGATACGGCCGGGGTTCCCCCCTTCGTGGTGTTCTCGGATGCCACGCTGGTGGAGATGGCCAGAAACAGTCCCAAAAATGAGCGTGAACTGCTCTCGATTACCGGTGTCGGCGAACACAAACTGCGCAAGTACGGTTCACAATTCCTGGCCGCAATCGACAGGTCGAGGACACCGGAAGCTGATCATGCTGCTCTTGCTCCGGACTTGAGTGACACCCTGCGCGCAACACTGGCGCTGTACCGGGAGGGGCTGAGTGTGCCGGAGATGGCCGCACGGCGGGGATTGAAGGACCTGACAATCATTGCCCATCTGGAAGAGCTGGCTGCCGCCGGACTGGATATTGACCTGCGACGGTTTGTGGATGCGGATAAAATCCCGCTGATCGAGGCGCGCCTCGAAGCGCTGGGGGCCGTCACCCTGACCGCGCTGAGGGAGGGCTTGCCGGAATCCATCGGCTATAACGATGTGCGCCTGGTTCGAGGGGCCTGGGGGCGTGGCCGGCAATGCTAAAATATTCTAAAGGACAGCCGCGCCGCAATTAGGTAAACTATTATTCCGATTCTCAAGGAGAACCTGTCCCTATGAAAAAAACTCGCGCAATCGTCATAACCGGCAATGGCACCAACTGTGAGATGGAGGCGGCCCACGCCTGCCGGCTGGGGGGATTTGACGAGGCGGTCATCGCCCATATTGCCGAGATCCTCTCCGGCGAGATCCGTCTGGACGATTTCCATTTCCTCAACCTGACCGGCGGCTTTCTGGATGGCGACGACCTGGGGAGTGCCAAGGCCCAGGCAAACCGGCTGAAGCACGCCTCCGTGGCCGGCAGCGGAGAAAAACTGGTCGAACAGTTCAGCCGTTTCATCAATGCCGGCAAGCTGATCCTGGGGGTCTGCAACGGTTTCCAGTTGATGGTCAAGATGGGGATGCTGCCCGGTTTCGACGGCGATTACCTGGCACAGACCGTTACCCTGACCCACAACGACTGCGGCCGCTTCCAGGATCGCTGGACCTACCTGAAGGCCGATCCGGCCTCGCCCAGCGTGTTTACCAAGGGCATCGAGAAGGGCATCTACCTGCCGATGCGTCACGGCGAGGGCAAATTCCTGTGCGACTCGGTTGCGACCCTGGAGCGAATCGAGCGCGAACACCTGGCGGTATTCAAATACTCCGATGCGGAGTATGCCGCGCCAAGCATGGAGTTCCCCGCCAATCCCAACGGTTCCATCAATGCCATCGCCGGCATCTGCGACCCGACCGGCCGTCTGATGGGACTGATGCCGCACCCCGAGGCCTTTGTCCACTACACCCAGCACCCCCGCTGGACACGGGAGCAGTTGCCTGAGGAGGGTGATGGTTTGATTCTGTTTAAGAACGCTGCGGAGTATGTGAGAAAGAATCTGGTATAACGAATTGTTGCCACGCTCAAGGAGCTTTATCCAATGAACTTGTCTCGTCCACACGAAGAATGCGGAGTTTTTGGCGTCTACAACCACCCCGAGGCATCCAACCTGACCTATCTCGGCCTGTATGCCCTGCAGCATCGCGGCCAGGAAAGCTGCGGCATCGTCTCTTCCGACGGAGCCACGCTGCATGCCCATAAACGGATGGGGCTGGTGGCCGATGTGTTCGGCAACCAGGATGTTTTCAAGAAGCTGCCCGGCAGGTCCGCCATCGGACATGTGCGTTACTCCACCGCCGGGGCCTCGGTCGAAAAGAATGTCCAGCCGATCATGGTGGACTACTCCCGCGGCTCGATCGCCGTGGCCCACAACGGTAACCTGGTCAATGCCCAACTGCTCAAGGCCGAACTGGAGGCTTACGGTTCCATCTTTCAGACCACCATGGATACGGAGATCATCATACACCTGCTGGCGGTCGCCCGGACCAACTCGCTGGTGGACCGCATCGTAGAGGCCCTCAATCGCATCAAGGGCGCCTACTGCCTGATCTTTCTGACCGAGAGCCGCATGATTGCCGTCCGTGATCCGAACGGATTCCGGCCACTCTGCCTGGGCAAGCTGGGCGACAGTTGGGTGGTTGCATCAGAGAGCTGTGCCCTGGATCTGATCGAGGCCAAGTTCATACGCGAGATCGAGCCGGGCGAAATGATCGTCTGCAATACCGATGGGGGCATCGAGTCGCTGTTCCCCTTCAAAAAGGTTGAGCCGACCCCCTGTATTTTTGAGTTTGTCTACTTTGCACGGCCTGATTCCACCATATTCGGCAAGAACGTGTACCTGACCCGCAAGGAGCTGGGGCGCCAGTTGGCCCGCGAATACAAGGTGGACGCCGATGTTGTCATCGCCGTGCCGGACTCCGGCGTGCCTGCCGCCATGGGCTATGCCGAGGAATCCGGCATCCCCTTCGAGATGGGACTGATCCGTAATCACTACGTCGGCCGTACCTTCATCGAGCCGGCCCAGGCCATCCGGCATTTCGGCGTCAAGATCAAGCTCAACCCCGTGCGGGAACTCCTCAAAGACAAGCGGGTGGTGGTGATCGACGATTCCATCGTGCGCGGCACGACCTCGCGCAAGATCGTCAAGATGGTGCGTGACGCCGGGGCCAAAGAGGTGCACATGCGCATCTCGTCGCCACCCACCAGCTATCCCTGCTATTACGGTATCGATACCCCCAACCGCAAGGAGCTGATCTCGTCCTCTCACACCATCGAAGAGATCCGCCGCTATATTACGGCGGATTCACTGGGGTACCTGTCAGAAGCCGGCTTGATACAATCGGTCGGACTCAACAACACCAGTTTCTGCAAAGCCTGTTTTGCCGGGGATTACCCGGTTGCATTCCCCAAACCTGTGGAGGTGCCGCAGATGGGACTATTCGAGGAGGAGCTGAAATAAGATGACTGATCGGGAAAAGTTGAAGCAGATCATACTGGAATTGTCCTATGAAAGGCGTCTGGTGAAGCTGGCATCGGGCCGCGAGAGCGATTTCTACTTTGACGGCAAGCAGACCACGCTGCACGCCGAAGGTGGATACCTGACCGGCAAACTCTTTTACGAGGCGATCAAAGATGTTGAGGGTGTTCAGGCGGTCGGCGGCATCACCTTGGGGGCCGATCCCATCGCTACCGCCACCTCCATCGCCGCCCTGCTGGCCGGGCAGAAGATGCACGCCTTCATTATCCGCAAGGAGCCCAAGGGTCACGGCACCGGCCAGTGGCTGGAAGGGCGCAAGAACCTGCCACCTGGCACCCGGGTCGTAATTGTCGAGGATGTGGTTACCACCGGCGGTTCCTCCATGAAGGCCGTACGCCGGGCCGAGGAAGAGGGCCTGAAGGTGCTTGGCATCGTCACCCTGGTGGATCGCGAGGAAGGCGGCCGCGAGAATATCGAGGCCGAGGGCTACTGGTTGAAGGCGCTCTTTGTTAAGTCCGAGCTCGTCGCGTAATGCTTGAAAAGCTCCGCCTTGACAAGCTTATGGTGGAGCGCGGCCTGGCGCCGTCGCGGGAGAAGGCCCAGGCCCTGATCATGGCCGGTCAGGTGGTGGTGGGTGATCACACCATCGACAAGTCCGGACAGCAGATTGCCCGTGATGCCGAGATCCGTATCAAAGGGGATGTACTGCCCTACGTCAGCCGGGGCGGCCTCAAGTTGAAGAGGGCACTGGACGAGTTTGCCGTCGATGTCACCGGTCTGGTGGCCCTCGATGTGGGGGCCTCCACGGGCGGCTTTACCGACTGCCTGTTGCAGGCCGGGGCCCTGAAGGTCTTTGCGGTGGATGTGGGCTACGGCCAGCTGGCCTGGAAGCTGCAGCAGGATCCGCGTGTCGTCAGCTTGGAAAAAACCAATATCCGCTACCTTCTGCCGGAACAGATCGATGCGGTTATCGACCTGGCGGTGATCGATGCATCATTTATCTCGCTGACCAAGGTGCTGCCGGCCACCATCAATCTCGTTAAGCCGGGTGGACGCATCATCGCCCTGATCAAGCCGCAGTTCGAGGTGGGCAGGGGAGAGGTAGGCAAAGGCGGCATTGTCCGTGACCCCGCTGCCCATGAACGGGTTATCGAGGCTATCAGACGGTCGGCAGGGGAGATGGGGCTGGGCGTGGCCGGAGTGTGCGAATCTCCCGTTACCGGCGCGGATGGCAACCGTGAGTTTCTGGTGCACCTGCTAATTCCGGAACACAATCGTGAGGAGGTCCGAATGGAAAACTGCATTTTCTGCAAGATCATCCGTGGTGAGATACCGTCGAAGAAGGTCTTTGAAGACGAGCGGATCCTGGTGGTTGAAGACATTACACCCCAGGCGCCGCTGCACCTGTTGTGCATCCCCAAAAGGCATTTTGTGAACTGTCTCGATATGACCGAGGCGGACGAGGAGCTGGTCGGCTACATATTCAGGAAATCAGGCGAGATTGCCCGGCAGAAGGGTTATGTCGAATCCGGATTCCGTATTGTGCAGAACAACGCTGCCGGTGCGGGGCAATCGGTCTTTCACATCCATTTCCATCTGTTGGCGGGGCGTGCTTTTACCTGGCCGCCGGGATAACATTGCGCAGTTGCTGAATATTTGACCACAGTACATGATCGAGATGAAAAGTCCGTCGGTGTTGCCGACGGGCTTTTCTGCGTTTGTCAGAAGAAGAACAGCCGCTTGGTGAGTCCCGGTACGGCCATGTCGATGGTCATGACAACGGTCAATATGATCATGATTACCACCGTCAACCAGGAAATGATATTGAATGCCGGACCGTTGGTATAGTCTCCCATCAGGCTCTTGTCATTGATCAGTTTGAGCATGAAGATCAGTACGAAGGGGAGCACCGCGCCGTTGACGACCTGCGAGATGAACATGATAGACATGAGCGGGGCATTCGGGATCAGGATCAGTCCGGCGCTTATGGCAATGATGGCGGTGAAGAGCCAGAAGAACTGTGGCGCCTGTTCGAAATCCTTGTCAACGCCGGATTCCCATCCCAATCCTTCACAGATGTAATATGCCGTGGAGAGGGGCAGGATGCAGGCGGCAAACAGCGAGGCGTTGAACAGTCCGAAGGCGAACAGTGACGAGGCATATTTGCCGACCAGAGGTTTAAGCGCCACAGCGGCATCCGCGGCTGTTTCTATTTTCAGCCCCTGCGGATGGATGGTAACCGCACAGGCTACCACAATAAAGAAGGCTACCGCGATTGCCATGATGCAGCCGATTATCACATCCAGGCGGGTGAAGTTGTACTGATCCGCGGTGATACCCTTCTCGACGACTGCCGATTGCTGGTAAAACTGCATCCAGGGGGCGATGGTCGTGCCTACCAGTCCGATCATGGTCATCAGGTAGCCGCTGTCGGATTGGAAGGTCGGGGTTACGGTTGCCATTAGTACTATATCCCACTTGGGGCCGGCCATGAAGGCTGCGATCGGGTAGGCGATATACACCAGGCAGGCTACCAGGAAAACCTTTTCCACCACCTTGTATGACCCTTTGACGATCAGCAGCCAGACAAATACCGCGCTGACCGGTACGGAAACATATTTGCTGATCCCGAAGATTTCAAGGCTGGCGGCGATGCCGGCAAACTCTGAGATGGAATTGCCCATATTGGTCAGCAGCAGGGCAATCATGACATAGAAGGTGACCTTGACGCCGAAGGATTCACGGATCAGGTCCGAGAGCCCCTTACCGGTGATGGCGCCCATTCGGGCACACATCTCCTGCACAACAACCAGGGCAATGGTGGTGGGAATCATTGTCCAGAGCAGGGTGAGGCCGTAGTGAGCGCCCGCAAGTGAGTAGGTAGCGATGCCACCGGCGTCGTTGTCCACATTGGCCGTGATGATGCCCGGTCCGAGTATCGCCAGGAAGATCATGACGTTGCGGGGGCTGAAGCTCTTGAGCGGCTTCAGGAATCTGAATTGTGAAATATAGGCGAACATAAGACTCGGTTTCTAGCGCCGTTTGATCTTGATAATCTGAGGGAGATAATGGGCCAGGACATCATCCACGGTAACAATGCCGGCCATGCGATCGTCCGAGTCCAGCACCGGGACGGCGATCAGGTCATATTTTGCAAGTGTTTCAAGCATGTCTTCCGGCTCGGCGTCAATGTGGACATACTTGATGTTCTCTTCAATAATGTCCGTGATATGAGTCTCGGGAGGATTCATAAGCAGCTGTTTGAGGGAGACAACCCCCTCCAGACGGTCATCGGCATCCACCACATACCCATAATAGATGGTCTCGACGTCATCCGCGCACCCTTTCAATATCTCCAATGCCTGACCAATGGTGATTTGCGAGGAAAGCCGGAAGTAGTCCGGCGTCATCAGGCCGCCGGCGGAATCTTCCTCGTGCTCCAGCAGCTCCTGAATATCTTCGGCATCCTCCCGATTCATCATATCCAGCAGTTCCTGGGCCTTGCCTTCCGGAAGGTCGGCCAGGATGTCGGCTGCCTCGTCCGGTTCCATCTCCTCAAGAATATCGGAAACCTGCTCGTCGTTTAGCTGGTTGATGATGACATTGCGCATGTCGGCTTCAAGCTCGTAAATGGTGTCGCCGGTAGTCTCGGCATCGATCGAATCAAGCACCGTGCGGATGCTTTGGATAGGAATGTTTTCAAGAATATCCGCCAGGTCGGCTGGGTGCATTTCGTTCATCTGGTCGCGGGCGATGTTCAGCGCCAGCTTTGATGAGTTGGCCTCCAGCGGTTGAACATATTCCCAGCTTATTTCGGTGTTGGGGATGTCCTTCCCGAGTGTCTTTGCGATCGTTTCCCCCAGGCGCTCATACCCGAGGCGTCGCAGCAGCCCGCGAAATCCGATGTCCACGGAGAAGATGCACAGTTTCTGGTTGAGGTTGCCCAGCTTGATGTCGTTGACTCGCACGACCTTGGCACCGTTCGCGTCGACAATCTGCTTGTCCAGCAGGTCCCGCTTGACGAGGATCTCGTTGTCACGCGCTTCGAAACTGGAGAGTCCGGGTGGCTGTGCGCCGGCGACCGAAATAACAACATGGGTGAATAGGGTGACCTCATTCCAGGGCAATGATTTCAGACCGTTGCGGGATTTGATTACGATATGGGATACTTCGGGAAAGACGTCGCCGGGAATCATGACCAGATCGCGGAGGATGCCAAGTTCATCCCCCTTGTTGTTGATGACGGAACGACCAATAACAGCGCTCAAATAGATTTCATTGAATTCAGTGGCCATGCTGATTTCCCGGTCCCGCTGCATAGGCTGTACGTCGTAACATAAAAAAAAGGGTCTTCTGAGGAAGACCCTTGGACAGCACAAGGCGCATCTTCCTCTCTGGTTGACTTTTGGCAGAGCACAACGTAGGTTCGAACCCTAATGATCAGGATACATACGTTAACGAAGTTATAACTTCTAACGTACTAAAAACCAGCTACCTTAGGTAAAGCCTTAAGCCGACAATACCTGGTATACCCATTGGCGTCTTTCGACATTTTTGGGCAGTAGCCTGTGTTTGTGCAAACGCCTCTGCTAACGAGGATATCTGCTCATTTATAGACTCGAAATAGCGCTTTGTCAATTGTCGATTAGCGCTGTATTGATCACATGATCGCATCAATCCAGATACTGTTACGCAACGAAAGATTGCATTTCCTTTGCCGGGCCAGTCTGCTATGATAGCAACCATGGGCGAAAAACTGATCTGCAATAACAAAAAGGCCTACCACGATTACTTTATCGAAGAAAAGCTGGAAGCCGGCATGGTCCTGCAAGGGACGGAAGTAAAGTCGCTTCGGGCTGGGAAAGCCAGTCTGAACGAATCCTTCATGCTGGTGCGAGATGGGCAGGCCTATCTTCATAACCTGACCATATCACCCTACGATTTCGGCAATCGCCAGAATCATCAGCCAGACCGCAACCGTAAGCTGCTGATGCACCGCAAGGAGATCGACCGGATCTATGGCCGGATCCGGGAGCAGGGCTACTCGGCCATTCCGCTTAGGCTGTACTTCAAGGATGGCCTGGTCAAGGTCGAGATTGGCCTGGGAAAAGGCAAGAAGATGTACGACAAGCGCGAAGACATGAAGAAGAAGGACACCCAGCGAGAGATTTCGCAGGTGATGAAATCGCGGCAGAGGGATTAAGTACAAAGTAATGTCGGATTTTGAATTCAGAATTCAACATTCAAAATTGTTTTCATGGGGGTGTAAAGGTTTCGACGGGGAAGTGAATTTCTGGATTGCACCGGGTCGGGGCAGGCGGCCGACCTTAATAAACCTGCAACGGCTTAATTGCCGACAACTATAACACTCCTGTTGCACTAGCTGCTTAACAGGCGCCCCCAATTGAGATGCCGGTGGTAAAACGGGGGCGTCATTCACTACCGGATAGGGATACGCGACGCCCGTAGCGTAACCCGAGATCAACGGGACCGCCGGTTTGCTGCCTTGTCAAGTGCGCAACAAACCGGCTAAATCGAGCAATTGACTAACGGTGTAGTAATTCAGATCGTAGGTTCTTCGGACGCGGGTTCGATTCCCGCCACCTCCACCATTTAATTGTCCGACACATATCGGATAATGAAGAAGGCCTGGTAAAACGGGCCTTTTTCTGTAAGGAGCAGCTAGAGATGCGAAGACAAATACCCAAAATGGTATATGCCGATGCCAAGGGGAATATTTTCGACCACCCGGAATTGTGCATGGCCGGGATGAACGGAAATGTGTCGGTGCTGCCTGAAGAGGTGGAATTGATCCCATTGCCGGAGGACAGCAAGCTGTTTACCATGCCTTCGATGCCACCGGTGGCCTGGGACGCCAAGACCGGGATGTTTGTGACCGTGGACGGGGTGCGCAGCGGACGAAAAAATCAGCCGGTGCAGGCCGTGGCCGCCTTCATGGCTCCCGGTTACCTGCGGACGCTGCTGCCGGCCTGTGTGTACCCGGGCAAGGGGGTTCAGCTGCCGCTCTGGTCCTACACTGCCGTGGGGTGGGATGAGGATCGTGACTGTTTTGTGGTGGCGGCGACCAAGGTTGACAATAATAGTAACTGGAATCCCGGCAATTACGACGACCGCACGCTTGACCCGCTGGTCCGGAGAATGCTGCGGGAGATGCCGGGCAACCGCCTGCTGGAGCAATTGTCGCGCTGCGCCGTGGATTACCACTGTTTTGCGGCCAAGAACCTGTTTTACCGTCGCTGGGAGGCGCCGCTCCCCACCTCTCCGGTCTGCAACTCGGCCTGCCTGGGGTGCATCAGCCTGCAGGCGGCTGAGTGTTGCCCGTCCAATCACGACCGCATTGGCTTTGTTCCAACACCGGAGGAGTTGTGCGAAATCGCCGTGCCGCATCTGGAGCAGGCCGAACAGCCAATCGTCTCTTATGGCCAGGGGTGCGAGGGTGATCCGATCCTGCAGGCCGATACCATTGCCGAGGCCACCCGGCGCATGAAAAAGGCCACGTCGCGCGGGACAGTCAATTTCAATTCCAACGGCTCGCTGCCCGACCGGATACAGCAGTTATGCGATGCCGGCATGGATTCGTTCCGTTTCTCGATGAACTCGGTCAGGGAGGGGCTCTATAATCGCTACTACCGTCCCAAGGGATATGCCTTTGCGGATGTCGTGCGATCGGTGAAATGCGCCAAGGAAAACAACCGCTTCACCATGATTAATTACCTGGTATCACCGGGTGTGTCGGATGCTCCGGAAGAGGTGGAGAGTTTGCTGCGCTTTGTTGCGGATACCGGCATCGACATGATCCAGATGCGTAATCTCTCGATCGATCCTGATTATTACAACCGGGAGATGGGGGTGGTTGGAAAAGGGATCGGCATGTACCGCCTGTTACAGCGCCTGAAGGAGGAGTTTCCTCGACTGCAGTTCGGTTATTACAACCGGACCAGGGAAAATTTCTTTCCCGAGGGTTTTGAGAAAGGGTGGCCTGTTACGTAAAAAAAGACCTTCAGGATAACGCCTGAAGGTCTGCTGAATCGAAAACGCAGGAAATTACCTTCCCGCCAGCTTGCTTTCCCAGCGCCAGGCATCGGCCACGATGGTCCGCAAATCCGCATGGCGTGGCTGCCAGCCGGTCAGACGTCCGATCTTGTCGGCCTGCGCGACCAGTGAGGCCGGATCACCCGGCCGCCTTCCGGCTTCCACGGTTTTGAAATCCACCCCGCTTACCTCACGTACCATCTCCAATACCTCACGTACACTGCCGCCGCGTCCATAACCGACGTTCATGGCGGTGGGCGCGCCGCCTTTTTCCAGGTAATTCAGGGCGCTCAGATGGGCCGAGGCCAGGTCCTCGATGTGGATATAGTCCCGAATGCCGGTCCCGTCCGGGGTCGGGTAATCGGTGCCGTAGATGCCAACGCTCTCGCGAAGTCCCAGGGCGGCCTGGCAGGCGACCTTGATCAGGTGGGTCGCTTCCGGGGTGCGCTGTCCCATGCGCGCCTGCGGGTCGGCTCCGGCTACGTTGAAGTAGCGCAGCGCTACATACTGCAGGCCGTGCGCGGCGGAAACATCGCGCAGCATCCATTCGCTCATCAGTTTTGATGTCCCGTAGGGATTGATCGGCGCCAGGGCGCTCTCTTCGGATGCCACGCCGCCATCGGGGATGCCATAGACCGCGGCGGTGCTGGAAAAGATGAAACGCTCAACGTTGTGTTTGACGCAGGCCTCCAGCAGTCCAAGGGTGTTGCGGGTGTTGTTGCCGTAGTACTTCAGCGGCAGTAAGCAGGATTCCGGGGCGATGATGGCGGCGGCGAAATGCAGGACAGTTGTGAAGCGATGTTTCAGAAAGACGGCTTCGAGGGCTGCGTGGTCGTCCAGATCGCCGACAATCAACTCTTCTCCGTGGATCAGCGCATCGCGAAAGCCGGTGGAAAGATTGTCGTAGACCACTACCGTACGGCCCGATTCGCTGAGTTGCCGGGTTACATGGCTGCCGATATAGCCGCAGCCTCCGGTTACAAGGATTTTCTCTGACATGTGATATTCCTTTGCGGGATTGATTATAGGTATTTTTCGAGGGCTTTCAGGGCCCGTTCCATTCGTTCAAACGTATGGGCCTCGATTGTGCAGACCGCATCCGGCGCATGGCGTCTCATCAGATCGAACAACAGGTCGAAATCGATCTGTCCCTCGCCAAGCGGCAGGTGCTCATCAATACTGCCATGATTGTCATGGACGTGTGTCTCGACCAGGAACGAGCCGAGGTTGGCAAACCATTCCTCCAGCGTGACGGTTGTGAACATGTTCCAGTGTCCCACGTCGAAACAGTGACGGAAGCAGGGATCATCAATCGCTTCCAGAAGTCCGCGAAGCGTGGACGGCTCTTTTTCGAAAATATTCTCCACGGCAATGATGCTGCCGGCCTCTTTGGCGCAGGGGACGAATTCCCTCCAGAAATCGATACTGTTTTTGAGCCAGTCAAGGCGGTTGCCACCGTAGCGCAGTTCGTCGTAGCCGGGATGGAATACGATTATCCGCGGTTTAAGTTGCTCAGCCGCCTGAAAAACCTGCTGGAAGCGCGAATGGGTAACCTTGCGGATGGACGGGTCGAGTGCCCCGGGATTCAGGTCCAGAAAAGGGGCGTGAATGGTTGTGCTCAGGCCGGCGGTGTGCAGCAGATGGGCTTGAGCCGACAACTCTTCCCAGACAAGATGATCAAGGGCGTGTGCCGAGAAAAAAACCTCGGGGTTTATGCGGTTGGCTATGAAGTATTCCAGGTGCTCGGAAAGCCGCGGATACGGAACATGTACGTGGATATCAGGGCGCATTGGCATGGTCCTTCCTGTGCTTTTGGATGACGGTATCGGTTTCGGGACGAACGACCAGATCCTCCAGTTTCGAAATTGAGTCAGGCTCTCCCAGAACGATCAAGGTATCGTCGCCCTCGATCTTTGTTTGTGAGTGCGGGTTAAACACCATCTTGCCATGATGTTTCTTGATGCCGACTATAATGACGCCGATTTCCTTGCGAAAGCCGGACGAGATCAGCGTTTCACCGGAAAAGGCGGAGTGCTTGGGAATGGTAATTTCTTCCATCTGCAGTTCCATGTGTTCCCGTCCCGTGGCTATTTCTATAAAATCAACCACATTTGGTCGCAGGATCGATTGAGCCATCCTGCTGCCTCCAATCAGGTAGGGGGAAACCACCTTGTTGGCTCCGGCCCGTATGAGCTTGATTTCAGAACCTTCCTCGCCCGAACGTGCCAGGATGTAAAGGTCGGGGTTGAGACCGCGGGCGGTCAGGACGATGTAGACGTTTTCGGTGTCCGAAGTGACGACCGAAATCAGTCCCTTGGCCCGCTTGATGCCGGCCTTGAGAAGGGTTTCATCCAGGGTGGCGTCTCCCTTGAGGTGCAGGTAGCCGTCTTCATCCAGTTTTTCCGTTGTCTCGATGTCTTTTTCCACGATGACGAAGGGGAGGTCGTTTGCCTTGAATTCTTTGCAGATCAGCGATCCGATTCTGCCAAAGCCGCAAATAATGTAATGGCCCGAAAGCGCATTAATCTTCTTTTCCACTTTCTTCCTCCCCAATATCCGCTGAAACTGGCCTTCGAACATGATCTGGGCCAGACTGCCGACAATGTAGCCCAGTACGCTGACGCCGATGATGATCAAGGCGATGGTGAACAGTTTGCCTGCATCACTAAGTGGTTTTACAACTTCAAAACCAACGGTGCCGAGGGTGATGATGGTCATGTAGAGGGAGTCGATAAGACGCCATCCCTCGATGCTCATGTAGCCGAACGTCCCCAGGGTCACCAGCAGGAAAAGCACAACCATTGAAATTTTAAGATGTCTGACTGGATCCATGATGGACGCAGATTACCTGCTGGGGGTTCAAAATTCAAGCGCGATTATGACAACGATTGATGCGTTGCGCACCGATATGCATCTGGGAAGTCCGATTTTGGGAATAAATATTAAAAAAAAGACAGGGTATAATTGACAAAAATTGCATACTGTATACAATGTACCAAATTACACTGCGGAGTTGTACCATCATGAAAAAGCCAATGGAAAAGCATCTGACACTGCGTGAAAAAATCCTGGAACATATCCGAGACGCGATCATTTCTGGCACACTCAAGGCAGGAAGCAGGGTCTCGGAACCTGAATTGGCCGATCGATACGGCATCAGCCGCACACCCATCCGAGAGGCATTCCGTCAACTGGAATCCGAGGGCTATCTGACGGTTATCCCCCGTCGCGGAGCAGTGGTAAGCGAGTTCAGCCAGAAGGATGTAGAGGATTTTTATGCAATCAAGAGTATACTAGAAGGATATGCTGCGCGTCAGGCCTGCAACAGACTGACCGACAAGGAATTGGATAAACTTCAGGCCAATAACGACAAGCTTTCGGAGTTGGCTGACCATAATGATATCAAGACCTTCTTCAAGATCCATAACGACTTTCACGACATGTTCATCAAGGCGGCTGATAATGAAAGGCTGCGGGAGTTGATCACCAGCGTTGTGACCCGTTTTCAGCGCCTGCGCTTTATGTCGCTCAGCCTTCCGGGCAGGATGAAGATCGCGGTGCAGGAACACGAGAAAATCATCGATGCCTTTCGCAGGAAGGATGCCGAGGCTGCGGAATTGCTGGTGCGAAAAAATGCCGAATATGGCGGCCGCGTCCTTTTGGACGGTGGTGTGACGGCATCCCAGAGGGCAGAACTTCAGATAGACTTTTAGTAAGTTAGAAATATTTTCTGAGGCTTTTGCAGAAAATAATTCGTTAACTTACTTATCCTGTTTATCAGGGTTAGGTGTTTGACATGGCAGTTGCTGCTCGGAATGTGATGAAGGAGATACCCAAAGTAGACCGGATGCTCTGCTGGCCGGAGATTGCGGCTCTGCTCGATAAGCATCCCCGTCCGGAAGTGCTCTCAGCTGTCAGGTGCGTGCTTGAGTTGGTGCGCGAGGAAATTCGACACAATCCGGATGCCAGTCTGGAATCCGGCAGAATAATCTCGCTGATTGTCGCCGAACTGGCGTCACGCTCCCGAGCCAGCCTGCGGGCTGTCGTCAATGGTACCGGTGTCGTGGTTCACACCAATCTGGGGCGTTCGCCTCTGGCTGATGAGGCGGAAAGAGCCCTTCAGACGATCTCCACCGGTTACTCAAATCTGGAATTCGATCTTTCCACCGGTGAGCGAGGCACGCGCTACGACCATGTTGAAGGGTTGATCTGCGAGCTGACCGGGGCGGAGGCGGCCCTGGTCGTCAACAACAATGCCGCGGCGGTTATCCTGGCGCTTTCATCACTGGCCCAAGGGGGTGAGGTCATCGTCTCGCGCGGAGAGCTGGTGGAGATCGGCGGTTCCTTTCGCATTCCGGATGTGATGCGCCAGAGCGGCGCGATACTGGTCGAGGTCGGCACGACCAACCGCACCCATATCCGGGATTTCCAGGCTGCCATCACCGACGCGACGGCCCTGCTGCTCAAGGTCCATACCAGCAATTTCGCCATCGTCGGCTTTACCGCCGAAGCTTCGCTGGCCGAGATGGCGGCATTGGGTCAGGAGGCCGGCCGGCCGGTCATGCTGGATGCCGGCAGTGGTTGCCTGATCGACCTCACCCCTTACGGGATTACCGGCGAACCGACCATCAGCCGCTATCTGGATGCCGGCGCCGATGTTGTCACGTTCAGTGGCGACAAGTTGCTGGGCGGTCCGCAGGCCGGGTTGATTGCCGGCAAGCGCAGTTTTATTGATCCGATGAAGCGGCACCCCCTGCTTCGGGCCCTGCGTATGGACAAACTCTGCCTGGCCGCACTGGAGGCAACCCTGCGCCTGTACCGGGATGAGCGCCGGGCGCTGCTCGCTATTCCCACCCTGCGAATGCTGACCATGACCGCAGAACAGCTCTCGCGCAGGGCTGACGTTATTATCAGAAGGCTTCGCCGGACCCTCCCGGATACAGCATCTCTCCTGAAACACCCGGGAGAATCGAGTGCCGGCGGCGGCGCGTTTCCCTTGCTGCAGCTGCCGACGTCATTGATTGAGTTTAAGATGGCCGGGCATTCGCCGCAAAAGATCGAAGCTGCCTTGCGCCGGGCCGCGACCCCGGTGATCGGCCGCATCCACCGTGATAGATTCCTGCTGGATGCCCGTACGGTCATGGACCGGGATCTGAGCGTCCTGGCTCAATCCATGGCAGAGGCATGTGCTTGCCTCGCAAAGGAACAACCATGAGCGCATTCAAGACGTTTGCCCTGATACCGGCCGCCGGAATGGGCAAAAGGATGGGCGCCTCGATCAACAAACAGTATCTGCATCTGGATGGCCTGCCGATAGTGGCCCGCACCATTTCGGTCTTCGAGAACTCTCCCTTGATCGAAGCCATCTACCTGGTCATCCCTGCCGCTGAAATACCCTACTGCCGAGAACATGTGGTTGCCGCCTGCGGGTTCCGCAAGGTGGTGGAAATTGTTCCTGGTGGCAGGGAACGACAAAATTCGGTCATGAACGGTTTGAATGCCATGCGGCTGCATGCTGACGACGACGACGTGGTGCTGATCCACGACGGTGTCCGTCCGCTAATCTCGCCGCGCCTCGTGCGCGAATCCATCGATGTTGCCCGGAACAATGACGGCGCACTGGTGGCGGTTCCGGCCAAAGACACCATCAAGACGGTCCGTGACGGTATCGTCATCGATACGCTGCCACGTGAGATGCTCTGGCAGGCCCAGACTCCGCAATCGTTCCGTTTCAGTACGATCTTTGATGCACACCGATCCGCGGAGCAGGAAGGCTTTGCCGGTACGGACGATGCCTCACTGGTGGAACGCCGCGGCGGTGTTGTCAGGATCGTGCGCGGAGACTATAAGAATATAAAGATAACTACACCCGAAGATCTTGTCCTGGCCACGGCGTTCCTGGCTGGAGAGAACAAGGAGGCCTGACGTTGGCAGCCAATAAGCCTGATCGTATATTAATAGTTGATGATGAAACGGATATTGCAGCCATCCTCAAGCTGCAGTTGGAGGACTCCGGTTATATTACCGCCTGGGCGGGAAACGGCAATGCGGCGCTGGAGATGCTGAAGAACAACGAATTCTCCGTGGCCCTCATGGACATCAAGATGCCCGGCATGAATGGTGTCGAGGCACTCAACTGTATCCGTGAAGCCGGGCTGGATGTAGCCGTAATCATGATGACCGCCCATGGCAGTGAGGAATTGGCGGTAGAATGCATGACATCCGGGGCCGTGGACTACATCAGCAAGCCGTTTTCACTGGATGACATGCTGCAGCGGGTGGACCGCGCGGTTGCCAACAGGAAAATGCTGTTGAGCAAAAAGCGCCTTGAGCAGGAGAAGGAGGAGTTTTTCTCCATGCTTTCCCACGACCTGAAGAATCCAATTACGGCGGTGATCGGTTCCATCGATATCATGCGTGAAGGGCGTCTTGGCCCTGTGAACACTGAACAGGTCGAATATCTCCAGTCGGCCATTGATAGCTGTAACGAAGTGGTGACGATGATCGACAATCTGCTGGATGTACAGCGATTCGAGTCTGGCAGGATGCCGGTTGTGCTTCGACCGCATAATCCCGCCGAGATCGCGTCCGCGGCAGTTGAGCGCTTCAGCAAGGCTGCCGAACACGAAGAGATAGAACTTACGCTGGATACGGACGGGGACACAACAGAGATCGCAGTTGACAGAAACCTGATGCGGAGGGTACTCGCCAATCTCCTGGTGAACGCCATAAAGTTCACCCCCGCGGGAGGGAAAATCAAGGTGACATGCCGCTGTGTCAGAAACACCGCGGCCCATCGTATCCGCATCCCCGTGTATTTCGCACCTCCGGCCGGATTTGCAAACAGGAACTGTTTCATCCGCATCAGCGTCAAGGATAACGGAGGTGGAATTCCCCATGAAGACCTGGATCATATCTTTGAACGTTACGTCCAGTCGCAT
>JAJYBH010000148.1 GCA_021779135.1 Deltaproteobacteria bacterium
AATAAAATAAGGCGGCTCATGGTGCCGCAAATTGGCGGCGTCAGGTTGCGAACGATCTCCGGTTCCCGAAATGAATCGATCTCGAAGTGCAAAAAAGGCCTACAGATCACATCTGCAAGCCTTTGATACCATGGCAGTACGGGCTGCGTATCAATCATCTCATTTGATTATCGCTCATTGCCTGTAAATCTCGCTGGGCCTTTATATGCCCGTTTTGGGCGGCCTTGCGCAACCATCTGACAGCTTCCGCTTTGTCCTGCTTTACTCCCTCGCCTTTAAAATACATGGTGGCGATGTCGTACTGCGCCCTTGTATGGCCCTGTTCGGCAGCCTTCAAATACCACTTTGCGGCTTCCTGCAGGTCTTTTTTTACGCCCTGCCCGGTGTAGTACATTAGGGCCATGTCATATTGACCTTTGACAATCCCCATTTTTGCGGATTTCTTTAGCCATGATATCCCCTCAGGAATATTCTGATCAACCCCATGCCCGTTGAACAACATTTCGCCAACCTTGTACTGAGCGATAGCCAGACCCTGGTTGGCGGCCTTGGTATACCACCTGAATGCTTCTTTCAGGTTTTCATCAACCCCGCGCGCATTTTCGTACATCTCCCCAACCCTGTGCTGCGCCAGATCCAACCCTTTATTGGCGGCCTTCAGAAACCACTCGAAGGCCATTTTTTTATTTTCATCGACTCCCAGGCCGTTGTCATAGATCGTACCGATCTTGTAGGCTGATTCGGCGCCCCCGTCCTCTTTGAACAATTGCAGCGCCTTGACATAATCTTCCCTCTGAAAGGCTGCATGACCCGCGGTAAAATCGGCCCATGCCGGCAGTGACAAGGCAACAAGCATGCAACCACCGGTTATTACTGTTGTTAAATCAAGCCTGAACATACCTTCTCCAGGGAACTATTTTATACTGGCTCAACAATGATTCGCAAAAGTTCAAATGAGCAGCAACTCTCGCGTCGAACTATGAACGGGGCAATAATTTCTTTATGCAATCTCCCTGGTTTTCTCTTGATGCGGCAGATAAAAAAAACTCCTTCGAGATATCAAAAGGAGGGGGCAACTAAAAAGAGGCGAGGCCATGTGAAGACCTCACCTCATCAAATAAAAATCGATCAGCAAGGATGAACATTTGCCGACCCAACAATCCTTGGCTTGCTATAGCTGCGCTTTTTCATCTGTTCATCTCCTTTCCGCACCGGACTGACAGGCGCATGTTTGACCTACTTTAGCACGGGGTCCACGTATTCCGGAAACACTTTTTTAAAATAATACTATTTGAGGTGTATAAAAGAACCGGTGTCGGCAACAATACAGCCATCACCCCGGCTGTCATCAAAATAAATGCAGGCCTTGGTCATCTGAACGATATCTCCCTTTTTCTGATTGATATTTCGGTGGAGTATGCAATTGTTTGTTATAACTCCTTATGTTTTTTTACCCGCTTGGTATTATGAGATGAGACAGGCAGATTCTAACCAGAGGTCGGAAACATGGAACTGAAAAAGATAGTCGCGATCGTCAGGGCTCAGGCGTTGGGTGACGTGGAAGAGCAACTGGTAGAAATGCGCGTGAAGGGGATCAGCGTGACCCGTGTCAAGGGTTATGGTGAGAATGACACCTTTATCAACCCCGATTGGCGCTTCACGCATGCCAGGATCGAAATCTACGCCGAAGTGTCGATGGTCGATACGATCGTGGAGGCCATTCTGAAAAGCGCTCATGTCGGACTGGCGGGTGATGGAATCGTGGCCGTCCAGCCGGTGGAAAGACTCTACCGCATCCGGAGCGGGTCAGAGGTAAGCGAGAGCGAAATCTGATCTCGTCAAGGCAAGAGCAATGAATCATTCCGGCCCATTCGAAACAATGCCCGCAAGCTGTTACCGACCGAAATCATGGGAGGATCTGAACCTGAGATGAGCAACCTCGATCAGCAACCGACAGACCAGCCTGACAAAAAACTCCTCCTGTTCAACCTGGGCGCGCTCGGAGTCGTCTACGGCGATATCGGCACAAGTCCACTTTATGCGGTCAGAGAGTGCTTCCACGGCAAGAACCCGGTGAACCCCACCCCGGAAAACGTACTCGGGATCCTCTCCCTGGTGTTCTGGGCGCTGACCCTGGTAATCTCCATCAAATACCTGCTCTTCCTGATGCGAGCGGACAATCGCGGGGAGGGGGGAATCCTGGCACTTCTGGCGCTCCTCACGCCGACACGCCACCTCTCCCCGACCCAACGCCGTTTCCTCATCCCCCTTGGACTATTCGGGGCGGCGCTCCTCTACGGTGATGGAGTGATCACACCGGCCATCTCCGTCCTGAGTGCTGTCGAAGGTCTCAAGCTGGCGACTCCGGCTTTGCAGGGCTATGTATTGCCGATCACCGTCCTTATCCTCGTCTCGCTTTTCCTGTTCCAGAGCCGGGGGACGGCACGGGTCGGGGCGGTCTTCGGACCGGTGATGGCGGTCTGGTTCGCCACCATCGCCCTGCTCGGCATCAGCGGCATCCTGCGGGCTCCAGAGGTCTTCGCGGCGGTGAACCCCCTTCACGGCGCACGTTTTTTCATGGAAAACGGCCAGGGCGCCTTTCGGGTCCTCGGTTCGGTATTCCTGGTCGTAACCGGCGGTGAAGCGCTCTATGCCGATATGGGACATTTCGGTCCACGCAAAATCAGGTTGACATGGTTCACCATTGTCCTTCCCTCCCTGCTGCTCAACTACTTCGGCCAGGGAGCGCTGCTCCTCGTCCGGCCGGGAGAGGTCATCGAGCCGTTCTTCAACCTGGCTCCGAGATGGGCGCTCTATCCCTTGGTTGCCCTGGCCACCCTTGCCACGGTAATTGCATCCCAGGCCGTCATATCCGGGGCATTCTCCCTCACCCGACAGGCGATGCAGCTCGGCTACAGCCCCCGTTTTCGCCTGATACAGACATCCTCCGAAGAAATCGGGCAGGTCTATATCCCTACCGTAAACTGGGTGCTGATGCTCACCACCATCACCCTTGTCCTCAGCTTCGGCTCGTCGGCAAACCTTGCCGGCGCCTACGGCGTTGCAGTAACCACAACCATGGTCATCACCACCCTGCTGGCCTTTTTTCTGATGGTAAAACGCTGGCATTGGCGCGTGGCTGCAGCCGGGTCCCTGGCTGGTCTTTTTCTCACCTTTGACATCCCGTTCTTTGTCGCGAATCTTCTCAAGGTCACCCATGGCGGCTGGTTTCCACTGGCAGCAGGCATGGTGGTGTTCTCGCTCATGATAACCTGGCGAAGGGGGCGGGAATTGCTCGGCCAAAAGTTGCAGGGGGAAGAGGAGACACTGCAGGCATTTATCGATAAACTGGTTTCAAACCCGCCTCAACGGGTAAAGGGAACAGCAGTTTTCATGACAGAACACCCCACAGGAACTCCCCGGGTGCTTCATCGCCATCTGGAACACAACCAGGTGCTGCACGAACAGGTAATCATCCTCAGCGTACTGACCGAGGAGGTACCGCGGGTGCCGGCGGCAGAACGTGTATCGATTGCTGAAATGCCATTGGGTTTCGCCCGGGTCATTGTTCGATACGGTTTCATGCAGAGCCCCAACGTGCCGGTGGCGCTGCGGCAGTGCGCCCCTTTCGGTCTGCCGATCGAACTGGACCTTACCACCTACTACCTGGCCCGGGAGACGATCATCTCCACGTCGAGAAAATCGGGGATGATGCGCTGGCAGGAAAAGCTCTTCGCGTATATGACCCGCAACTCCCTCAGGGCAACGGCCTTCTTCAATATTCCGGCGGAGCAGGTGGTTGAATTGGGGCAGCAGGTGGAAATCTAGCATGACTTCGTGGTATCAAAGCAAGACTACGAATCAGCCTTTGGTTGAATAGTTATACAGAGGCACTCTCCGGCCGCATAGGTGGACTTGTCGCAATAGATGCGGCCATGGACCATTATCTTTCTCCCCTCTGCCGAAACAACCTTGGTCTCTACCGTTACAACCTTTTGCAGCGGCAGCAGATTACGAAAGCTGACATTCAGATTGCCGACAACAATCGGATAGCCGGCAGCCCAGGCCGCCAGCCCCAGCACTTCATCCATTACCGCAGCCATGGATCCCCCATGCGCGTGGCCGGGAGGACCCTCGGTTTCGGGGCCGAACCAGATCTTTGCCTTGAGGTGTCCGGCAGGATCGAGGTAGTAGCGAACCCGGAAACGATCTCCTCCAGGATCGCCGGAAACGAACCGAAGCGACGAGCCGACCAGTGCAGCAGCATCGAACGGAGTCCAATCACTTTCTCCCCCAAGGTTCGGTCTGGTCTCAGGGGTACTCTTTGCTGTGGTCTGGTGCATGAAAATCTTACTCCTTTGCATGTTAATTGATGTGCCCGGGAAACAGTGTTGTACCATGGGGTGGGGAATCCGCAATCCATCTTATGCAGTGTAACGGAGTTCTCCAAACTCAGCACCATCAGATTCCAACCGATTTCTCTTGTACAGATACTGCTTGGACTATTGCCTTGCCCCCGCCGTCCACTGAGCGATCCGGAAGATTACGAATTCTGCAGGTTTGGCCGGTGCCACCCCGATGATGCAGATCAGCTTACCGGCATCGATATCGTTCTGTGTCATGGTGGTCCGGTCGCACTTGACAAAAAAGGCCTCCTCCGGAGTTATGCCCATCAAGGCACCGTCCCGCCAGACCAGGGTGAGGAACGCGGAGACCGATTGCCGGACTTGAGCCCAGAGTTTCTCATTGTTCGGGTCGAAAGCCACCCACTGTGTCCCTTTGCTGATGGACTCCTCCAAGAAGATGAAGAGCCGGCGAACGTTCATGTACTTCCAGAGATCGTCGCTGGCAATAGTCCGATCTCCCCAAATCCGGATCCCTCGCCCGGGGAAAGCGCGGATACAGTTGATCCCCTTCGAGTTGAGGAGGTCCTGTTTTCCCTTGGTGACGGCCACCTTGAGTCCCTGTGCGCCCTGGACAATTTCGTTGGCCGGCGCCTTGTGTACTCCGCGCTCGATGTCGCTGCGGGCGAAGACTCCAGCCACGTAACCACTGGGTGGAATGAATTTATCAACCAGCTTGATCTTGCCGGAAGTGGTGCCCAGCGTTTCCACTGCGACCATGATCCATGGGTAGTAGAGGGCGGCATAGCCCTTCTCCGAAACCACGTTGTCTCGCTGAGTCTCTACCTCATCCAGATCGGCGTCCTCGGTAGTGTCGAGGATACAGAAGCGGTCCTTCATCTTTTCACAGTGGGAGATCATTGCCGACTGCACGGTCTTGGACGTAGCCCCGGGAATGCTGACGATGGTCACCTCGTCCACATCGTTGAAAGCCTGCAGGCCGGTTTTGTTCCCTGGGCCGCCGTCGGTTCCGACGTAATCGCAATCATTGGCACTGTTTACTACCCGCACCACGCAGCAACGCTTTCCGCCGTTGGCGAAAAAACCGGACACCGCTGCTGCCAGGAACGGCTGGTCGTCAGTGTATCTGCCGAATGTGGCGACAAACTCAGCCCAACTGGTCGCCAGCGTCGGCTTGTTCAAGGGACCCTTCTCTGCCATCCCGACGAAACCGGCAGTACTGGTCCCTACCCCCTCGATCGGCTTGTTGCCAATCTTGACCTCCTCTACGTAGACTCCTGGCCGCAGATAATTGGGCATCTTCCTCAGTTCCTTTCATCCGAGTCTCTGCAACGTTCTGGCCGCAAATCTGACAGGTTCGCGATCAGGTCTGGGGCTTGGTTATATGCGCCTGTATACCATATATTCAGTCGTATGTCGGGCTGTTTCTTTGCCATAAAACTAACGTACAGCAGTATTTAATGCAACAAAACAGGCACTTACAAAATGATTGCAAGTGCCTGTTTTTATTTTGCGACCCTAGCGGACGCACTTCGAACCTTTTCGTCAGAAAATGATGCGATTATTGCTCAGCCAACTACGGTCCACTGATGAGGAATATCATCAGGGGGCCTTTACCAAAGGAATAGTCCCGAGGTCCGTTGTCTGCCCTTGCATCACATTTACCGCGGAAGATGAGTAAAGACGGAATCCGTTAGCCGTTATGAATGTCTTGTAAGAGATCGAAGGGGAGCTGGGCGGGACGAATGCAGCGAACGGTGCCTGCCATGTGCCGCTGGTGTAATTGCTGAAAATTCTTCCGGCTGCAATCGGGTCGATATCATTGACGGCCCCGCGGCGCTTGACGGAAACGGTCGCACTTGACCAGCTGTCGAATGCTGTAACTGTTCCAGAAATGGAGCCATACTGTGTGAGCATCTCAGACATCCGGACAAGACGGATTCCGGTCGGCTTCAGGTTATAATCACCGTTTCCCCGTGCAACGATGGCAGTGTTCGGGTCAAAATCGATCATTACCGCATTTATGACACCTGGCTTGATCTCAATCGGCCCAAGGATTTTCAGGCCGGACTGCTGGGCACTGGGCGTGGTGAGCGGAATCATGGTGGTGAGATTCGTTTTCAGCACGAGGTAGTTTGCCGGTTGTTGGCCCTGGCCGTTGGGGTTGGGTTCGAGTATCAGTCGGATCTG
>JAJYBH010000149.1 GCA_021779135.1 Deltaproteobacteria bacterium
GGCCATGTACCCTTCCAGCGAAACCTGGCAGGGGATGTTCCGCTGTGCAGCGATCGTAGCCACGGCATTCAGCATGCCGTGCGGCCCGCAGGCGTAGATGGTCGCCCTGCCCTGCAGCGCATCCAGGCGGCGTATCAAGGCCTCCGTCACCAGGCCCTGCTCACCCAGGGAACCATCTTCGGTAGCGGTGTAGCACTCCACCCCCAGGCGCTCGAACTCGGTGATGCAGAGGATATCGTCGCGCGTCCGGCCGCCGGCAAACAGGCGCACCGCAGAGTTCTTCACCAGCTCCCTGGCCAGCAGATAGAGTGGCGCCAGCCCTACCCCGCCGCCGACGATCAGTTTTTCCTCGTCCGGACCGCCCAGATTAAAATCGCTCCCCAGCGGCCCAAGGATATCCAGCAGGTCGCTGGTATGCAGGGCCGAAAGCATGGCCGTCCCCTTCCCCACCACCCGGTAGAGCATCTCGAAAAACGGCTGCGGCACAGCGCCGCTCTGGGCCGGCAAATGGATACCGACATCAAAGATGCCGAAGGGCCGCCGCAACAGCGGGTCAATGGCGCCGGCCACCCGCACCATCACGAACTGGCCGGGCGAGGCCGAGGCAAACTCCTGCGGCGCGGTCATGCGCATGCGCCAGTAGCCGGGCGAGACCTCCGCATTGGATAGGATCATGGATGTGAACTGCATTGGGTGGTCTCCTTGAGATTTTTTTCCATCAGAACCGCATCATCGATACCTTCGTAGTACCTGGACCTCAGGCCGCAACGCACAAAGCCAAGACGTCCGTAGAGCGCGATAGCCGCAACGTTGGTCGATCTGACCTCCAACGCAAGCATCTCGGCCCCCTTTTCCCGCGCCAGAGAGATGGCCTGCTCCATCAACATCAGGGCGATACCCTGGCCGCGCATATCCGCAGCCACCGCTATGTCCAGGATCTGCGCCTCCTCGAACAGTGATGTCACGCAGACATAGCCGACAACATCCCCACAACAGACGGCTGCAAAGGGATACGAATGCGGTGCGGCTATCTCGTGCAGGAAATGATCGCGGTTCCAGGGTGCCGGGAATGATGCCTGCTCGATAGCCAGAACAGCGGCGAGATCGGACGCGATCATGGGGCGAATGTCGAGTTTGATGGGCATTGACATGGGTTTGCATGATAAGCAAACAGGCAGCGGTTGTAAACGCTTTTAACCATCTTATACATTGACAGTATACTGACTATATGCATAATGACAATACACTACAATGAGGTGACAGGCCATATACGACATCAACAAAAGCATCGGTTTTCTGCTCTCCAAGGCCTACCAGCGGGCCTGGGCCATCATGCGCGAAGAGATAGAGACGTATGACCTAACCCCCCCGCAGTTCGGCCTGCTGGCGTTTCTCTGGCAACAGGACGGCATGACGCAGGTCGAACTGTCCGAGAAGGGCCAAATCGACCGGACCACGGTCGGCGGACTGATAGACCGCCTGGAAAAGATCGGCTTGGTGGAGCGCCGCCAACACCCCCAGGACCGGCGGGCATACAAGATCCATCTCACTCAACGCGGAAAGGAGCTGGAAGGTCCTCTGACGGAATGTGCCGACCGTACTTTGAAGAAGTTCACCAAAGGTCTGAATGAGCAGGAAATCGCTGAACTGCTCCGCATGCTGGAAATCCTGCGTGAAGAAGGGAGTGTCTATGAAATTCCATCCTGCTAGCCTGGTCCTGATCAACAGGATCCGTGTGTTAATGAAATCACCTTCTGTACAGTTAATGCAGAAAATGATTTTTTTCTTACTAATCTGCGCCTTCTGCCTTTCAGTGACAAGTCAGGCCTGGTCGGCAACGCTGACCCTGCACGATTGCCTTCAAAAAGCAAAGGACAGCAATCCGGCGCTGAAAAGCAGCGCCTGGGATCCCCGCATCGCCGAAGAGAACGTACGCCAGGTGGCTGCCATCTACCTTCCGCGTGTCGATGCCCAGGCCGGGTATACCATGCAGCTCGAACCGCAGGCTGTTATGATCGGTGGACAGACGGCCGAAACGCAGGAACCCGATTATGCCTTTGCCGGCCTCTCGGCTACCCACACGCTCTACGATTTTGGCCGTCGTGGTGCCCGCATGAGCCGGGCCGAGGCCTACGTTGATTCATCATCCCAGCTTTTCGAGGACAAACGCAGCAACATTGCGCTGCAGGTGATCGAGACCTACTTCGGCATCCTCGAGAGCGAAAAACTGATCCAGGCGGCCAGCGACGAGGTCGCCCAGGTTGAGGAGCACCGCCGTGTGGCCCAGGTGCTGTTTGAGGAGGGGGTCGTCACCCGCAACGATGTCCTCCAGGCCGATGTTCGACTGGCGGCGGCCCGCCAGAAGCTTCTGACCATGCGAAACCGCCGTGAGAATATCTGGCTGCGGCTCAATTTCCTGACCGGGAACCGGTCCGGATTCCGGGCAGACCTCGATGAATCGGCCGCTATAGCAGACATCGGCCAGACAACTTGGGACGAGAAGCTCGATCTTTCGCGCCGCCACGACATTCAGGCCCTGAGACACGATCTTCGGGCCGGTGAATCCGAGGTAGTAGAGAGCCGGAGCAATTTTTTCCCCGAGATATACACCCGCCTGGCACTTGATTATGTACAGAACGACAAGGTGCGCGAACAGACTATCATGTCGGCCACCCTTGGCATCAAGGTCAATCTGTTCGATGGATTTGCCTCCACAGCCAGCAGGCAAAAGGCGGTCAAGAACCGCTCCAGGATTCAGGACACACTCCAGCTGGCCGAGCAGCAGGCCCGCCTGGAGGTTGACACCGCCGCCAACGACAAGGCCGTTGCTCAGGAGCGCATCAGCGTGGCTGAGACCGCTATCCGCCAGAGCGAAGAGAATCTGCGCATCAACAAGGAGCGCTATCAGGAGCGGGTGGGCACCGCCACCGAAGTGCTGGATGCCCAGACGCTGGTGACCCAGGCCAAGACCGATTACTACCAGGCCTTCTATGAATACCAGACCGCTGCTGCCCGTTTAAACAAATCACTCGGAAATTTATAAACATCATGGAGTTGGATATGTCGGAAGAATTAATCTCGGAACCAATCGCTGAAGAACCACAACACACAACCAAATTACCGCCTGTCAAGAAATCGGGCAGCAAGAAGAACAAGGGTATTATCATCCTCTGCCTGCTGATTATCATCGGTGGATGGCTCGGCCTGCGGATGTTCATCACCAGCAAGACTCACATCGAGACCGACAACGCCTTTATCGAAGCCCGCATCGTTGCGGTTTCATCAAAGGTTTCCGGTACCGTGTCCCGGGTGCTGGTTAATGACAATCAGTTCGTCAGGCAGGGAGATCTTCTGGTGGAGATTGATCCGCGTGATTATCAGGTTCAACTGGCGAAAGCTGCTGCCGGAGTCGGAGTAGCGGAAAACGAGACCGGCGGAGAGTATCTGAAGTCAGAGGCGGCCCGGGCGGCACTCCAGACCGCCAGGGCCAGACACGATCAGGCTGTGGTGGATTCCCGGCGCGGAGATAATCTGTTCGCCCGGGGGGTCATCCCCAAAGAGCAGCTGGAGCGTTTGAAGACGGCACAACGCGTAACAGACGCGCAACTGAAAGAGGCCGAGGAAAACCTCAAGCGTGCCCAGGTAGAGGCCGGGCTTAACGACAATGGCGGCACAAAGGCCAAGGTTCGGGAGCGCAAGGCCCTTTTGAACGAGGCGGAGTTGCAATTGTCCTACACCAGGATCTACGCCGCCCGGGATGGTTACATCACCCGCAAGTCCATCGAACCGGGCGCCAACATCCAGGCCGGACAGGCCCTGATGGCGCTGGTGCCGCTGCAGGATGCCTGGATCACCGCCAACTACAAAGAACGCCAGATCACCTATATTCAGCCGGGACAGAAGGTCGAGTTCCGTGTGGACGCCTATCCGGGCCGCACCTTCAGCGGCAGGATCGACAGCATCATGGCCGGCACCGGCGCGGCCTTCTCGCTGCTGCCACCCGAGAACGCCACCGGCAATTATGTCAAGGTGGTCCAGCGGATACCGGTCAAGATCGCCATCGACAACAGTTCGGATCCACAGCACCTGCTGCGGGTCGGCATGAGCGTGGTGCCAACCGTCCTGACCGGTCGTAAAACAGGTGATGTGCTGAAGGAACTGAACCCGTTCCGATGAGCGAAGACAAATCAATTAACAAGTGGCTGATCACCATCACCGTCATGCTGCCGGCCATCATGGAGATCATCGACACCTCGGTGGCTAACGTGGCCCTGCCGCACATGCAGGGCAGCCTGAATGCCGGCACCGATGAGGTCACCTGGGTGCTGACCTCCTATCTGGTAGCCAATGCCGTGGTTCTGCCCATGACCGGCTGGCTGTCACGGGTCTTCGGCCGCAAACGCTTCCTGATGACCTGCATCGTGCTCTTCACGCTGGCATCGCTGCTGTGCGGTGCAGCCCCAAACCTGGGTTCACTGATCCTCTTCCGCGTATTGCAGGGGGCGGCAGGCGGGGCCCTGATCCCGATCAGCCAGGCCATCCTGATGGAGACCTTCCCGCCGCATCAGCGCGGCATGGCCATGGCCATCTTCGGGGTCGGCGCCATGTTCGGTCCGATCGTCGGCCCGGCCCTGGGGGGCTGGATCACCGACAACATGAACTGGCGCTGGATCTTCTACATCAACCTGCCAATCGGCATCATCGCCATGGCCATGTGCGCCTTTTTCATCTTCGATCCGGACTATTTGAAGAAGAAGGCAGAGAAAATAAGGATCGACTACTGGGGCCTGTTCCTGCTGACCACCAGCATGGGCTCCCTGCAGGTTGTGCTGGACAAGGGGCAGCAGGATGACTGGTTCAGTTCCTCCTTCATCATCACCTTCAGCCTGATCTTCATCGTCTCGATGATCGCCCTGATCCGGGTCGAACTGACCCATGAGCACCCGATCATCAACCTGCGGCTGTTCAAGAACGTCTCTTTCTCGGCCGGCAATCTGATCATGTTCGTGGTCGGCTTTGCCCTGTACAGTTCGATCATGCTGATCCCGCTCTTCCTGCAGACCCTGATGGGTTACTCGGCCACCGATGCCGGCATGGTCATGGCACCGGGAGGCGTGGCCACCCTGATCACCATGCCTTTTGTGGGTGCGGCTCTGGCCAAACGTGACGGCCGCAAGATTGTGTTCATCGGCCTGCTGCTGGGCGCCACCTCCATGTTCATCATGCAGGGGCTCAACCTGCAGGGCGCCTTCTGGAACTACACCTGGCCGCGCATCGTACTGGGTTTCGGCCTGGCCATGATCTTCGTGCCGCTGACCACCGTGACCCTGGCCACCATCGCACGGACAGAAATGGGCAACGCCACCGGCATGTTCAACCTGCTGCGCAACATCGGCGGCAGTGTCGGCATCGCCATGGCCGCTACCCTGCTGGCCAGATACGAGCAGTTCTACCAGACCAATCTGGTGGCTCACATCAACCCCTATAATCCGACCTTTCAGATGCGTCTGGGGGAAATCAAACAGGCTCTGATCACGAAGGGCATCTCCGTAACCCAGGCTGACCATAGCGCCCTGGGCATGGTCTACGGCGAGGTGCGCCGGCAGGCCGGGGCACTGGCCTTCAACCGCATCTTCTTCATCATCGGCCTGGCCTTCCTGGTCATCATCCCGCTGCTGCTGCTCTTAAAGCGGCCTGCCCACCAGAGCGCCCCGCCGCCGGTACATTGAGGCACACCTACAACAGCACCACCAGCAGCACCCCACCCGCCAGCACGGTCAGGTTGCAGACCGCCGAAACTCCGTGCAGCTTTCCAAATTCCTTCCGCAGGGGATCTTCCTTGCTGGTCCTCTCAAAGGAGCCGATCTGGCGTTTCAGGTTGGCGGCGCGTGGCTCCACATAAAACGCCTGGAAGCAGGTCAACGTCAGCATGACAAGCAGCAGTATTACTGGCAACTTAAAACCGATACCCTTGCTTGCCACCCTGCAGACCAGCGCAATTACGCCGCAGGCCAGCCCCCAACGAAAATAACCCGGAAACAGGTTTCCGACGATACGACCGGCAATATCACGGCTCTCTGTCTTAAAGAGGATCGGTGTCAGCATCAGCGTGAAGATGGCGTTACCGCCGGCCCAAAGGCTGACCGCCAGTCGGTACAGCATGTCAATATAGTGCATGGCTCCTCCTTGATACGAAATGGTGTATGTTACGAGGGTCGCGCTCCACTTATTTTCTGCAGGCCAACCAAAGCGTGGGCAACGTAGTAGGCAATCATATACGGACTGACTTTATTCTTATTGATTCTAATGCATTGTGTCTATTTCATCGGACTATCGTTAATCCCTGTCGCAAACAGACAGATAATATTCCCATCGACGCAACAGCGTATACACAAATATTCTCGGCGAAAAAAAAACAGGGGCCCGATGCGAATGCACCGGGCCCCTGATGTACCACCTGAATCTGAATGATACTTAGGCTTTGGCAGCAGCCGAGGCCCTTTCGAAGCCCATGCTGAAGGCTTTTTTGTTCAG
>JAJYBH010000150.1 GCA_021779135.1 Deltaproteobacteria bacterium
GCCCGACCGGGCGACATCGTACTGCTGGCCGGCAAAGGGCATGAGGACTACCAGATCATCGGAAAAACCAAACACCACTTTGACGACCGCGAAGAGGCTGCACTGGCCTTTGCTGAGCTGGACGACTGAATGTTCACCATCGATGACATAGCCGCCGCCACCAACGGGCGGATCATCGGCAGCGCCGAAGACGAGGTGAGCGGCGTCTCCACCGACTCGCGCAGCGTTACCAGCGGTGAACTGTTCGTGCCGCTCCACGGGAGCAGTTTTGACGGCCACAACTTCCTGGCAGCGGTTGCCGGCCAGGGTGTCCGGACGGTTCTGGCCAATGAGTCCTGGCTGCAGAACCACACCCTGCCGGATTCACTGACCTGCATCGCGGTAAACGACACCCTGCGGGCCTTGGGGGATCTTGCGGCGGCCTACCGGCAACGCTATGACCTCCCGGTGGTGGGGATCACCGGCAGCAACGGCAAGACCACCTGCAAGGAGATGCTGGCCACCATCCTTGAACAGATCGGTCCGGGGCTGAAAACCGCCGGAAACCTGAACAACCTGATCGGGCTGCCGCAGATGCTCATCAGGCTGCGGCCGGAACATGGCTGGGCGGTTCTGGAAATGGGTATGAGCGAGCCGGGCGAGATCGACCGCCTGGCGCAGGTCGCCGCCCCCCAGATCGGCGTGGTGCTGAACGCTTTCCCGGCCCATCTGGAGAGCATGTTGAACGTCGAAAACGTGGCGCGGGCCAAGGGAGAACTTTTGCTGCGGCTACCGGTGGGAGGATGCGCCGTGGTCAATACCGATGACCCGCTGATCGCCAGCCAGCCATCGCCAAAAGGGGTCAGACGTATCACCTTCGGGATGAACGATGCCGAAATCCGGGCCACCGCCATCGAATCACACGGAATTCGCGGACAGCGATTCACCCTGCATATCGAGGAAGAGGAAGTGGCCGTGTCACTGTCGGCGTTTGGCAGGCACAACATCCACAACGCCCTGGCTGCAGCCGCGGCAGCCCACGCACTGGGTATACCGGCCGAGATCATCGGCAACGGACTGGAGCTTTTCAGGCCCTATGACAAACGCTTTAACCTGGAAAAATCAGGCCGGGTCATGCTGATCGACGACAGCTATAACGCCAATCCTGCCTCGATGGGTGCTGCCTTGGCGACCCTGGCGGAGCTCAAGGGGAACAGGAGCGCTTTCGTGGCCCTGGGAGACATGCTGGAACTGGGCGGCAACGAGGCCGAACTGCACCGCATGGTCGGCGTCCAGGCAGCCCAGGTAGCCGACCGGCTCTACCTGCATGGTCCCTTGAGCGCATATATCGCCGAAGGAGCCATCAGTGCGGGCATGTCTGCCGGAGCCGTCATCCGGGGAATGTCCCACGCCGAGATCGCCACCGACATCCTCAACTGCGCCTCGGAAGGTGATTTCGTGCTGCTGAAGGGTTCCCGGGGGATGCAGATGGACAGGATCGCCGAGTCTATCCGGAACAGAATTTCGTAGGGGCGTTCCTTGTGATCGCCCCAAAGAGGGCGAAGACAGGATTCGCCCCTCCAACACGGGGAATCATCATGCTTTATCACATATTTTATCCTCTGGCGTCCAACGTCAAACTCTTCAATATCTTCCGTTACCTGACGTTTCGCACCATTTACGCCATGATAACGGCCCTGCTGGTCTGCTTCGTCCTTGGACCCTGGATCATCCGCAAGCTTGAGAGCCTGCAGGCCCGTCAGGTGATCCGCACCGATGGGCCGGAATCGCACCTGCAGAAGCAGGGCACACCCACCATGGGCGGCGTGATGATCCTGGCGGCGATTGTCATCCCGACCCTGTTATGGGCCGACCTCACCAACCAGTACGTCTGGCTGGTCCTCTTCATCACGGTCGGCTACGGCCTGATCGGTTTTGTGGATGACTACAAGAAGGTGGTGGAGAAAAACACCAAGGGGCTTTCCGCGCGCCAGAAGATGTTCTGGCAGGTGCTGCTTGCCGGGTCGGTGGCCGTATTCCTGTTCCTCAAGCCCGGCTTCAGCGCGGAACTGTTCTTTCCCTTTTTCAAGCGCTTCCACCCCGACCTGTGGATCTGGTTCATCCCCTTTGCCACGCTGGTGATCGTGGGGGCCAGCAACGCCGTCAACCTGACCGACGGGCTGGATGGACTGGCCATCGGGCCGGTGACGATCAACGCCGCCACCTACATGCTGTTTGCCTATGTGGCCGGCCATGCCACCCTCTCCGCCTACCTGCAGATACCGCGAGTGGTGGGAGCCGGTGAACTGGCGGTGGTGTGCGGTGCCATGGTGGGAGCCGGCCTCGGCTTCCTCTGGTTCAACTCCTATCCGGCCGAGGTCTTCATGGGGGATGTCGGCTCGCTGTCCCTCGGCGGAACGCTCGGTACCATCGCCGTGCTGACCAAGCAGGAGATCCTGCTGGTAATCGTCGGCGGCGTGTTCGTGGTCGAGGCGCTGTCGGTCATCTTCCAGGTCGGTTCATACAAGTACCGCGGAAAGCGTATCTTCCGCATGGCTCCCATCCACCACCACTTCGAGCTGAAGGGCGTGGCGGAACCGAAGATCATAGTACGTTTCTGGATCATCACCATCATTCTGGCACTGGTAGCAATTTCAACCTTGAAGATGCGCTGAGGTTATGCCTTGAGGTTTTCGTGGACTTGACAAACAAACACATACTCGTTGTCGGATTGGCCCGCACCGGCGTCTCCGTGGCGCGTTTTCTGGCCGCGCGGAATGCCCGCGTTACCGTGACTGATCTGCGGGATGAAACCTCCCTGGCGGCTGTCAGGGAAGAGTTGGGGGGACTGGATATCCGCTGGGTGCTGGGACGGCATGACGAGCGCGATTTCGTAGATGCCGACCTGATCGTCGTTTCACCCGGCGTGCCCCAGGATCACCCGCTGCTGGTTGCCGCCCAAAAGGCCGGCACGGAGATCGTCAGCGAGATCGAACTGGCCGGCCGGTTCATCTCGGCACCAATCGTAGCTATCACCGGCACCAACGGCAAGACCACCACCACGACCCTGGCCGGGAAGATCTTCAAGGGGAACGGATTTAGCACCTACGTCGGCGGCAACATCGGCGATCCGCTGGTCGAGCTGGTGGAATCCGGCGAAACGGTAGAACGTGTCGTCGCCGAAATAAGCTCGTTCCAGCTGGAGTGGATCACCACCTTCCGGCCCCGCGTGGCGGCACTGCTCAACCTCAGCGAAGACCACCTCGACCGCTATGCCTCCTACCAGGAGTACATCGATGCCAAGTTGCGGATATTCGAGAACCAGACCAGCGATGACTTCGCCGTGGTCAACCGGGATGACCCGCTGGTCTGGAAACACGCCCAGGGCCTGAAGGCGAGGCTGGTTCCATTCAGCCGCAAACAGGAACTGGAGCAAGGCGTCTTCCACCGTGACGGCTTGATTACCATTCGCCATAACGGAATGGAGGAATCCTTTTCGACAGAGGCAATCCGTCTGCAGGGTGTTCACAATCTGGAAAACATCATGGCGGCTATGGCCTGCTGTCTTCTGCTCGGTTGCCAACTGGAAACGAGCTTCGCCATTGCCCGGGATTTTGAGTCGCTCCACCACCGCATGGAATTCGTGCGCAAGTACAAAGGAGTCAGCTATTACGAGGACAGCAAGGCCACCAATGTCGGCAGCGTTGAAAAGGCCCTCGAAAGTTTTGATAATATCACCCTGATCGCCGGAGGCAAGGACAAGGGCGGTTCCTATACGCCGCTGGTGCCCCTAGTTCAGGAGCGGGTTCGACACCTGATCCTGATCGGAGAGGCCGCCGACCGGATGCAGTTCGAACTGGGCTCGCTGACCGACACCCACCGGGCGACAACACTGGAGGAAGCGGTCTGGCTGGCCGCGCAGATCACGCCTTCCGGCGGTACGGTACTGATGTCGCCGGCCTGTTCCAGTTTTGACATGTTCAAGGACTACGAAGAACGGGCAGCGCGATATATCGCCGCGGTCAAGGCACTCTAACCATGCTCAGGAAACTCGAAGAATACGACCTGGTTCTCATGCTGATGGCTATCGCCCTGACCTGCTTCGGGGTGGTGATGGTCTATTCCGCTTCAAACATCATGGCGGCCAAACGCTTCCACGACGGCTTCTTTTTCCTGAAACGGCAGGGGCTGTTTGCGGCCGTCGGCTTTGGAATCATGCTGGGTGTCATGCGCATCGACTACCACGTCTGGAAAAAGATGGCGGTTCCGGCCCTCTTGCTCTGTCTGGTACTGCTGGTCATGGTCCTGATCCCGGGCATCGGCGGCAGGGCCGGCGGCTCCTCGCGCTGGATCAAGCTGCCCGGATTCAATCTGCAGCCATCCGAGATGGCCAAGCTGGCACTGATCATGTACATGGCCTACTCCCTGGACAAGAAACAGGACAAGGTCAAGAGTTTTGCCGTCGGCATTGTTCCGCATATGATCATACTGGCCATCCTGATCGGGTTCCTGGCGCTGCAACCTGACCTGGGCGGGGCCTTGACGCTGGTGGCGGTTGCCATGACCATGCTTTTTGCCGCCGGGACCCGTCTGAGCCACATCATTTCCATGATCCTGCTGGCCATGCCGCTCCTGGCCTACAAGTTGAGCCGGGGCTATCATAGAGGGCGCATGGAGGCATGGACCAATCCCTGGAGCGATCCGGAGGGCAAAGGCTTCCAGATCATCCAGTCGTGGCTGGCACTGGGAACCGGAGGCGTTTTTGGTCAAGGCCTGGGTGAAGGCAAACAGAAACTATTTTACCTGCCCGAGGCCCACACCGACTTCATCCTCTCCGTCGTCGGAGAGGAGCTGGGGTTTCTGGGGGTCATCGTCATCATCGGCATGTTTTTTCTGCTGGTACAGCGGGCCATGCGCATCTCGGTGGCGGCCCCCGATACCTTTGGCCGATTCCTGGCTTTGGGGATCGCGGTGCTGTTCGGCATCGAGGCCACCGTCAACATGGGCGTCGTTACCGGCCTGCTGCCCACCAAGGGGCTGGCCCTGCCTTTTATCAGCTACGGCGGCAGCTCCCTGTTGATCAGCCTGTTTGCAGTCGGCATCCTGCTCAACATATCATCCGGCTTGAAGATCGAGCCGATCAAGCTCAAGGAAGACAAATAATGCGGGGACTCATTCATGTGGATAGCTAGGCGGCAGGAAGCAGACACGGCAGGCGCGCGATGCGGGTACGTCGTGGAACTGACGATGGCGTCAACGGCGTCAGCGCTTGAAGGAGACTTCGTATGAAGCTCCTCATTGCCGGCGGCGGCACCGGTGGCCACCTGTTTCCCGGCATGGCCGTGGCCGAGGAATTCCTGGCCCGGGATCCGTCCAACGAAGTCCTCTTTGTCGGCACCGAGCGGGGCATCGAGGCGCGTGCCGTACCTGCGGCCGGGTATCGCATCGAGCTGATCACCGCCGCCGGAATACGCGGAAAAGGCCTCTTCAGCCAGATCAGGGGTGCTGCCATGATGCTCTACGGCTATGCCCTGTCGCGCAAGATCATCAAATCATTCCAGCCGGACATGGTGCTGGGCGTGGGCGGCTATGCCTCCCTGCCGATGGTGCTGGCTGCCAAGGGGATGCAGACCCCACGCTATATCCACGAGCAGAACGCCATCCCCGGCATGACCAACAAGCTGCTGGCCAGGTTCGCCAATCGGGTGTTTATCACCCTGGAGGAATCGGCCAGGTTTTTCCCGAAAGATACAACCCTGCTGACCGGCAACCCGCTGCGCCGTCAAATTCTGAACATGGTCGGGAGACAAGATCCTGCCACGGTCCCTCCTTTGACTGAGGGAGGAAGCGAACAGAGGGCGCAGGAAAAGAGATTTCGCCTGTTCGTATTCGGCGGCAGCCAGGGCGCCCATGCCATCAACATGGCCATGATTGCCGCCCTGCCACACCTGGCCGATCTTTCCGGCCGGCTGGAGATCTGCCACCAGACCGGTGAAAACGACGGTGAGGAAGTCCGCGCCGCCTACGCTAAAAGCGGGATACCATCATCTGTCCAGCCGTTCATCAGCGATATGGCTGCCGAGTACCATAAAGCCGACCTGATCATCTGCCGGGCCGGCGCCACCACCATCGCCGAGGTGACCGCCTGCGGCAAGAGCTGCCTCTTCATCCCCTTCCCCCATGCGACGGATGATCACCAGCGCCGCAACGCCGAGGCTCTGCTCAAGAAGCAGGCCTGCTTCATGATGCTGGAGCGGGAACTGACAGGCGAGAAACTGGCTGCGTTGATCGGGGAGTTGATGAACGATCCCGGGTCACTGCGGCAAACGGGTGAGGCTGCCTTCGGCCTGGCGCGGCTGGATGCCGCAAAGGTGATCGTGGATGAGATGATGAAAATAGCCCAGTAGTAACTAAATGGAAGGAAGGTCTCCATGTACGGTAAAATAGAAAAGATCCATTTCGTCGGCATCGGCGGCATCGGCA
>JAJYBH010000034.1 GCA_021779135.1 Deltaproteobacteria bacterium
TAACTACCTGCCCTACAGTTATACCGTCGGCCAGGAATCCGTTTTCAGAATCGAGCAGCCCCAGGATGCGCTGGAACTCAATACCATCATCGACGGGCGCCTCTTTCTGGCAGCCGGGCTCGTCAACCGCAAGGGGCAGGACAATAAAGAGGGTTACGGACACATCTCCTACAAGTTTGGCGGGGCCGACTACCTGGGCAACGAACCGGATGTGGACCTGTTCAAGGAGGAGAGCATCCTCGACTACCTGACCGTGACCATCGGGACCTATGGCTACTACGGCAAAAATGGGCCTAGCACCAGCGACAGCCCTCGTAATATCTTCGGCCGCGTCGGCCTCGATATGGAACTGCAGTACAAGATTTTCCGACTGCGCACGCTGGGTGGCTGGGGGATCGATGACAATGCCGCCCCATCACAACTCACCTATTGGCCAACGGTCATTTCAAAATCAGCCACCATCGAGGGTGAATTTACCCTCTTGACAAACTTGATCACTGCCGGCCGTTTTGAGTACCTCCAGGAGGTCGGCGGCAATCCGGCAATCTTTAACGATCTTTATCTGCGCCGCTACGTGGCAACCCTTGCTTACACGCCGCTCGAGAACTTCAAGCTGGCAACGGAGTTCAAATATGAGATTGCTCAGACCGGAATAAACAGAATCGGGACCCTGGGAGCAAGCTTCAGCTTTTAGCTGCTGATTGTTCTTGATCTGTTGTATCGATAGCCATGTTTTTACTAGCGTAACACCCGCACCGAGGAGTCACTATGAGAAGAATCTTCCTACTATTGGGCGCACTTACCTTGCTGATCATGGGGTCTGACGCTGATGCACGTATCAAGGTAACGGGGCGCGGCACTACCTTGAATTTTGATGCCGCGAGCATACCGCCTCAATTCCAGGCAACTTTCGAACTGATGACGAGGAAATGCAGCAAGTGCCACACTATGGAAAGGACGGTTGTGGCTATTCAGACCGGTAGAGCCCCGATTACCGGTCAGGTATTTGACCGGCAGGCTGTTAAGGCCTATGGAATAAAGATGCTGCGCAAACCTAACTCAGATATGAACAAGCAGGAAATTAGGGACGTCGTGATACTGCTGAATTACCTGCTGGCTGAAACTAAGAAATAATTTTGCCGACTGCACGATATTTTACTCAAACAAAAAAACAGCCCCTCGAAGGGCTGTTTTTTTGTTTTCTTATCTCTCTCTCTATTCAGTACCTATCTCAAATTGATCCTGACACCATTTTCCACAGAAACAATCTCATACGCGGGGAACGTGGAGCTGTCAGCATCAAGGACAACTCGCACAACGCCCGGAGTTGTGCCGATACGTATCTTTGAAAGACCGAATCTCTTTACCTGTACCGACGTTACGCTCATGGCATTCGTACCAGGTATTTCTATCAACAGCCTTTCAGGCTTGGCAAGCCTGAGCACCTTGAATTTATCCACCAATCCGTCCGTCTGGATCAGTATAAACGACGCTCCGATTACGATGCCTTTGACGACATGCGTCGACCGCGACACCTTGTCCTCTGTTACGGGCGCAACCGGTCCCTGAGCACCTGATATCACTGCAATGGGTCCGGGATCTTTGGAAAGTGCGGCAGCGGGCTCTGTGACATCAAGATCCAGAGCATCATCTGCTTCCTTGGAAACCGGTTGTGAAGGGGCACTAACAGGCTGTGACGCGTCCGACGTGCCGACACCGAAAGAGACATTCAGCTTTTTCCGGTCAGGCGACTGCTTGACCGATATATCGGCATCTGCTGCAAGATTGAAAATGAGGCGGCTTATAACCATATCGCCAATCTTTGCTTTATCAACGCTAATACTGGCCACGGCACCTTTATTTACCACGATCAGAGGCTCGATCTTTTCAGGATCCGCATCGGCGATATCAACAACCGCCCTGGCCTCGCCCGGGACCTTATAGTACGTATAGGTCATGGGAATATCGGCCGTTATCTCGACAGCAACATTTGAGCCGCTCTCGACCGGTCTGACCTCAATAAGTTCCGCTGCCAGGACGGGGCGGACCGACAACATCACAAAAAGGAAACATATAAAAACATATTTTTTCACGTTTTAATCTCCTGTCCGCAACATGGGCCCGAAAACTATCAAGCAAGGCAGCACCGACTATCGGTGCATGAAAGGAAGGCCATTTTATAAGTCAAATACCTTCAAATCGTCGTCGGAAAAATCAAGGGCATCTTTATCAGAGTGGGCAGCAGCAAGGCGAGAGTGAACATCCCGGAAATTGCGATTCACGGAGTCTATCTCGGCAAGTAACCTGGTATATTCTTCAGAATTTCCACTAGCATCACAGGTCAAGGCAAGTTCATACTTGACGGAACAAGACTCTTCAAGACTGATTCCCGGTTTCACAAGGGCCCGCAGAACCTTTTCTGAATTAGCCAGATCACCCTTTTCCCGCAGGCAGATACCCTGGAACACGAAGCATTCAAACCGTCTTGTCTTGTCCGCGGCCGCCTGGCTGAATTCCTTAAAAGACTCGTCAAACAATCCCATTTCCATAAAGGCCATGCCAAGATCATAATGGGACTGAGCGTCCTCACCGTCAAGCGCGCTTGCAAACTTGACCTTTCCTGTCTTTGTGGCAATCTTTTGCAACATTATACCGACCGCGTCAAGCCAGTCATCATCAGGCACGTTTGTCAGAACATCATCCAGGGGAATCTCAAGAACCCCGTCGTCATCAAAATCCACCTCGATATCAATCTCTTCCTCCGGACTACCGCTCGTATCAACGCCATCCGGAGCATTAAAACCCTGCTGAATTTCGAATCCAGCCAGGCTTGAATCAACTTGTGCAAAAGAAACTTCTCCGAATTCAGCCTCATCAGAAATCTGGGAGGCGAATTCTTCCGGTTCCGCAGAGGGCTCCTGTTGCAGCGAAGGAGAGGGAGCGGCTTTTTTGCCGGACAATTTCCGCAACGACGTGATCTTGGCTTCAAGAGCCGCGGCTTCCGCGGATTTACCACCCGCTTCATAAACCCTTTTCAATCCTTCGAGCACGGTCTGGTTGATCGGGTCAATCCCGTCAAGGAGATGATAGATAGCTTCAAGCTCTCCAAGATATCCACCGGAGATGAGTTCCTGTCCACAGGTGCCCAGCAGGGCCAAGGCCCCCTCGAGATTCTTCTCGGTGGCCAGGCAATGAATCAGGCCCGCCTTGGCAGGCAATTCATCCGGAAAAAACTTCATGAAATGCTGGTAGGCGACTTTCACCTTTTGAGGCTGTTCAAGCTGCTTGTAAGCATCAATAATCAGTTCCCAGAGCCGCTTGTCCTCGGGACTGGTACGAAGCAGTGCTTGGAGGCCGATTACGGCGCTTTCGGCATTTCCCCCCGCAAGCTGTGCGGACAGGACTTCCAGCATGAATTCAGTTTTTTTGGGAAATAGTTGTTGTATCCGCGCATTAAGTTTCGCAAAGGCTGCTGAGTCACCGCGTTCCTGTAGCAATGCTGCGAGCTTGCCAAAAACGGAATAGGATTTTTCACTCTTGCCGGCACTAAAGTAAGCTTCTGCCAGTTTAAATTGGAGATTGGCGTTTTGAGGGTCAACATTTTGCATTTTTTCAAGAATTTTGAGAGATTCTTCCGTCTCGGAGTTCTTGACATAATGTTCATACACGCGCTTGTATTCGACCAGGGCGTTCGCCGTCAGGCCATGTTTTTCATTCAAACCGGCCAGAGTCAGAGCAATCGGAATGTCGCCGGGGAATAGGCCTTGCAGTTTTGTATAAATTGCGATTGCCTTGAGATAGAAGCCATTGGTAGAAAAGTTTTTTCCGATGACCTCTAGCTCGGCACGGGCATCATCGGCTCGACCGGCCTTCAGCAGGAGATCCGCCAACCGCTGACGATGGTTGAGTCCGGCCGGCTCCAAGGACACCAGTTGTTCATATGCCTTGATGGCTTTATCCAGTGGCCCTTTGATCGCCAGTTTCTGGGCTTCTTCTCTAAGTTTTTCTATCTTTGAACTCACGTAGTTGACATCCTTTTCACTTCGCCATGAGTTTGTTTCTAAATTGCCTGAATAAATGGGGTAAACGTACTGTAACGCACCCTGTTATGTCAAGCATAATAAGCCGGTAATATTGGCTTTAAAGGCTGTCAGTACCTGGAATTTAGTTTTTGACATGGTCGCTAAAATACTTTACGTTAGCAACCTGGTAATGGCAGACAGAGCATTTGGATTTGCAACATCCTGATGTCATTGGAGCACAGACCAGCTTGCCGGCTTTCGGGCGGCAAACACAACTTACGTCATTCGGAGGCAGTGGCAATGTTTTTCTTGCCGAAGGCAAACCCGCTCTACGAAGAGATTTCCACAGACAAGGTTCTTCTGCCTGATTTATTGGAAAAGCTTGGTAAAGGACATTTTACCGGTTATCTCAATTATACTGCTCCAGACTTTGAGTCCTGCTGTGTTTTTGCAAACGGGAAACTGATCTGTTCAATAAGCTCAGATGGGGGTCGGGTAAAAACAGGGTTTGAAGCCATAACCCTCATGTTTGACAAGGTATTTAGCTCAGGCGGTGAAATCAATGTTTATCGCATGACCGCGGATCTTGTCATGTGTGCCCACGCCCTGCTTCTCGGTTCCAAGTTAATGAATGGAGAAGAGGTGAGGCGGGTTGACATCAAGAGCATGCTTGCCCGCGTCAAAGGCCAGGGTATGAATGGTGTCGTCCGATTCTATACCGATGAACGGTATGCTCTGATGTGTTATAAAGCCGGGACACCGATCGGGTTTTACCACGACGGCATACGTACCATCGAAACAACCCCGGATGAAGCCCGAAAAATTGCCGGCTTGCCTGGCGCCCGGGTTGAGGTGCGCTCCACGAAGCCGGTTGAAGAACTGATGTTGTATGACCTGTTGCAGATGGTCAACCTACATAAGTTGTGGGAGGCAGCCCGATCGCGGGATTCATTCACGCCCAGAGCTGCTTCCACACCTGCCATTCAGCCGCAGACTGTTATCCCTCCGGGCCAGCACGATGAAAAACTGACCGAGCTTGTTGAAGATCTTCAAGAAGTTGCCATGGCCTACCTTTCCAAGGAAGGTCGTGCACTAATTAACAAATGCCTTGATGAGGCCGGCGGCAAGACAGCCTTGCTGGATTCCGGCAAGACCGAAGCGCTTCTCAAACAGATTAAGAACGGGGCCTGGAATATTGACAGCCAGGCCCGCATTGAAGAGATGGTTGACCTGATGAAATCCGAGATCGCCGGGCGCATTGCGGTTTAGTAGGTTGGTTTTATCGGGGCTGTCAGAGCATAACTTCGTCAACACTTATCCTGTGGGCTGAAAGCCCGGTCCCCCTTCCCCTACCCTGCTGACGGGAGCAGATGGTGCACTTCCAGCAACTTCTCAGAGATTACATCGAAATCCATGGATACTGGGTGCTGTTTGCCGGCACGTTTCTGGAGGGGGAAGCCGTCTTGATCATAGCCGGCTTTCTGGCATTCGATGGTCACCTGCAACTGGGCGGGGTTATTGTGACAGCCTGGGCCGGCTCTTTTCTAGGCGACCAGTTCTTTTTCTATCTTGGCCGACTGCGAGGCACGTCGCTGTTGCGGCGATTTCATTTCATCGCGCGCCGCTTCCGCGAGGGACTTCGACTGATCGAAAAATATGGCGCATTTGTGGCCTTCATCTCCCGCTTTACCTACGGCTTAAGGATTGTGCTTCCTGTCATCCTGGGTATAACCGGACTTTCTTCGCGGACCTTTCTCGCCATCAATCTCGGCAGCGCCCTGGTGTGGGCGGCGACATTCTCGATGGCCGGCTATCTCTACGGCAAAAGCGCCTCCCTGTTTCTCGATAATGTTGGTAAATATGAGCCCTATCTGTTAGGGGTGCTCGTAGCGCTTATCATGTCAATCTGGCTGTTCCACCTGTATCACGCCTGGAAGTCAAAAAAAACGGCCCGGATGCGCCTAGCCCGGATGCGGTCATACCGAGCCGCCCATACGGGAAAACCATGAGCATGGATTCCAGCAACACAGCAATAGTCCTCGTCGAGCCTCAGTCTCCCGGTAACATTGGCATGACCTGCCGCGCCATGAAAAATATGGGGCTCAGGCAGTTGCGCCTGGTAAATGGCTGCGACCGTTTTCACCCGGAATCGCTCAAGTTCGCGGTATCCGCCAGAGACCTTCTCGAAAATGCCCAGGTGTTCCCCGACCTGGCCTCAGCCCTGGCGGATTGCACCCTGACTGCCGGCACGACGCGACGGCATGGAAAATACCGCCAGGAGATACTCTCCCCGACCGAGATAGCAGGCATATTCAGGGAGCAGGCGGGTCCCGAGTGCCGGGCCGCCCTCGTCTTCGGCCGTGAGGACAGCGGCCTGACCACCGATGAGTTGGCGCTGTGCCGCTGGCATGCAACCATCCCGGCGGCAGAGGAGTATGGCTCACTTAACCTGTCCCAGGCGGTGCTGATCTTCTGTTATGAGCTGGGCAAGGCGGGAGAATCACCCGGCGGCGGCAGGGAACTGCAGCTCGCCACATCGGCGGAGATGGAGTCGCTGTTTGGCCAGATGGAGACCTGTCTGCAGAAGATCGGTTTTCTCAACGAACAAAACCCGGGACACATCATGCGCTCGCTGCGCCGTATTTTCTTCAGATCCGAACTGGACAGCCGCGAGGTTTCCATCCTCCGCGGCATGCTGACCCAGATCGACTGGGCCAGCACAGGCTTTGACGGGAGAAAGCGGACGTGAGCCCCACAACACTCGGCCTGGTTGCAGGCACGCTGACCAGTATCGCCTCGGTGCCCCAACTGCTAAAAACCCTGCGGACGAGACATGCCCGCGACATTTCCATCTGGCAACCGCTCCTGCTTGCAATCGGTGTTGCACTCTGGATGATTTACGGTATGCTCATCCATGACATGCCACTTATCCTGGCTAACATCGTGCCCTTGATTTGCAACATCATGCTTACTATCTTGAAACTGCGTTACCGTAACGATGGTATCGTACAAGGCTGACAACAAACTCAATACATCATCCGGAGGAAAATCATGAAACACTTCGCCACCCTTCTCCCCGTCTCTCTCTTACTTCTGGTGCTTTCACTGCTGTCCGGCTGCGGCTATAACACCATGCAGGCCAACGAAGAGGCGGTTACCGCTGCCTGGGGCAACGTCGAATCCTCCTACCAGCGCCGCGCGGACCTGATCCCCAACCTGGTCGAGGTCGTCAAGGGTTATGCCAAGCATGAATCCGAGACCCTCCAGGCTGTCACCGAGGCCCGTGCCAAGGTTGGTTCCATGCAGGTTTCCAAGGATATCCTCAACAACCCCGAGAGCCTGAACAAGTTTCAGCAGGCCCAGGGGCAGCTTTCCGGAGCGCTGTCACGGCTGATGGTCGTCGTTGAAAAATACCCCGACCTGAAGGCCAACCAGAATTTCATGGATCTGCAGAAACAGTTGGAAGGCACAGAAAATCGCATCAACGTTGCCCGTGAGCGTTACAATCAAGCGGTACAGGTCTTCAACACCAGCATCCGCACCTTCCCCAACTCGCTGACCAACTCGATGCTGTTGCACCTGCAGCGCAAGGAAGCGTTCAAGGCCGAAGAAGGCGCCAAGGTGGCCCCCAAGGTGAAGTTCTGACGGCTTCACCGGCGACGGGAGCATCACCATGCCCATGAAACGCATACTTCTCCTGACCATCCTGTTTCTCATGCCGCTCACGGTGCTGGCGCTGGATGCGCCTCAGCTCAGTGGAAGAGTCAATGACTACGCCCGGATGCTCTCCCCGGAAGCCGCCGCCCGCCTGGAACAGAAACTGGCTGCCTTCGAACGCGACCAGTCGACGCAGATCGTCGTACTGACCATCCCCACCCTCCAGGGCGACGATATTGACCAGTTCGCGATCCGGGTGGCCGATCAGTGGAAGATCGGTCAAAAAGGCAAGGATAACGGCGTGCTGCTGATCATTGCCAAGGCCGAACACAAGGTCAGAATCGAAGTCGGCATGGGACTGCAGGGAGTACTGCCCGACATAACCGCTGGCCAGATTATCCGCAATGTCATGGGGCCGCTCCTGAAGGCAGGCGACTTTGATCAGGGCATAACAGCGGGTGTGGATGGAATCATCGCCGCCACGCAGGGTGAGTTCAAGGCGACGCCTGAACAACGGACGAACCTGACGCGCCATGGCGGCTCTTCGACCATGCTGACCTTTCTGATCTTCACCGGGATTGCCGCGGTAGTCCTGGGTTCCATCTCCCGTTACCTGGGTGGCCTGGCCGGGGCCATCGGACTGCCCTTGGCCGCCGGCATGGCCTTTACCGGCCTTGGGCTGGGGATTCTGCTCCTGCTGGGGGCGGTAGGACTGGTGGCCGGTTTTCTGCTCGGCGGCATGTCGCGCGGGGGGGGCGGCGGCGGTGGATTTGGCGGCTTCGGTGGCGGTGGTTTCGGTGGAGGGTTCGGCGGTTTCGGAGGCGGCGGCTTCGGCGGCGGCGATGGCGGTTTCTCTGGTGGTGGTGGCGGTTTCGACGGTGGCGGCGCATCCGGAGACTGGTGACCCATATGACAAAGACGACGGATTATCTCTCAGCAGATCAACTGACGGCCATACGTGAGGCGGTCAGCAAGGCCGAGTCGCTCACATCGGGCGAGATCGTGCCGTTGCTGGTGGCACAGAGCGACGACTACCGTGAAGCGGCCGTACAGGCCGCGGTGTTCATCGCCGCGGCACTGGCCTTGTCCCTGGCGCTGATCATCCATGACACTTCGGTCTGGTTCTGCCTACCCGTGACCTTTGTGCTCTATTTTCCCACCCTGGCCGTTGTCCGTCGCCTGCCGCGTCTCAAGCTGGCCTTTACCCCCGCCGTGCGTGTCAGCGAGGTTGTGCGCCAGCAGGCGGTGCGCCTTTTTTACGAGAATGGCCTCCAGCGCACCCGCGATGAGAACGGCATACTCATCTTCATCTCACTGCTGGAGCGCAAGGTGTGGATCCTGGGGGACCGCGGCATCAATGCCGTCATCCCGCCCGAGCGCTGGAGCGCACTCGCCACCTCACTCGCCTCGGGCACCCGTCAGGGCCGCTTGACAGAGGCACTGGTCGGCGTCATAGCCGAGGTGGGCGACATCCTCCGCCAACACTTTCCCCGGCAGCCAGACGACGTCAATGAGCTGCCCGACCTGCTGGAGGAATGAAGCCACACGGTTGAGGAAGTCCGGCATAACTGCCGGCCTTCGATTTCGGCACGCAGCACGCAGTTGTCCGCACGTTCCGGCTTACCGGGATGCGGGCTTTTTTATTGACCCTGCCAAGTTTTTACCTACAATGACGTTCACATGGACATTTTTGCAGAAAAGACAATCCTGACTGTCAGCCGCCTGACAGCCCTCCTGCGCGGGGTTCTTGAAGAAAACTTCGAGCAGGTCTGGGTTCAGGGCGAGGTATCCAATCTATCATTCCCTGCCTCCGGCCACATCTATTTCACCCTCAAGGATGCCGGCGCCCAGTTGCGCTGCGTCATGTTCAAGGGCGCCGCAAAAAATCTCAAGTTCCGTCCGGGCGACGGTATCGCCCTGATTGTCCGAGGGCGCATATCGGTGTATGACCAGCGCGGCGAGTACCAGCTGATCTGCGAATATCTCGAACCGGCCGGTGTCGGGGCGCTGCAGCTGGCCTTTGCGCAACTCAAGGAGCGTCTGGCAAAAGAGGGACTTTTCGACGAGGGCCACAAGCGGGCATTGCCGACCTTTCCCCGCCGGGTGGGTGTGGTTACGTCACCGACCGGAGCGGCGATCCACGACATCCTCAACGTCCTCAAACGCCGCTTCGCTTCACTGGAGATTCTGCTCTACCCGGTCAGGGTGCAGGGTGAGGGTTCCGCGCTCGAGATCGCCCAGGCCGTCGATGAGATGAACCGACTCAAGGTGGTGGATGTGTTGATTGTCGGTCGCGGAGGCGGATCACTGGAAGATCTGTGGGCCTTTAACGAGGAGGTCGTGGCCCGTGCGATTTACCGCTCAAAACTGCCGGTCATCTCGGCCGTGGGTCACGAAACCGACTGGACGATATGCGATTTTGTGGCCGACCTGCGGGCGCCGACCCCATCGGCAGCGGCTGAGCTGGTGATTGCCAGCTCCGTGGAACTGCGCGGCCAACTGGATGCACTCAACCGCCACCTGCGGATGGCGATGGAATCACGCCTTGCATCACTGAATGCGCGTGTTGACGCTCTGCGCCGTTCGCTGCATGACCCGAGCACCATGCTGGGACACCTCGTCCAGCGGGTGGACGACCTCACAGAACGCCTTGAACTGGCACTTGGGAACGTCGCCCTGCGTCGCAGGGAGCAATTCGAGCGCCTGCAATCCGGGCTCTTGGTTCACAGCCCAGCCCGCCAGACGGAACGACTTCAGCAGCGAATCACATCGCTTACAGAGCACTCCGAGCGGCTGATCTGCAACAAGATACAGAATCTGACGCTCGCGTTCAGGAGCTTGGCAGCACGCCTGGAGGTTCTTTCGCCCTTGCGCACACTTTCCCGCGGGTATGCCATAGCAGCGACCAGCGATGGGACGGTCGTCACCTCTGTTGACCAGCTGGCTGAAGGGGACCGCATTCAACTGCAACTGTACCGTGGCAAAGCCAGCTGTCGCGTGGAAGATCTTGAAATCCCGTAACGCTTGACGAGACACGGTGATTCTGAAATACTGACTAACCTTCGAGGACGCACACATGGCAACCGAAAAATTCGAAACATCCCTGAAAAAACTGGAAGAAATTGTGCGCAGACTGGAGGGTGGTTCGCTCTCCCTGGAGGACTCCCTCAAAGCATTCGAAGAGGGTGTCAAGCACTCATCTTTCTGCGCAAAAAAACTGGACGAGGCCGAGCGCCGGGTCGAGATCCTGCTCAAGAGCAAGGATGGAACCTATACCCGCCAAGCATTTGAAGAGGAAGATCCCTGAATCTGAGTTAGCAACTACGTTCGGTTACGGAATGATATTGAACAATAACGCTGAAACCTTGTCTCACCGTACACATAGAAAGGTACCACGATGGATTTGAAAGCTTATCTCAAGGAACAGTGCGCCCGTGTCGATGCAGCACTGGACACGTACCTCCCGAAGGAAACGGAACTGCCCCACAGCCTGCACAAGGCCATGCGCTACTCGGTCTTTGCCGGTGGCAAGCGGGTACGGCCGATCCTGATGCTGGCGGCCTGCCAGGCGGTTGGCGGCGACACGGAGCGGGCCATCCCGGCCGCCTGTGCCATGGAGATGATCCACACCTATTCCCTGATCCATGATGACCTGCCGGCCATGGACGATGACGACTTCCGGCGCGGCAATCCGACCAATCACAAGGTATTCGGGGAAGCGATCGCCATTCTGGCCGGCGATGCCCTGCTGACCGAGGCCTTCAAGCTGGTCAGCGATCCGCGCTCTGCCGCCGGATGCGATCCGGCCGCGCGCCTGGCGGTGATCCACGAAATCGCCACCTGTGCCGGTTCCTATGGCATGGTCGGCGGTCAGGTAGTTGACATGGAGAGCGAGGGCAGGTCCGACATCGACCTGCCAACGGTGCAATACATCCACACCCACAAAACCGGCGCCCTGATCAAGGCGTCCGTCGTCGCCGGCGCTCTCCTGGGCGGCGCCGACGAGCAGAAACTGGCCGCCATCACCCGCTATGGCGAGGCTGCCGGCCTGGCCTTTCAGATAGCTGACGATATCCTGGACATCGAAGGGACCACCGAAGAGATCGGCAAGGATGCCGGCAGCGACGAAGCCCGCGGCAAGGCTACCTACCCGGCGGTGATGGGACTGGCAGCAGCCAAGGAAGAGGCCCGGGCCATGATGGACGAGGCCTTCCGGGCTCTGGAGATCTTTGGCGCCGAGGCTGATCCGCTTCGGGAGATCGCCGCGTATATCGTCAAACGGAAAAACTAGGATCTCAGCCTTCACGTTATTCGAGTCTTTAAACTCAAAGGGTTTCCATGTCCATTCTCGAAACAATCAACTCCCCCGATGACCTGAAGAAACTATCGACGGCCCGCCTGCCTGAAGTCGCAGCGGAGTTGCGCCGGATGATCATCGAAACCTGCGCCAGAAACGGCGGTCATCTGGCCCCCTGCCTGGGTGTGGTTGAGCTGACCATCGCCCTGAACCGGGTGTTTTCCACACCGGCCGACAAGATCCTCTGGGACGTGGGACACCAGGCCTACGCCCACAAGATTCTAACCGGCCGTCGGGAACGCTTTGCGACCCTGCGGACGCTGAACGGCATCAGCGGCTTTCCCAAACGCGAGGAATCTTCCCACGACGCCTTCGATGTCGGCCACTCATCCACATCCATTTCGGCAGCCACCGGCTTTGCAGCGGCCCGCGATCTTGACGGGCGAACGAACAAGGTGCTGGCGGTCATCGGTGACGGTTCCATGACCGGCGGCCTCGCCTATGAGGGGATGAACCACGCCGGCCATCTGGACAAGGACCTGATCGTCATCCTCAACGACAATGAAATGTCCATTGCCGAGAATGTCGGCGCCCTCTCCAACTTCCTCAGCCGCACCTCATCCAGCGAGTTCGTCCATCGCTTTAAAAAAGATGTCGAATCATTCCTGAAGCGGGTGGATGTCGGCAGGGGGGTTCTGCATGTCGCCCGGAAAATTGAAGATTCATTCAAGGGTTTTTTTACGCCGGGTATGCTGTTCGAGGCCTTCGGCTTCAATTATGTCGGCCCCATTGACGGCCATGATCTGCCCATGCTGATCGAAACTCTTCAAAGTGTCAAAAAACTGAACGATGCCGTGCTGATCCATGTCCTGACCAAGAAGGGCAAAGGCTACAAGCCGGCCGAGGACAACCCCTCCCTGTTCCATGGCGTCGGACCGTTCGATATCAAGACCGGCAAGATCATCAAGGGCAAGGGTGGGACGGCCTCGTACACCGCCATCTTCGGCTCGGCGCTCTGCAAGCTTGCCGCAGAAGATGAGCGGATCACCGCCATCACGGCGGCCATGCCCGATGGTACCGGCCTATCCGCCTTCGCCAAGGAATTTCCGGGGCGTTTTTTTGACGTGGGTATCGCCGAGCAGCACGGGGTAACCTTTGCGGCCGGATTGGCTGCCGAGGGGTTGCGGCCGGTATTCGCCGTCTACTCGACATTCCTGCAGCGCGCCTATGACCAGGTTTTCCACGATGTCTGCCTGCAGAACCTGCCGGTCACCTTTGCGCTGGATCGGGGAGGAGTTGTGGGGAGCGACGGCCCAACCCACCACGGCGTCTTTGATATTTCCTACCTGCGACACCTGCCCAATATGACCCTGATGGCGCCCAAGGACGAAAATGAGCTCCAGCATATGCTGGCAACCGCCATCGAACTTGGGCGGCCGGCCGCCATCCGCTACCCGCGTGGCAACGGCCATGGTGTGCCGCTCGACCAGACCTTGCAGCCCATCCCGATCGGACGGGCCGAACTGCTGCGTGAGGGCGGCGACGGCACCCTTCTGGCCTTGGGATCCATGGTTGTCCCGGCGCTGGAGGCGGCGGCCATGCTTGAGGAACTTCACAATATCCGCCTGACGGTTGTCAACGCCCGTTTCGTAAAACCGCTGGACTCGGCCCTGATTCTTGAACTGGCCGGGAAATCCGGCACGCTGATCACACTGGAAGAGAATGCCCTGCAGGGAGGTTTTGGCACCGCTGTGCTGGAGCTTCTGGAGGAACACGGCCTCAGCGGGACACGGGTGTTGCGCCTCGGCTATCCCGACAGCTACATCCCCCAGGGGGAACAACACGAGCTGCGTGCCATGCTGGGCCTTGATCCGGCCGGCATCGGCGCTTCGGTGCGCGGTTTTCTTTCCCGGTCATGACCCATTCCGAACTGAAAGCCGCCCTGAAGGTTTTCGGCTTCTCCGATCGAGACCGGCTCACCATGGCCCAGATCAAACAGCGCCACCGCGAACTGGCCAAAAAATATCATCCCGACCTGCAGGGTGAGGCGCACCAGATGCAACGTCTGAATTCGGCCGCATCGATCCTGATGTCCTATCTCAAATCCTACCAGTTTTCCTTCACGGAAGAGGAATTCTACCGACAGAACCCGGATGAACGTCTGCGTATGCAGTTCGCCAATGTCCCCACCTGGGGCGTTTCATGAGTCCAGCCGGCATGATTCGAGTCAGTACCCCTGAGCCGAAGTTGTTCGGTCTCTTTAATATACTGCTGCTGACCATCTTGTTAACCGGCGCCCCGGCGAACCTGCATGCCGGCCAAACCGGCAGCCCAACGCCCCCCCACGGCAATCCGGGTGATTATGTCAACCAGCTGGAAAAGCTGCGCTCGGCCTACCAGCTCTTTCCTTACAACGAAAGGCTCAAGCGTGACCTGGCCGAGGCCTATGCAAACTACGGCAGGGTGCTCTTCAGCCGGAGACAGTATGAACAGGCCGATGAATACTACCTCAAGGCCACTGAACTTTATCCCGACGAAGCGGCTTTTGCCGTGTCAAGAGGCATCTGCAATTACTACCTGAAGAAGTACGATATCGCCCGCTACGAACTGGAACGCACCCGCGCCACCAGCCCGGATTCCGAAGAATTGCTCTACTATCTGGGCCTGGTCCTCTATGAAACCGACAATCGTCAACAGGCTATTGAACTTTGGGAACAGGCGCTGAAGCTTGCTCCCGACCGGAAGGAACTCATCGAGGTACTGAAAAAGGCCCGCAAGGAAACTGCTGTCGAATCCAACATGGACCGGGGCAACAGCTCACGGTTCAACCTGACCTATGACCCGGGAGTAAACACGACATTTGCCCTGGCGGTCCTGGATGTCCTCGAGAGCGCCGCCAACCAGGTCGGCGCCGAACTGGGTCATTTCCCCGAGGCGCGGGTACCGGTTGCCATCTACAAGCGTAATGACTATAAGGACGTCACCAACTCCCCGGACTGGTCGGGCGGCGTGTACGATGGCACGATCAGGCTGCCATTCGGAGCGCTGAACGAGATCACCCCTCCCCTGCGCGCCATCCTTTTTCACGAATATGCCCATGTGGTGATCTACGACATGACCCGTGGCAACTGTCCGGTATGGCTGAACGAGGGCATAGCCGAGATGTTTGGCCGGGAACAATTCACATACCCCGTGCCGGAACATCTGCAAGCGGCCGTGAAAAGATCCGTCATCGATATCCATCGGCTCGAGGGTAGCTTCAGCGGCCTGTCGTCACATGAAGCGTCGCTCGCCTACCAGCAAAGCTACTCTCTGGTAAACTATCTGGTAAAATCCTATGGGTGGCACCGCGTCAATGCGATCCTCACGGAACTTGGCAAGGGGATGAATATTTCCGCGGCCGTTGCATCCGCCTTGCAGGATTACAGCCTCGGTTACGACGGCCTGATCAAGGAATGGCAGGAGACATTGAAGCAGGGAGAGACAAACCGATAACCCCCCTGCTTGCTTTTTTGGAAAAGGAGTGCAAAATATATGGCAGTTGCCTGCTTGGTGAACAACCCACAGGAGCATTATTGGCCACTTCAACTGCACATACAGCCAGGAGATCGAAACGCCGCCTGATCGCGGCCATGCTCACCGCCATCTATCTGGCAATTGTCCTGAGCCCCCTTGTGTCGCTCGCCATGCAATCGAATGTGGTTGTTCATGCAATCACCGGGGAGTGTTCGGGCGACTGCGACCTCTGCGGCTGTTCGCCGGAAAGCCGGGCTAACCGCACCTGCTGTTGCGCAAAGAAAAGGCAGCAACTGGCTCACGTCCATGTAGACGATGAAGAGGGCACACCTGACTGCTGCAAGAAGGAAGCAGCTGCAAAGAAAACCATCATTTCCTGCGGCTGCCCCTGTGGAAGCCGCACCAAAGCCGTCCTGTCAACCAGCGCCTCATCCGAAGTGCTGCCATTTCATTTCATGGAACAGTTCAATCGCCCCCACGCAATCAGTACCTGTTCCTCCCCAGCTCGACGCCTGGCATCCCGTCACCGCGAGCCTCCCGACCCGCCACCGAAGCTTCTCTGACAGCTGCACCGAAAACCATAATCTCAGTTCGCATAACGTGCTGAACCGCTCAGGAGTACCGTCCTGATTCATTTCGGCGTACACGGTACTTCTGCGCCACGCCCGGAGGTATATGCACATGTTCCCGCAAGCCAAATGGTTCGGCTTGTCCCTTGCGTTGCATCTGACCGCGGTTGGCGGTCTGATTTTCGTGGCAACACATACCATTGAGCGCGCACCGAAAGCCATCATGGTGGTTCTTGACAATGTCGCCATGCCTGATCTGCCGCGCAGATCAACCACGCCTGCCGCTTCCCGGTTCCCCGCTCCGGCTGCATTGCCGCATCAGGCACAACCTGAAGCACCTCGTCAGGTGCTTCAGCAAGCTGTGCCAGAGGTTTCGCCGACCATCGCGGCACCTGAACCGAAACGGGTCAGCGATCTGCCGAAAACGGCGCCGGAGGTCCCGGCTGCGGCGGCTATCCGCCCGAAAGCCGAACCGGCCGGTCCGGCTCCGCCGGCTCAGGCAAAAATAGCCGTGCAACATTCGGCACCAACGGAAACGGAACGGTCAACACCGGAACAGGCTAGCAAACACTATCTGAAAGAGCACTTTGCCTATATCCGTGACCTGATCACGAAACAGCTCGCGTACCCGTCGATGGCCAGAAAAATGCGCTGGAGCGGCAAAGTTGTCGTGGCGTTCGTCATCGCCGAAGACGGCACGGTCCATAACATCCGGGTGCTGGAAACATCCGGCTTCACGATCCTGGACAAATGCGCGACAGACACCGTCCGTAATGCGGCTCCCTTCCCGAAGCCGCCGGTTCGGGCGGAAATAGTGGTGCCGATCAACTTCAAAATGTTGTAGGCGCCTGTTTGATGTTTTTCAGAGACACTACTCGATACCGGAAGGAGAACCATATCCTATGAATAGGAATACCCTGCACGTTCTGGCAGCATCATTTTTCATTACTCTGGCATATCAACCCGTGCTGGCGGAAAATCAGATACTGGACGAAATCACTGTCCGCGGGCAGAAGGAATCACCGAAGGAAGAGAGCCTCTCCATCCGCGAGGTTCGTGAGAGCCCGGCCAGGGACATGGGCGAGGCGCTCAAGCAGATCGAGGGGATCAGCTACGTCCGCAAGGGCGCTATCGCCAACGACGTGGTGATTCGCGGCTTCCAGAAAGACAACATCAATGTCCTCGTGGACGGTGTCCGCCTGCAGGGCGCCTGTCCATCCCGCATGGACCCGCCCTCTTTCCACTATGACTTTTCCGAAATCGAGCAGGTCAAGGTGATCAAGGGGCCCTACGACCTGTCCAATCCGGGTGGACTGGGCGGCATGATCGACGCGCAGACAAAGGAGCCGGGCCAGGGGCTCGGCGGGGAAATCAACCTGAGCTACGGGAGCTGGGACAGCTTCAACGCCTCCGCCACCGCCTCCTATGGCGCCGGTGGCTATGATGGCCTGCTGGGGTATGCCTACAAATACTCCGACGTCCCCAAATCCGGTGACGGCAAACGGCTGACCGAGATTTACCCGGCCACCAGTCCCAACCGGTATAAACCCGATGCCATCAATTCGAAGGCCTACGAGATCAATACCGGCTGGGGCAAGTTCGCCATCAATCCCACCGGCAATTCACGCAGCGAGATCAGCTACACCTATCAGGATGCCGATCACGTCCTCTACCCCTATCTGAAGATGGATGCGGACTACGACAGGACCCACCGCCTGAACTGGACCTACCGGATACGAAAGATTTCACCACTGCTGCAGGAGCTGAAGCTGCAGGCCTACTGGGATACGGTCGACCACCTGATGGATGACCGCTTCCGCTTCAGTTCAAACCCCTCGGCACAAGTGACCCGCACGTATTCCATGCAGACCGACGCCAGGACCCAGGTCTACGGCGCAAAACTGAATGCCGTCCTGGCGGTCGGTCCGGGAACCCTGAAAGGCGGCATCGACTACTACAACCGCAACTGGGATGCCGTCAACCGTCGGGCCGGGTACCTGGCCTACAGCGATCTGGCCATGATCCCGGATGCATCCATCGACAATCTGGGCCTGTTCGGAGAATACGAGCTGCCGTTGAGCAACCGGTTCACACTGAAAGGCGGCCTGCGGGGCGACCTGACCTGGGCCGAAGCACATAAGGCCAACACGAAGGTCACCGCCGGTACGAGCCGCTATTTTGCCGATATCAGCGCCAACCTGCAACTGACCTATACACCGGCCGAGGGCCTGGATATTTTCACCGGCATCGCCCGCGGTACACGCACGCCGGACCAGCAGGAACTCTTCCTTGATGTCCCGGCAGCGACACAATACTGGCACGGCAACAAGGACCTGAAATCCACGGTCAATCACCAGGCCGACATCGGCGCGAAGTTTTCAACCAAGCGCTTCTATGTCAATGCATCGATCTTCTACAGCGACCTGCAGGATTACATAAACTTCTACCAAATCCCGGCCCTGTCCGAAAAGAGCTACCAGAATATTCATGCCACCATGTGGGGGGCCGAGCTGGGCAGTCAGGTATCGCTGGATTACGACCTGTTCCTGCGAGGCTCTCTTTCTTACGTGGAGGCCCGTAACGAGAGTGCCGACCGTCCGCTTTCGGAGATCCCGCCACTCAGGGGGACCGTTTCCCTGCGCTACGACAACGGCACCTTCTTCTTCGAGACGCTGGAAAATCTGGCCCGCGAGCAGGACCGGGTCGATAGCGGCCTCAATGAAACGACCACCGCCGGCTGGGCAACAACCGACATCAAGAGCGGCATCAACTATCAAGGCATCACCCTGATCATCGGCATCACCAACCTGTTTGACAAGCAGTACTTCAGTCACCTGTCCTACGCCCGTGATCCGTTTCAGAGCGGTTTCAAGGTTCCGGAAAACGGACGGTATGCCTATTTCTCGCTGGGCTACAAGTTCTGACTTTATAATGGGTTAGCTTGTATTCGGATGCTGACGTTCATGCAACGAGCCGTGATCTGAGGAGAGAAAGGGGGTGGACAGTTACTAATTTACATTGTAAACTTTCAAAACTTTCCTCAAGGAGGCTCTACCATGAAAAAGTCAGTTCTGCTGGTACTAACACTGCTGTTTGTAGTTGTCGCGGTCAGCCTGGTGTCAGCCGCCAAGGGACCAGGCGGCACGTTTGACGCCAAGCCTGGCGATGTCATCTATGTCTGCGGCTGCGGCGCGGGGTGCGACTGTGGAAGCCTGGCAAAAAAGGAGGGCACCTGCAGTTGCGGCAATAAACTGGTAAAAACCACGGTAAACAGGGTTGAAAAAGGCAGGGTCTACTACTCACTCGACGGCAAGGAACTCTCCGCGCCAATGACCGGCAAATATGCCTGCGGCTGCGGCAGCGGATGTGACTGCGGCTCGATCAGCCAGAAGCCGGGAAAATGTGCCTGTGACAGGGACATGGTGAAGGTCGGTCCGGCGCCGAAGGCCAAGAAATAAACCTACAGGAGGAGATGCAACCTATGAAGAAACTATGGATGGCAATTTTGCTGATAGTATCACTCGGAACAGTCTGTCTGGCAGCCGACAAGGTTGAGGGACCGGATGCCTGCAAAATTTGCGGCATGAACCGCACCAAATTCGCCCACAGCCGCATGGTGGTCACCTATACCGACGGGAGCAGCACCGGGACCTGCAGCCTGAATTGTGTTGTCACGGACATGATGGCCGCCAAGGGAAAGACCGTCAAGTCGTACCAGGTGGCTGACTACAACACCAGGAAACTGATCAACGCGAAGACCGCCAGCTGGGTTATCGGCGGGAGCAAGATGGGTGTCATGACATCCGTTGCCAAATGGGCATTCGCCGACAAGAAAGCCGCGGAAGCATTCATTAAGCAGAACGGTGGCAAACTTGCCACTTTTGACGAGGCCCTCAAGGCCGCCGAAAAGGAACATGCCGACAAGAAACCACACGACCACATGGGGAATGGTGGCCATAAGATGTAGGGAATGATTTCCGGGTCTGGCGGGCGCCAGTCCGCCAGACCCGCTTCAAACGATATTACCAGCGGATCGAAAAGGAATTATGATGAGACTATTAAGATCTCTGTCCCTGACAAACGGCATGCATACGCTGGCTACGCCATGTTCTGCCAGAAAATCAAGGGGATTATTTTCCAGTTTACTGATGACACTGCTGCTCTGCCTGGCGCTTGCGTATTCTCCGGTCTTTGCAGCGCCTTCTGAGCCCCCGGCCCCGTCAACAAAGGACAAATGCCCGGTTTGCGGGATGTTTGTAAGCAAATATCCGGACTGGGTAACCACGGTTACCTTCAAGTATTCTTCGGTGATCTATTTTGACGGCGTCAAGGATTTCTTCACCTATTATCACAACATGCAGAAGTACACCCCCGAAAAGATACAGGCTGGAATCTCCAGCATAATCGTCAAGGACTATTATACCCTCAAACCGGTGGACGCCCGAAAGGCGTCCTTTGTCATCGGCAGCGATGTGTATGGCCCGATGGGAAAGGAACTGGTTCCCTTCGAAAAATTGGCCGATGCCTATGCGTTTCTCAAGGATCACAAGGGTAAGATGGTCCTGCGCTTTAGTGACGTGAACCCAAGAGTTTTAAAATCATTGGAATGAGTCCCGCAATGGCCCAGGACCAGGTAACTTGGAGAGCTGCGACAATAAAAGTTCTTTCTGACGGTCTGATCTGATGCGCAAATCCAGTATATTTATCATCGTTACAGCCGTGAACATCCTTCTGATCGGGCTGCTGACAGTCCACGCCCGCTACAGCCAGGCCATGGCGGCCACCGCTCTCCGCGAGCGGGCCGAAATGGTCAGGACGCTGCAACTGACCGACCTCTGCCTGTTCACCGAGGCGCGCTATACACGCAATCCGGCAATGGCCGACAGGTTTGCCCCCTTCCAGGACCACCCGGGCGCCATGGAGCACTTTCCGTCCGGATCACTGGTAACGCCACCATCCAAGAGGATTCATGAATTCTCCCCTTAACCGTCACACCAATATCCTCGATTTCGCCCTCTCATCCCTGCTGCGAAGAAAATCCAAAAACCTTTCGCTGCTGGTGGTATACACGCTGATCGTCTTCGTGATCGCCTCGCTGATCTTTTTTGTGCAGGCCCTGAAGCATGAAGCGGCCCAGACCCTTGCAGAGGCGCCGGACCTGGTAGTCCAGCGGATGATCGCCGGCCGCCATGACCTGATACCGGCCACATACGGCGAGCAGATCAGCGCCATTCGCGGGGTAAGATCCGTAACACCGCGGCTGTGGGGCTATTACTACGACCAGGTCTTCGGCGCCAACTACACCCTGCTGGTGCCCGAAAATGGAGTGGTAGAGCCGGGCAGCATCATGATCGGCGCCGGAGTCGCCCGCAACCAGCGGATAAAGATCGACGACATGCTGACACTGAAGACCTCCCGCAATGCCCCCCTGCTGCTCACGGTCCAGGGGATCTATCCCAGCAGTTCCGAGTTGATCTCCTCCGACCTGATCGTCCTGTCGGCCGAGGATTTCCAGGAGATGTTCCACCTGCCCCCCGGCCAGTTCACCGACCTGGCCGTAACGGTCGCCAACCCCCGGGAACAGGTTACCGTGGCTACCAAGATCGCCGAGCTGTTTCCCGATACCCGCCCGATCCTGAAGAGCGAGATGCTGAGGACCTACGATTCACTCTTCGAGTGGCGCGGGGGCATGATGGTGGTGATTCTGGCGGTGGCGGTCCTTTCCTTCATTATCTTCGCCTGGGACAAGGCCACCGGGCTTTCAGCCGAGGAGCGCAAGGAGATCGGCATCCTCAAGTCCATCGGCTGGGAGACATCGGATGTGCTGCAGTTGAAGTTCTGGGAAGGGATAGTGATCTCGCTGACGGCCTTTCTGGTGGGGGTTGTGCTGGCCTACGGTCACGTGTTCTTCTTTTCGGCGGCACTGTTTGAACATGCCCTCAAGGGATGGTCGGTCATCTATCCGCAGTTCAGGCTGATTCCCGTTGTCGATGCCTATCAGTTGACGGTGCTCTTCTTTCTGACGGTGCTCCCCTATACCGCAGCAACCATTATTCCGGCCTGGCTGGCGGCCACCGTGCCCCCCGACGCCGCCATGAGGTCGTAATCGTGATCGAACTTGCCAACGTCACCAAAACCTTCAACGCCGACAAGCACAACCAGTTCACGGCGGTGGACGATGTCAGCCTGACGATCGAGGCCGGCCGCCTGACGATCCTGAAAGGGCCGAGCGGTTCCGGCAAGACGACCCTGATGGCGCTGATCGGCTGCATGGCCCGCCCCAGTTCGGGGCGCATCAGGCTGCATGGAATCAGCACCTCTTTCTTCAGCGATGCCGACAGCGGCAGCGCCCTGGACATCACCAGCCTGCCGGAGCGCTTTCTGACGGAGATCCGCCGGACAACCTTCGGTTTCATCTTTCAGCAGTTCAATCTGGTCAAAGGGATCAGCGCGCTGGAAAACATTATGCTGCCGGCCTATCCGACCGGCGAAAGCCAGGCGGCCTTCCGCCAGCGGGCCCTGGAGTTGATGGAGCTGTTTTCGGTTTCACGCCACGCCGCCTCCCCGGTGGAGTGGCTCTCGGGAGGCGAACTGCAGCGGGTAGCCATCGCGCGTGCTCTGATCAACAACCCGACCATCATCATTGCCGATGAACCGACCGCCCATCTGGACAGCAAGCTGTCCCGTGAATTCATGGAGATGGTCGGCACCCTCAAGGCCAGGGGCAAGACGATCCTGATCGCCAGCCACGACCCTCTGGTCTACGATTCGGAACTGGCCGAGACCGTTGTGGGCATGCGGGACGGCCGCATCACCGGCATAACGGGCGCGGCATGATCCAGCATCCCGCCATCCTGGCGCTTTCCATCGCATCGCTTCTGACCTGCTTCATGCTGGTCTACGCAGCCGGGTACGGGACCCGTATCTTGGAGAAATGGGACCTGCAGAGCGGCAGCGAGCTTCAACTGGAGCTCGAGCGACGCACCTATCTGATCTCCGTCATCCTCAGCTATACGCTGGTCTTCCAGATCCTCTCCCTCTTCCTGTACATCTTCACCGCCGACAACCTCCACAGCCAGTTCACCGGCGCCATGTGCGCGGCCGGCAGTCTGGCCGTGAACAGTTACGGCTATCCGGTCCTGATCCTGAAGATCATCAACTGCCTGCTGGCGGGGGTCTGGCTGATCGTCAACCACGTCGATACCCGCGGATACGACTACCCGCTGATCAAGACCAAGTACGGGCTGCTCAACATCCTGGCGCCGTTGATACTGCTGGAGGCCGTGCTCCAGTTCGCCTATTTCCTGAATCTCAAGGCGGATGTCATCACCTCCTGCTGCGGTAGCCTGTTCAGCACGGACAAACGCAGCATTGGCGGAGAGATTGCCGGACTGCCGAGCGGCCCGATGCAGCAGGCGTTTTTTGGTATTATGGCGCTTACCGTTGTGATCGGGGTTGTCTTCTATCTGACGGGGAAGGGAGGCGGGATTTTCTCGCTCTTCAGCAGCCTGACATTCGTCGTTGCGGCCGCCTCGCTGGTTTCATTCATCTGTCTCTATTTCTACGAACTGCCCAGCCATCACTGCCCCTTCTGCATCCTGCAGAAGGAGTACGGCTATGTGGGCTACGCACTCTATGCCACCCTGCTGGGCGGGGCGATAAGCGGTCTGGGGGTCGGGTCGCTGATACCGTTCAGCTCCCACCCGAGCCTGTCACGGGTCATTCCCGCCATCCAGCGCCGGCTGACGCTGGTCACCCTTGTTCTGTACCTGCTGTTCACCCTGATCGTTACCTGGCGGATGCTCTCGACTTCATTCACGCTGGGGTGATTTCAGACCCGGCTCCTGGCCACCGCCAAGAAATCGGCTTGTTTCAGATTCTGGTAGATATCCATCGGCAGCACCTGTCCATCCCGGACCCGCAGCACCGTCAAATGCAGATGGGTCGGCGAACGCCGCTTGGCGGCGTTGTAGCCGCTCCTGCCGACAGTCGCCAGCACATCCCCCGGCCTGACAATCTCCCCCAGCTTCACAGACAACTCACTATTGTGGGCATAGTACACCAGCAGCTCGCTGGCCGGGTCATACACCCATATATACCTGCCGCCCGCTCGGTAATACTCGTCCCGCGCCTCTGCCAGGAGGCGCATTAGCTTGGTCCGTGCCGGTCCGCGTTCTATCTTGTTGTCACGAATACGGGTATTGAGTGCATCGTAAGCCATACACACTGAAGTCAGCGCGTTCGCGGATAATGACAGCTCCGAGAGTTCCGAGAGCCTTGACAACTCCTCCGGGCCGGGCAGTTCGGCGGCCGGCGAGGTCATTGCAGAGAGAGCAACACAACACGGGACAAGGCACCACAGGATGACAAGCTGGAGTTTCACAACGGTATCCGGACGGGAAATTGGGATCAAAACTGGAATTACCGTAGCATTTCGGTACGGCAGATTCAATTGCATATGTGCTGGGGTCACCATGGGTCATCAAAAAAGAGTCCATCTGGGCTGCCGTATATGTTATCATTAACAAAGAACACCCCGAGCGGGACCTACTTTTCAGAACAGGCTGATTCCAACGAATATGAAAATTCCAAAATGCTTTGATACACTCGTCCTCAACGGCTTCGTCGATGAGGTTATCCGCCAGCTGATGAGCGGCAAGGAAGCCGATGTCTACGTTGTGCATTCTCACGGAGAGAGCCGTTGCGCCAAGGTGTACAAGGAAGCCGGCAAACGGAGCTTCAGCCAGCAGGCCCAGTACCAGGAAGGGCGCAAGGTCAGGAACAGCCGCCAGGCTCGCGCCATGGGGAAAAACACCCGCTTCGGGCGCAAAGAGCAGGAGGGGGCCTGGCAGAACACCGAGGTCGAAACACTGGGACGGCTGGCCGAGGCCGGCGTGCGTGTGCCGCGGATGTTCAATTATGCCGATGGGATACTGCTGATGGAACTGGTGGTCGATGAACAGGGCAACCCCGCTCCGAGGCTGAACGACCTGCGGCTGACGGCGGAAGAGGCCCGTGACTACCACCGTGCGATGATCGGGCAGATCGTCCTCATGCTCTGCGCCGGGATCGTGCACGGGGACCTGTCCGAGTATAACGTGCTGGTCGGCGCTGACGGGCTGGTCATCATCGACCTGCCCCAGGCCATCGATGCCACGAGCAACAACAATGCCGGCAAGATGCTTGAGCGGGACGTCGGAAACATGACCGCCTATTTTGGCCGCTTCGCCCCCGAGCTTCTGGAGAGCGACTACGGCAGGGAGATCTGGAAACTCTACGCCGGCGGCCAGCTCACTCCCGCGACCAAGCTCACCGGCCGTTTCGCACCCGGCGCAAAACCGGCCGACGTGGGCGGGGTCATGCGGGAAATCGACTATGAACGGGTCGCGCATGAGCGCCGGCAAGCCAGGGCCACCGGGACCAAGTAATGGCAATTTCCGCCACCCCCTCCACAGTCACCCTGCCGCCTGCCCAGAGACCTTACCCTACGATTCTGGCGTTTCTTACCAGTCGCTTTCCACAAATCAGCGGCAGTTGCTGGCAGCAACGCATCAGCGACGGAAAGGTCCTCGCCGCGGACCACACCCCGATCACCGCGCACACAGCCTATCTCCCGCACAAGCAACTGTTCTATTTCCGAGAGGTGGAGCAGGAGCAGGTGATCCCCTTTTCCGAGACGATACTCTTTCAGAATGACCACCTGCTGGTAGCCTGCAAGCCCCATTTCCTGCCTGTTATTCCGGGGGGCGGCTATGTCAACGAATGCCTGCTGAACCGCCTGAGAATTAAAACGGATAACATCGGCCTCGTACCGCTGCATCGCATTGACCGCGAAACAGCCGGGGTCGTCATGTTTTCCGTCAACAGGGCAACCAGGGGGCTGTACAGCCAGTTATTCGCGAATGGCAGGGTTGAAAAAACGTACCAGGCCCTGGCCGAATATCATCACAACCAGGGAAAAGGCGACTGGACCGTCGAAGACAGGATCGAGAAGGGCGAGCCCTGGTTCAGGATGAGGACAGTTCCCGGCGAAGCGAATGCCCGCTCGAACATCCGCTTGCTGGAGGTGAACGGGAGCATCGCGCGCTTTGACCTGTTCCCCATCACGGGCAAGACCCATCAGTTGAGAATTCACATGAGCGGGCTGGGTTTCAGGATACTCAATGACCGTTACTACCCCGACCTGCAGCCGGAACAGGCCGATGATTTCGAGAAACCGCTCCGGCTTATCGCCAAGACGGCCCGGTTTCGCGATCCCGTCAGCGGGAAAGACCTGGAATTCAGCTCTGAACGCGAGCTCCCCTGGCAGTAGCATTATTTGGAAACGTAGGGGCGTGGGCTTGCCCCGCCCTTGTCGGAATTACTATCA
>JAJYBH010000151.1 GCA_021779135.1 Deltaproteobacteria bacterium
AAAATCAATTACGTGAGTAGGGCGCGACCCACACTCTTGACCCCGCTGTCAAGCTGTTTTTTCGGGCAAAACAACATTTTTCAAAGATCGCTGCAGAAGTCTAAAGTCCAGACATTTATAAACGCAGTTGGGATATGTCCGTCTGAAAAATCGTGATCAGCGAGCTCACCCTGTACACAGTCAAGACTGTTGACTGAATCATCAATCGGGGATCTGAATGGGCCGGCCAGGGGGGCGAGGCATCGCAACCGGCGCTCCGGAACAGGCTGCCAGTGCGGCTAAATCATGGCAGGACAGTGAGTGCGCAGGCTGGTTTCGTGCTTTTTCATGTATCGTAATTAATAAAACATGGGTATAAAAGTCACAAAAAATACTTGACACTGATTCCTGACTTATTGTATCGTCAATTCACAATTTGTTGAGAAGGTAGACGAAAATACTTAACCATCCGCGAGGGTGGGGCGGAAAGCCTATAGGGTCTCACTGAGACAGCCGGGTTGCCGAAATATCACTAAAAGATATACGGCAACCCGGCTTTTTTTTGTGCCCAAACTTCTCAGCAGGCGATAGACGATAATACTTAACCATCCGCGAGGGTGGGGCGGAAAGCCTATAGGGTCTCACTGAGACAGCCGGGTTGCCGAAATGTCACCACTTATTTCGGTCCCGGCTTTTTTGTGTCCGGACGCAAACGAGCGGGGGCCAACACAAGGAGGTGTCGTAAGTCGACAATTAGCGATGGATAACAGTATTCAGCAGTACATGCACTCACAACACACAAAAAAAACTATGGAGGAAACACATGTTCGGTAATTCAAAGAAAATCATTGCAGTATGCAGCGTAGCGTCCCTTCTGGTAGCCGGTCTTGCTTCCGCAGGCCTGGCCGATGATCACTCCGGCGATTACAGGAAGAGGGCAGAGCAAGAGCGAGTTGAAAGAGAGCATCGTCATGCGAGACCTACACCTACTCCCCGGCCGACTGCTACACCGACACCTCGTCCGACTGCTACACCGACTCCTACTCCCCGGCCGACCGCTACACCGACGCCGACTCCCCGGCCGACTGCTACTCCTACTCCTACTCCTCGTCCGACCGCTACTCCGACACCGACTCCAGTACCTACGGCTACTCCTGCTCCTACTCCCCGGCCGACTGCTACCCCTGCTCCGACCCCGGCACCGACCGCTACTCCTGCCCCGGTAAAAACCTGGTCTCTGTACAACGCGAACTGCTCAGGCTGCCACGGTTCTTCGAAGCAAGGTGCAACAGTAGCTGCAACCCAGGCAGCCATCACCAACAATATAGGCGGCATGGGCTACCTCTCCGGCATCAGTTCGCAGCTGACCGCTCTTCTCGCAGGTCAGTAACCTAACACGTTTTTGCAGCCCGGGTGGCTCAGGATCCTGACGACCGCCCGGCTGCCGACGAATTCGGCATACCAGACCTGCTGATGCCGTAATTGTACCGACCGGGAGAGCTGCATGGCTCTCCCGGTTTTTTTGAAGCCGTTGTTTCGTCAAAGGACATCGAAAATGAGTAAAGCAGTACAAGCGCTATTAACCATGCTGTTGTTGCTGCTGTCGGCGACAGCGCTTTTTGCCGGCGAGACGCAGCCTGCTCCGGCGGACGGCAGAACGTTGAGTGCGCAGAGATGGACACACTACGACTGGAATGCCTCCTCCGGAGCGGCTGGCGCCGCCCGTTTCGAGATCGTGCCGGAAAAGGATGGCACCCAGTTCCGGATCAGTGCGGCAACCCCCGACGATGCCCGCTTCGTACGCGAACTGGCGGTGGAGCCCGATACGGTATATCGCTTCTCCTGCCGGGCCCGTGCTGAAAACGTCGAATCCAATGCCCGGGGGGCGGGGATCTCGGTCTTGGATAGTACGGATGGTTCCCCCGACATCAAAGGCAGCGGCAACGAGTGGAAGCTGCTCGAGTTTTACGGAAAAACGGGAGCTGACCAGCATACGCTTTCCGTTACAATCGGTATCGGCGGCTACGGCAGTCTCAACAGCGGCACGGTCTGGTTCAGGGATGTTGCGGTGGGCAAGGCCGGCAGCGTGCCGGCCGGCATCCGGATAGCGGCGCTCTCGCCTCCGTCTAGCGCATCAGAATCAGACGCTCGGAGTCGCCTTGGTGGAACGGTCATCGCTGCCCTGGGCTGTTTCGGGCTGCTGCTTGCCTGGTGGGGAGCCACAATGCGGCGCCGGAACGGTAATGCTGACGCGAAAACGCCGGATGAAATCATTCCGGCTGTTGCTCCCAGGAAAAAGATCGAATTAGCCGATGTTGCCGTGATGGCGGTGCTGACGGCGGTCTGTCTGCTGCTTTCCCTCTTCAATCTCGGCGGGCATCTGGCGCCGGAAACGGGCTGGAAATCGGGCGCTGCCGGCGAATCGGTGACCATCGAACTCGGCCGCGAGGTCGACCTTTCCCGGATCTATTACTACTGCGGCATCAATGACCGCAGCGGCGACGGCAGCCGCTACTCGCTTGCCGCGCGCAACCCGGCCGGGGATTATGTCACTCTCTTCTCTTTCACCAAGGACGATTCGAACATCTGGAAGTACGATGCGGTTGCCGTACGGACCAGCGCCGTCCGCCTCACCGCCGCTACCCCCGGCGGCCGTTTGAACGAAATCGCCTTTGTCGAAAAGGGGAGCCAAACCCCGCTGACTGGCATCAGGATTGGCGGCACAAACATCAGCGCCACCGATGGCACCGGAAAAGCGCAAAACCTGATCGACGAACAGTCGGCCTTCGAATATGCCCCCTCCTTCCGGACCGGTTTTTACTTCGACGAGATCTATCATGCCCGGACGGCCTGGGAAACGCTCAATCATATCGAGCCCTACGAGACGACCCACCCGCCGCTGGGCAAGCTCCTGATCTCTTCCGGCATTGCTATCTTCGGTATGAACCCCTTTGGCTGGCGGATCGTCGGAACGCTGTTCGGGGTGGCGCTGGTACCGCTGATGTACCTCTTCGGCCTGAAGCTCTTCCGCGACCGCTTTTACGCCTTCTGCGCCGCTTTCCTGCTGCTGGCCGATTTCATGCGCCTTGCCCAGACACGGGTAGCGGTGATCGATGTCTACGGGGTCTTCTTTATCCTGGTGATGTACTACTTTATTCTCGACCTGTTTCCTGAAACAGGGGAGCGTCCGCGCCGGAGCGTGAACATGACGCTGCTCCTGGCCGGGGTCGCCTTCGGTATCGGGGCGGCCTGCAAGTGGATAGCGCTGTATGCCGGCTGCGGCATGGTCCTGCTGGTGCTCCTGCGAACGGCAATTGAACTGCGGCAAAGGGATTATCCCGCTGCGCGGGGGGTGGCCGGATTTCTCCTGCGACGGATCGGCGTCTGCCTGGTTGCCTTCGGTGTGATTCCGGCCCTGATCTATCTGTTGTCATATCTTCCGTTCCTGGCCCTGCCCGGTCCGGGTCACGATCTGGTGGATGTCTTCCGCCTCCAGGCCTTTATGCTTAATTACCATCGCACGCTGCAGGCGACCCACCCCTTTTCATCGGCCTGGTGGACTTGGCCGCTGGATCTGCACCCGATGTGGATATACGCGGGCGACGGGCTCCCTCTGGGAACCGCCTCCAGCATCGTTTCCTTCGGCAATCCCGCCATCTTCTGGCTGGGCATTCCCGCAGTCGTCGCGACCGCCTTTCTGGCGGTGCGAAAGCGCAACATGGGACTGGTGCTCGTGCTGACGGCACTGCTCTGCCAGTACCTGCCGTGGGTCGGCATACACCGCCTGGCCTTCATCTACCATTTTTTCTCGACGGTACCCTTCCTGATCCTCTGCCTGGTGGCCGCTTTGAGGTATCTGGAGCAACGTTTTCCGGGTTTCCGCGTAATAACCTGGGGATATCTGGGGCTCGCGGCTGGGCTCTTCACCCTCTTCTATCCGGTACTTTCGGGGCTGCAGGTGTCACAGACCTATGTAGCTTCACTCAGGTGGTTCCCGACCTGGTTCTTTTAACGCAGCTTGCACGCGATCCGATTGCCGTGAGATCCGATCCGTATTTTGAAAGGAAAAATCATGAAAAAAACAGTAATTTCCGTAGTAGTTCCGGTATACAACGAAGAAGCGGTGATCCATGAGTCGTATTCACGCCTCAAGGTGGTGCTGGAAGGGCTCGACGATTCCTATGAGTTGATTTTCGTCAACGACGGCAGCCGCGATGCCACCCCGGACATCATCCGCGGCATCTGCGAGACCGACAGCACCGTCCGGTTGATCGATTTCGCCCGCAATTTCGGCCATCAGACCGCCATCACGGCCGGGATGGACTACGCCGCGGGTGACGCGGTGATTGTTATCGATGCGGATCTTCAGGACCCTCCGGAGGTCATCCCGGAGATGATCGCCAAATGGCGCGAAGGCTTTGACGTCGTCTACGGCCAGCGTGCCAAGCGCATTGGGGAGACCTTCTTTAAAAAGTTCACCTCGGCCGCCTTCTACCGTGTCCTTCAGAAGCTGACCGACGTCGATATCCCGGTGGATACGGGCGATTTCCGCCTGATCGACCGCAAGGTGTGCGACGCCCTGAAGCGTGTCAAGGAACGCAACCGCTATGTGCGCGGGATCATCAGCTGGCTCGGATTCAGGCAGACCGGCGTGGAATTCGTCCGTGAGAAGCGCTTTGCCGGCGAGACCAAATATCCCCTCAAGAAGATGCTCCGTTTCGCCTTTGACGCCATCGCCTCGTTTTCCTACAAGCCGTTGAAACTGGCGACCTACGTGGGGGTCACCGTCTCCCTGGGCGGCTTCTCCTACCTGCTGGTGGTGCTCTATCTGAAAATGTTCACCGCCACTACTGTTACCGGTTGGGCATCGATGATGGCGGTCAACCTCTTCTTCAACGGCGTGGTTCTGATGATGCTGGGGATTATCGGCGAGTATATCGGCAGGATCTATGACGAGGCCAAGGGGCGGCCGCTGTACGTGGTGCGCGAAGAGCTGAATTTCACCAGGGGTGGACAGGCGCGGCCGGCAGTCGTTCAGAAAAGCGGGGAAAAGCGTTACCCGCTGGCGGCCTGACCCGCTTCGGAATGTGGAGCTGCGACGTAGTGCCGGTAGCCGCTCCGGACGAGCAGCAGCCAGAGGATCAGGTTGGCAAGGGATACCGCCAGCAAGAGCGGGTCGAGCGGCGCTACGCCGTAGACCTTGTCGTGGCTGAGCGCCAGCACCTGGGCTATATTGAGGAATTGCGTCGCGCTGAAGCCGGCGAAGAGCACCAGCGCCAGACGGTCACGGGTAACGATGTGCAGTCCCAGGGCCAGTGCCAGCGCAGGAAACAGGTAGCGTTCATGCATCTTGGCCGCCAGGACGAAGACCGATGCCGAGAGAAACAGGGGCGCATACCAGAGGCGGGATAGCTCCTTTCCGCGCAGCATGACCAGTGTCGTGAAGAGCACGATCAGGAGGATGAAGATATTTCCCCAGACGCCATAGGGAAGCAACAGGAATCGCTGATCCAGGGGAGCGATGTTCCCGCCGGTCAGGGCGAACAGGTTGTAAGCATTGAGGGTGGCGTAGGGATAGGAGGCCAGGGTGCTGCCGTACTTCGAGATGATCCAGCCCGGACTCTCGTTTACGGCAAAGGGAAGGATGACCAGACAGAAGAGCGCGATCGCCGTGCCGCAGAACATGAGCAGGTCGGCCGTGGCGTGCCGTTCCCGGCGCAGCAGGCGGATACCGAACCAGAGCAACGGGAGCGGGGCAAAGATCAGCGCCTGGGGCTTGATCAGGAGCGCCGCGGCAAAGGCGGCCCCCGCCCACGCCGGACGCTTTTCGAGCAGGATCACCACCAACAGGATCGGCAGCGTCAGTACGCTGTCCACCTGACCCCAGACCGACGAGTCGAGAATGACGGCCGGATTGAATACGTAGAGGGCTGCCAGCAGCAGCGAGGCTGATCCGCTCCAGGAGCGGCGGGCAAGGCGGAAGAGGAGCCATGCGGTGGCGCAGTCGGCCAGGATTGCCGGAAACTTCAGCAGTACCATGAACACACGGGTGTCGAGGTCGATTCCCATCAGCAGCCGCAGTTTGCCGACCAGCCAGAGCAGATAGATATAGCCGGGTGGATAGTCGGCGAAGTAGCCGGGTGAGTAAAAGGAGGTCAGCCCATCGGCGGCATGCGCCGCCCAGGCGCTGAAGGTTGCGATGTCGGCGTCGTAGCCTCGGGTCGTTGCCGCCAGCGCCACCCGTAACAGCAAGGCCCCGACCAGAAGCAGGCCCAGCTTCATACCAACAGGTTCTACCTGCTCCAGGCGGGTTGCCCGTCCGGCCACCAGCCAGGTCGCCAGAAGGAAAACTCCGCAGCAGAGCGACGCTATGATCCACCATTCTCCCGTCACGTTACCTCCAGCTTATCTGAAGACCCAGAGCTTGTTTCCCAGGAAATTTGCCGCCAGGGCACAG
>JAJYBH010000035.1 GCA_021779135.1 Deltaproteobacteria bacterium
TGCATCGAAACGCTCCCGCGGCAGGCAGGCCTGCAAGAAAGCTGTTTCATCTACAAAACCGGCTTCACTCAGACGAAGGTTGATGGCCTCTTCCAGTTCGGAGAGCTGCGTAGTCAAGGTCGAGGACATCCCCTCCATCATGAGGTATGGCGTCATGAGTACCCCGGCGCTGGTGATCGACGGCCAGGTGATGTTCTCGGGCAAAACTGCTTCAGCGGCAGAGATCGCGGGGATGCTGCCATGAAAATGCTATCGGCACTTCTGCTGATCCTGATCGCAACCAACGCCCAGGCGGAACTTCCCTCAGCCTCGACTACGCGGGTTAATCAAGCTCTGGCATCCGGCAAGCCGACGGTCATCGACCTGGGCGCACGCACCTGCATCCCCTGCAGGGAGATGGCGCCGATTCTGGAGTCGCTGGCCGGAGAGTATCGCAGCAGGGCCAGCGTCCTGTTCATCGACGTACATGAAGATCAGACCGCAGCCCGAATGTACCGCGTCCAGATGATCCCGACCCAGATCTTCTTTAATGCCAAAGGGAAAGAAATAAAGCGTCACATGGGCTTCATCGACAAAGCGGCCATCCTGAAGGAGCTGAAGGCGGCCGGGCTCAAGTGAGTTTTTTGGATAACATCGAACAGATCATCACGCTTTATCCGCTTTTGGCCTTTGGTGCTGTCTTTCTGGCCGGGGTACTTTCCTCAGCTTCACCCTGCGTACTGGCGACCATCCCGCTGGTGGTCGGCTTCGTGGGCGGTTACGCCGACGGTGACCGCTGGAAGGCCTTCCGCTATTCTCTGGCGTTCATCCTGGGGCTGTCACTGACCTTCACCGCATTCGGCGCGGCGGCCGGCCTGCTGGGGACTATGTTTGGCACTCTGGGTGGACCGTGGTATCTGATCGCCGGCGTTATTGTACTGGTCATGGGTGGACAGATGGTGGGGCTGTACGAGATCCGTCTGCCGATCAAGCGGGACTTTAAGCCCAGAAGAGGCGGTATAATCGGAGCATTTCTGCTGGGGCTGTTCTTCGGAGTCGTCTCCTCGCCCTGCGCCACACCGGTGCTGGTGGTGCTGTTGACCCTGGTGGCAGCCAAAGGGCAGGTACTCTACGGCATAGCGCTGCTGTTCTGTTACGCCGTCGGACACTGCCTGCTGATGCTGGTTGCCGGCACATTTACCGGTTTTGTGGAAGGGTTCGTAAAAGCACGCGGAGTGGTCAATTTTTCAATCTGGGCCAAACGGGTCAGCGGATTAGTTGTGGCGCTGGTGGGCGGCTGGTTTATCTGGCAGGGGCTTTGACTCAGGAACAGCCGGCGGCTTTGTCTTTCAGGAAGGCCGCCAGCGCAGTGCGATCAGATGCAGCTTCAGGCAGGTTGCCGGCATGCTCTTTGAGGGTCTCCAGCAACTCTCGGCAGATGGCACAGCTTTCACTGCTGAGCGTATAGTGCATCCAGACACCTTCGCGACGTGTGTCCACCCAGCAGCTGCGCTTGAGGTAAGCCAGGTGGCGCGATACGGTGGACTGCGGCAGCTTGAGTACGGCCATCAGGTCGCAGACGCACAACTCGCCCTCGGCCTGCAACAACAGGACAATGCGCAGGCGGATCGGGTCGGCGAGGGCCTTCAGGGTTTGGGCGAGATGCTTCATGGGCCCCATCTTAGCACAGGCGCACAACGACTGAAACGGAATTTGCCTGCGCCGAGGCTTTCGAGACTCGCTGTTTTGCACGATTCCCCTGATACAGCTTTTGCGTTTTTCGGATATTCCTGATATGTTTTGCAATCTTCCGGGCAGCACTGACTGGTGCATTCGTGGAGTTTCACGTGATTCCAACTGTTGGCAGGGGCAGCGCATGAAGATTCTTGTAACGGGAGCGGCCGGTTTTATCGGTTTTCACCTGGCCCAGCGCCTGCTGGAACGGGGCGATGAGGTTGTCGGGCTGGATAACCTGAACACCTACTATGACGTGAGTCTCAAAGACGCCCGCCTGGGGCTGCTGGAGGCACACCCTGGTTTCCGCTTTGTGCGGGCCGCGCTGGAAGACCGTCCGACAGTGGCGGCGCTGTTTTCGGACGAGCACTTCGACATGGTCGTAAATCTGGCGGCCCAGGCCGGCGTCCGCTATTCTCTGCAGAACCCCAATGCCTATATCGACAGCAATATTGTCGGCTTTATGAATGTGCTGGAAGGGTGTCGCCACAATAACGTCAAGCACCTGGTGTATGCCTCCTCCAGTTCGGTCTATGGCGCCAACACCACGGTGCCCTTTTCGGTGCATGACACCGTTGACCACCCGGTCTCGCTGTATGCCGCCACCAAAAAGTCCAACGAACTGATGGCCCACACCTACGCCCACCTCTTCGGCCTGCCGGTCACCGGTCTGCGCTTCTTCACCGTCTACGGCCCCTGGGGCCGGCCGGACATGGCCTATTTTTCCTTTACCAAGGCCATCCTTGAAGGGCGGCCGATCGATGTCTTCAACCACGGCCGGATGCAGCGCGACTTCACCTATATCGACGACATCGCCGAAGGTATCGTCAGGGTACTGGGACACATACCCCGGCCTGATCCCGCCTGGAATGCGGCCAGTCCGGACCCGGCCACCAGCAGTGCGCCCTACCGTCTGTACAATATCGGCAACAACCAACCGGTGGAACTGGGCCATTTTATTGAGGTGCTTGAAGAATACCTGGGCAAGAAGGCCCACAAAAACATGCTTCCCATCCAGGCCGGCGAGGTACTGGTCACCTGCGCCGATGTGGACGATCTGCGACATGAGGTCGGATTCAGACCTTCCACGCCGATCCGGGAAGGGCTGCGGCGCTTTGTGGAGTGGTATCGGGAATTTTATCGCCCCTGATTTTTGAAGATTTACGAATTCTTTCATGATATAAATTTTTGCTCGATCCCAAGTATGTACACCCATCGTTACAGGAGCTGCTTCATGAAAAAGGCACTTATTACCGGCATCACCGGACAGGATGGTTCCTACCTGGCTGAACTTCTGCTGTCGAAAGGATATGAGGTCCACGGCATCAAACGCCGCGCCTCGTCGCTCAACACCCAGAGGGTTGATCACATCTATCAGGACCCGCACGTTGAAAACCAGCATTTCATTCTGCACTACGGCGACTTGACCGATGCCTCCAACCTTACCCGCATCGTTCAGCAGGTTCAACCGGATGAAATCTACAATCTGGGGGCGCAATCCCACGTGGCGGTCAGCTTTGAAGCCCCTGAATACACCGCGGATGCCGATGGTCTGGGGACACTGCGCCTTCTGGAAGCGATCCGCCTGCTGGGACTGGAGAAGAAGACCCGCTTTTACCAGGCCTCCAGTTCCGAGCTGTACGGCCTGGTGCAGGAGACCCCCCAGAAGGAGACCACCCCGTTTTACCCCCGCTCTCCCTATGCCGTGGCCAAGCTCTACGCTTACTGGATAACGGTTAACTACCGGGAAGCTTACGGCATTTACGCCTGTAACGGCATCCTCTTTAATCATGAGTCACCGCGCCGGGGTGAAACGTTTGTTACCCGCAAGATCACCCGCGGCCTCGCCAACATCGCGCAAGGCCTTGAACAATGCCTGTTCATGGGCAATATGGATTCTTTGCGCGACTGGGGCCACGCCAAGGACTATGTCAGGATGCAGTGGATGATGCTTCAGCAGGAGCAGGCCGAAGACTTTGTGATCGCCACCGGCCGGCAATATTCGGTTCGTCAGTTCATTCACTGGTCGGCAGCGGAGCTGGGCATCACTCTGCGATTTGATGGTCATGGCCTGGAAGAGAGGGGCATTATCGAACAGATTCAGGGGGACAAGGCGCCGGCCCTCAAACCGGGCGACACCATCGTCCGGGTTGACCCGCGCTATTTCAGACCGGCCGAGGTTGACACCTTGCTGGGTGACACCACCAAGGCCAAGGCCAAACTGGGCTGGACCCCTGAAATCACGGCCCAGGAGATGTGCGCCGAGATGGTTGCACAAGACCTGCATGTGGCCCAGCGCCACGCCCTTCTGAAAAAACACGGCTACGAACTGCCGGTAGCCATAGAGAATTGACATGAACAGAACAAAAGCCCTGATCAGCGGCATCTCCGGCCAGGACGGCGCCTATCTGGCCAGACTCCTGCTCGACAAGGGCTACCAGGTATTTGGAACGGCCCGCGATGCCCAGATGGCCACATTTTATAACCTCGAAAAACTCGGGATTCGCCAGCAGATCACCTTGCTCTCCATGGCACTCAATGATTTTCGCAGTGTCCTGCAGACGCTTTCGCGGGTTGAGCCGGACGAGGTCTATAACCTGGCCGGCCAGAGTTCTGTCGGACTTTCCTTTGAGCAGCCGGTGGAGACCCTGGAAAGCATAAGTATCGGCACCCTCAACCTGCTGGAGGTCATCCGCTTCCTTCAGCGGCCGATCAGGTTGTACAGCGCCGGTTCCAGCGAATGTTTCGGAGATACCGGCGGCGCCCCGGCCGACGAAACCACCTCCTTCCATCCCCGCAGCCCTTATGCCGTTGCCAAGGCAGCCGCCCATTGGGAGGTGGCCAATTACCGGGAAGCCTACAACCTGTTTGCCTGCACCGGCATCCTCTTCAACCACGAGTCTCCCCTGCGGCCGGAACGATTTGTTACCCGCAAGATCATTGCATCGGCCTGCCGCATAGCAGCCGGCAGCGGCGAAAAGCTGCAGTTGGGAAACATCTCCATTGCCCGCGACTGGGGCCTGGCTTCGGAATATGTGGATGCCATGTGGCGCATGCTGCAGCGGGATACCCCCGGTGATTACGTGATCGCCACCGGCGAGACCAATACCCTGGAGGATTTTGTGGCGGAAACCTTTGACCAGCTCGGTCTTAACTGGCGGGATCACGTCAGTAGTGATCCTTCGCTGCTGAGACCGTCGGAGATCATGATCAGCCGGGGCAACCCCGGGAAAGCGGGCAAAGATTTGGGGTGGCGGGCAGAAAATCGCATGCGGGATGTTGTCCGCATCATGATCGACGCCGAGCGGGGGAAATCGTGACCATTATTTCATCTCAGAGGATCTCATGACAATGCCCCAGAACAACCAGTCTGTTTCGATTTCTCCCTACATGTCCCCAGACGCCCGCATCTTCGTGGCCGGGCACAATGGGATGGTTGGCTCCGCCATTGTCCGCAAGCTGCATGCCGAAGGCTATGCCAACCTGGTGCGGCGCAGCTCGGCAGAGCTGGATCTGCGTAATCAGGCCGCTGTCGCGGAATTTTTCGCCGGCGAACGACCCGACTATGTTTTCCTTGCCGCTGCGCGGGTCGGCGGCATCATTGCCAACAGCACCCGCAAGGGTGAGTTCATCTACGACAACCTGATGATCCAGACCAACGTCATTCACAACGCTTACACGTTTGGTGTCAAGCGGCTGCTCTTTCTGGGCAGTACCTGCATCTATCCCAAATTATCACCGCAACCCATCAAGGAAGAGTATCTGCTGACCGGGGCACTGGAACCGACCAACGATGCCTATGCCATCGCCAAGATTGCCGGCATCGCCCAGTGCCGCTCATATAATGATCAGTACGGCACAAGATTTCTTTCCGCCATGCCCAACAACCTCTACGGCCCCAACGACAATTTTGATCTCACCAATTCTCATGTCCTGCCGGCACTGCTCCGTAAATTCCATGAAGCAAAAGTAAACGGAGCAGACACGGTCACGGTCTGGGGTAGCGGCTCTCCATTGCGTGAGTTCATGCACGTTGACGACCTGGCAGAAGCGAGCCTCTTTCTCATGAACCAATCCGAGGAGACCTACTCATCGCTTTTGTCCTATGAGCCGGCGCCGGCCCTGATCAATGTGGGTTCAGGACAGGAAGTCAGCATTGCCGAACTGGCACGGATGGTCAAGAATGCCGTAGGGTTCGATGGACAACTTGTTTTCGATACATCAAAACCTGACGGCACCCCGCGCAAGTTGGCGGACTCTTCCCGACTGCTCAACCTGGGATGGCGACACCGCATCGATCTTAAAGATGGACTTCGCGACGCTTATAGCTGGTTTATGAAAAACTGCGGGTCTAATAGCTAGGTTGTCGCTTTTCAAGGACCCTTCACCCCATATGCGGCAAGCGTTGATTGTTATCGGGTAAGACAAAGCGCTATCTCAGTCGTTTTATAATAAGTTTACCCTTTAATAACGGCGCATTACACATAAAGTCACTGTTTGGCACGCAGTATGCATTCAAGGAAAAATCAAACATTTCATCAGGAGGTAGTACAAATGAAAAAAGTTCTCTCGTCCATCGTTGCCATGCTCGTAGCAGTTTCCTTCTCCGCAGTTGTTTTTGCTGCTGATGCCGCCAAGCCTGCTGCTGAGCCTGCTGCTGCTCCGGCTGCAGAAATGAAAAAAGAAGTGAAAAAGCCTGCTAAAAAAGCCAAAAAAGCTAAAAAAGCCAAAAAAGCTAAAAAAGAAATTAAAGAAGAAGCTGCTCCGGCTGCCAAGTAATTCTTTTTTTCTGAGTTCGAAAAAAAGCCGCATCGCAAGATGCGGCTTTTTTTTATCCCGGACATAAAAACTGAAAGGTATCTCCATGAATGACCATATTGTCCGCGCCTTGAGTTCCGACGGCGGAATCCGCATACTTGCCTGTGACATTGCCCATCTGGCCCGTACTATCTGTGCGCTGCAGGGGGCCTCTTCCACGGTTAGCATCGCCCTTGGGCGAGGGTTGGCGGGGGGGGCGCTGATGGGGGCGCTGCTCAAACCCGGTCAACGGGTTGCCTTAAAATTTGAGGGCAATGGCCCCTTGCAGAAAATGATAATTGAGGCCGATGCTGATGGCGCGGTAAGAGGCTGTGCCGGCAACCCGTCCGCCGAAGCAGAGCCGCTTGAAGGTCGTTGGAACGTACCGGGCATTATCGGTAAGGCAGGTTTTTTGACCGTGACCAGAGATATCGGGATGGGTGGTGAACCGTATCATGGCATGGTGCAACTCCGCAGCAGTGAGATCGGTGACGACCTGGCCTACTATTTCACCGAATCAGAACAGGTACCCTCGGCGGTTGGCCTGGGGGCGGGCCTGGATGGAGACTTTCAGGTATCGTATTGCGGTGGATTCCTGGTACAGGCGCTTCCCAAGGCCGGAGAGTCAGAGCTGGAGGCGGTTATGGCCAACATTGCCGCACTCCCCCCCCTGGCTGATATGCTGCAGACGGGTGGTCCTGAACCACTATTGGGACAGATCTTTGGAGATCTCCCTTATACCCTGCTGGAGACCCGCGATCTCTTTTTTCGCTGCGGTTGCAGCCGTGAAAAGGTGGAACGCGCACTGTTGTCGCTTACGGCAACAGAAATCCATGATATGATCGAAAAAGATGGTGGAGCTGTAGTCACCTGCGAGTTCTGCCGGCAGGGATATAGTTTTGATGCGTCTGAGCTGGGAAATCTGACGGCATTATCCTGAGGTTTCTGGTATCGGTGAATCTATGCGAACAATCCGTTTGACAATCGAATATGACGGCACCGGCTACTCGGGTTGGCAACGTCAGCCCAATGGATTGGCCGTTCAGCAGGTTATTGAAGAAGCCCTGTGTCAACTCCTTGGTGATAAAATTGATCTGCGCTCCTCGGGACGAACCGATGCCGGCGTACACGCCCGCGGCATGGCTGCGGCATTCAAGACCGCTTCTAATCTGCCTCTGAAAGCCTTTGTTGATGGCACCAACCGCTTCCTGCCTCCCGATATTGCCATTCTGGAAGCATTTGAAGCCCCGGCCGGCTTTAAACCGATCGGTGATGCCCTTGCCAAACACTATCGTTACACAATCCTGTTAACGACGGTGCGTTCCCCCCTGCGCCGTTTTCACGCATGGCATCTCCGCGAAGAGCTTGATCTGGAAGCCATGCGTGCGGGAGCCGCCAGGTTTGTAGGCCGGCACGACTTTGCTGCCTTCCGGGCCTCAAATTGTGCCGCAAGGACAACGACACGTCGGGTCGATTCGGTCACGGTCACCCGCGAATCTGACACAATCACTATTGATGTGGTCGGTGGCGGTTTTCTGAAAAACATGGTGCGGGTAATGGCGGGGACCCTGGTGGAAATTGGCAGACGACGCTTTACTCCCGAACACATTACCTGGCTATTGCAGAACGGGGATAGAAAAAAAGCCGGCGCAACGGCGCCGGCCTGTGGATTGTGCCTGATAAAGGTCTATTACCCGGAAAACACTGTGGTGGAGGTTACCTCTCAGCCAGAAGTTTTTTAATGAGCAGTTCCGTAGAGCGGGCAACATCATCCGTGAAGCCCCTGAATACCTCGGCAATCCGTCCCTTTTTGTCAATCACGAACATGACCGGCACCGAGCGCACGCCGTAATCCGCCAATGTCGTTTCTCCCGCCAGCGCAACCGGATAGGTAATGCGGTTTTGATCGGCAAAGGCCTTAACAGCTCCCTCCCCATCTTCGTCAGCACCCATACCAAGTATATACAGTCCTTGCTTGCCATACTTTTTGTTCATCTCGACCAGGTGTGGTATCGATGCCCGGCACGGCTGACACCACGTTGCAAAGAAATCCAACACCAGCACACGACCGCGGTAATTATCCATGGAAACCTGCTGACCCGACGTGGTGGCTACTTTGAAGTTCGGCGCAGCCTGGCCACTTCGAGGAGCTGCATACGAACCGACAGGCGCTACCATGATGCCTGCTAGCATGACGATAACCATCATCTGTCGATACAGCTCGGTCATCTGTTTCATGCCTTTAGAGCGCTTTGGCGAGCAGTGCATCCAGTTGCGACTTTGGCACCGCTCCGACGATCTGATCGACAACGACGCCACCCTTGAACAGGATCAGGGTCGGGATACCACGCACACCGAATTTCCCGGGGATGGCCTGATTTTCATCCACATTCACCTTGCCTACCTTGACCCTGCCGGCATATTCATCGGCTACCGTATCAATAAGCGGCGCAATTGCCTTGCAGGGCGCGCACCAGGTAGCCCAGAAATCAACGAGGACAGGGATATCCGACTTAATAACCTCTTGGTCAAAATTGGCATCACTGAATGCCACCACTTTATCGCTGGCCATATATTAGTCTCCTTTTTGAATGTTGAAATTCTTTGAATGATATACCAGGCCATGAAAAAATCAAGAGCAAACTCGGCAACGAGGCCTTTAGTTGAAATGGGCTCAAGATCGGAGTATGTTGATAAACTTGATAAACTGATTAAGGAGAACCGGTGCCACATCTGCCCCTGAATATTGATGTACGCGGCAAGATCGCTCTTGTCGTTGGCGGCGGCAACGTAGCCGAAACGAAAATCACATCTTTGTTAGCCGCGGGCGCGACAACAAACATAGTTGCACCTCAGATAACGCCGGAGATCACTCGACTTGTCGCTGAAGGTGCCGTCAAATATAAAGCGGGCTGCTATGAATCCTGCGATCTGCATGATGTCTTTCTAGCTGTTGCCGCCACAAATGATCCAGAAACAAACCACAGGGTTGCAGTTGATGCCCGCCAGAGCGGTATGCTGGTTGTTGTGGCGGATGACCCGAAATCGGGAAATTGTTCCTTCCCCGCCCTGTTGCGCCGGGGTGACCTGGAGATCACTGTTTCCACCAATGGCACTTGCCCCGGATTTGCAACGGTAGTGCGGGACATTCTCGCCAGCGTAATCGGCGAAGAGTACGATGACATACTGACTACACTCGCTGCGGAGCGTGAAAAGCTGTTGACGGAAGGCGGCCACAGCACTTACAATAGAGAAATTTTGCGCTCCCGTGCCAGGGAGCTGATAAACAAGTTAGCCGAACACAAGGAACGTGTGCCATGACGCACTTTTTTTTCTCATTAACACTTGGCCTGTATGGCTGTGCGACAGCCGCCTACCTTGCCTGCCTCTTGCGCACATCCCCCCTTCTGACAATCTGGGCCAGCCGGCTGCTTTCCGCCGGATTCATTGCTCACATCCTGTCCACTGTCCATCTGGCCAGCAAGGCACATCATTTGCCTCTGACCAACATGCAAGAATCACTGTCTTTTTTCAGTCTATTGATCATCGGCGCCTTCCTTATCTTTGAGCGACGCTACAAGGTGACCACCCTCGGCTCATTCGTCACTCCGGTTGCCTTGGTGATGCTGAGCGTTGCCAGCGCTCTGCACGGAGAAATACGTCAACTTCACCCGATCCTGCAAAGCTACTGGTTCTGGATTCATGCACTGCTGGCCTTTATCAGCTACGCCGCCTTTACCATCGCCTTCGGTGTTTCCGTGATCTACCTCATTCAGCGGCACTTTCTCAAGACAAAGCATTTTGGTGCGCTTTTTCAGAAACTTCCACCGCTGGAAACGCTTGACGAAATCAGCTACCGCTGTTTTGCGGTCGGCTTTCCCTTGCTTACGGTCGCTATCATATCGGGCGCCATCTGGTCGGAGAAAGCAATGGGAAGCTACTGGGTGTGGGATCCCAAGCAGACCTGGTCCCTGATCACCTGGTTCATCTACGCAGCATTGCTGCACGGACGACTTACCATCGGCTGGCGCGGGAAACGCGCCGCAATGCTTTCCATCATTGGATTCGTTGTTCTGCTAATCACCTTTTTCGGTATGAAGCACAGCATTTCATGGTAGCCCTAATTATGCTACCGACACTGGACACATTTATGGAAGCTTCTATACAATGAACATTATCGTTATCGGTCTCTCCCACAAGACTGCAACAGTTGAGATCCGAGAAAGAGTCGCCTTTTCTCCCAACCTGATCGAACAACCGTTGCATGAATTGATCTCTTTGGACGATATCATCGAGGGAGTGATTATTTCCACCTGCAACCGGGTAGAGATTTACGCCACCACCCGTGACATCGCCGGTGGCATTGCCCGCGTCAAGCGTTTTCTGGCCGACCATCACCATATACCACTTGAGACGCTGGAGCCTCATCTGTACTGCTATCATTCCGAGGCCGCTATCCGCCATGTCTTCCGGGTGGCTTCCAGTCTTGACTCCATGGTCGTTGGCGAACCCCAGATCCTGGGGCAGATCAAGACGTCATACGGTTATGCCGCTGAGTATAAATCGTCCGGCATCATCCTCAACCGTTTCCTGCACAAGGCTTTTTCCGTTGCCAAGCGGGTCCGCACAGAGACCAGAATTGCTTCCTCGGCCGTCTCGGTAGCCTTTGCCGCTGTCGAACTGGCCAAGAAAATCCTCGGCGACCTGACGGATAAGACCGTCATGCTAATTGGCGCCGGCGAAATGTGCGAATTGGCCGCCAAGCATTTCCTCAACAGCGGTGCTAAAGGCGTCATGGTAAGCAACCGCACCTTTGAAAGGGCCGAGCGCCTGGCCGCTGACTTTAGTGGTGAAGCGATACGCTTCGAAGAGCTGTTTGCTCACCTGCACCGCGCCGATATCGTTCTTTCCTCCACAGGCGCGCCCCACATCATTATCGGCCCAACAGACGTGGAGGAGGTTATCAAACGGCGCAGGTTCAAACCAATGTTCTTTATTGACATAGCCGTACCGCGGGACATTGACCAGAAGGTGGACGATGTCGAAAGCGCTTACCTTTTCACCGTGGACGACCTGCAGGAGATCGTCCAGGCCAACATGGCTCAGCGCAGTCTTGAGGCTGAGAAGGCCGAAGAAATTATCGATCAGGAGATCGGACAGTTTTTCAAATGGCTATCATCGCTGGAGGTGACACCAACCATCGTCGCCCTGCGCAACAGATTCGATGATATCAGACGAACTGAGCTGGAAAAGACCTGTTCTGGCTGGAAAGATCTTTCACCCGATGCTGAGAAACGGCTCGAAGCACTGACCACAGCCATCATGAACAAACTGCTGCATGCCCCCACCACTGCGCTCAAACGCGCTGGACAGGGCGGTCGTGTCGATCTCTACGTGGATGCCCTGCGTCAACTGTTCGAACTGGAGTCGACACTTGAGGTTAATGAGGATCTGGATTTGGAGGAAGATTGAGGCTCCCACCATCCGAACACGGCAGCATTGATGTCTGTGACGTTACCTTAATGAATTCACTGAGAAATGGAGAATTGATATGTATCCCAAGCAATTGAGAATCGGTACCCGTGCCAGTCAATTGGCGCTTTGGCAGGCCAATTGGGTCAAATCTGAACTGGAGAAGAGATATCCCGGTATGGAAGTTTCCCTGACCAAAATCAAGACCATTGGCGACAAGATCCTGGATGTACCGCTGGCCCAGGTTGGCGGCAAGGGATTATTCGTCAAGGAGATAGAAGAGGCAATGCTGCGCGGGGAGATTGATATAGCCGTGCACAGCATGAAGGATGTACCTACAGATTTCCCGGAAGGACTCGGTCTGCATTGCATAACTGAGCGCGAAGATCCGCGCGATGCCGTCATTTCCCGCAATGTCAGGTTCACTGACCTGCCACAGGGAGCCCGCATCGGCACCTCAGCACTGCGCCGCCAGGCTCAGTTGCTCAAGGTTCGGCCCGATCTGCAAATGGTTATTATTCGCGGGAATGTGGAGACACGGATCCGTAAACTGGAAGATGACAACCTTGATGCCGTCATCCTGGCCGCAGCCGGTTTAAAGCGGCTCGGTTTTACCGAGAAGGTAGCCGAATATCTGGATGTCGATCTCTCTATTCCGGCCATCGGCCAGGGGGCATTGGGGATCGAGTGTCGGCTGGCCGACCCGGTCATCACCGAAACCATTGCTTTCTTCAATCATCCCGGGACAAGTTATGCCGTTCGTGCCGAACGTGCATTGTTGAAGCGCTGTGAAGGCGGCTGTCAGGTGCCGATTGCCGCTCACGGCACTATCAGTGGTGGCAAACTGAGGCTGGTAGGATTCATCGCTGCTGTTGACGGCAGTCGTTCTGTTCGTGGTGAAATCAGCGGACCGATGGAAGAATGCGATAAACTGGGCATACAGCTTGCCGATCAGTTATTGGCCGACGGCGGCAAGGTCATCCTTGAAGAAGTATATCAGCGTGAAATCAATGCCTAGCGGCATCGTCTATCTGGTAGGTGCCGGCCCCGGTGACCCGGGGCTGATAACCCTGCGTGGCGTTGAATGCCTGCAACGAGCCCAAGTTGTCATTTACGACTACCTGGCTAACGAGCAGTTGCTCAACCATGCGCCACAGGATGCAGAGCGCATTTACGCCGGCAAGATCGGCGGCAGGCACAATCAGGATCAGGAGGAGATTAACCGTCTGTTGGTCGAAAAGGCGCTTGCAGGTAAAATCGTTATCCGCCTCAAAGGTGGTGACCCCTTTGTATTCGGTCGTGGTGGTGAAGAGTGTGAAGCGCTCGCTTCGGCAGGGGTGCCCTTTGAAGTTGTGCCTGGTGTCACCGCGGCTGTTGGAGCCGCGGCTTATGCCGGTATCCCCCTGACTCATCGCGACTATACCGCCTCGGTTGCATTTGTGACCGGCCAGGAAGGCAAAGGCAAGGACTCGTCGACTGTTGACTGGGAGTGCTTGTCTAGTGGAATTGGTACGGTCGTTTTCTATATGGGCATCACTACCTTGCGCCGGAACATGCAGAGAATGATTGATAGCGGCAGAAGCGCACAGACACCGGTTGCGCTAGTAAGATGGGCCACCACTCCCGGGCAGCAGGTACTGACCGGAACGCTTGCCGATATAGCCGACAAGGCAGAAACTGCAGGCTTCAAACCTCCGGCTATCACCATCGTCGGCGAGGTGGTCAACCTGCGCGATCAGTTGCGCTGGTTTGATAACCGCCCCCTATCGAACCGCCGGATAATTGTCACCCGCGCCTCTGATCAAGCTGGTGATTTTTCATCCATGTTGGCCGTCCGGGGGGCAACAGTTCTGGAGTGCCCTACCATAAAGCTCGTAGAACCTTACAGCTGGCTGGAATTGGACAGTGCCATCGATAAGTTGATGGACTATGACTGGCTTGTATTGACCTCTTCAAACGCAGTCCGCTTCTTTTTTGAGCGTCTGGGGGCACTCGGCCTCGACACCCGCTCTCTCGGAAAATGCAAGGTCTGTGCTGTAGGCCCCAAAACCGCCGATGCTATTATGACCTACGGGATTCGTCCCGACCTGGTCCCCAGTGACTACAGAGCCGAAGGTATAGTGGCCGAGTTCTCTCATCTCGGCATCTCAGGTAAAAACGTACTTTTTCCGCATGTTGACCGGGCACGCGACTTAATTCCGCAAAAGCTCAAAGAGATGGGCGCCCATGTTTCTTCTCCGGTGGCTTACCGCAATGTCCTACCAGAGCGCCTCTGCCCTGAAGCTATTTTCGCGTTGGAAAAGCGTTGTGTGGATTGCATCACTTTTACCTCATCTTCGACCGTCCTCAACCTTTCAAAAGTGCTGGATGCCGACCTGTTGGCCGATATGCTCAAAGGCGTGGCCGTCGCCTCAATCGGGCCTGCTACATCAAGATCCTGCCGGGAAATAGGACTTAAGGTCGATATTGAACCGGCAGAATATACTTTGTCTGCCTTAACTGAGGCGATTGAAAAACATTTCGCAACGGCCTGATAATTTGAATAAGGCCGATTGAATTGAAAACGGGGCTACATGCTGATCATGTAAGCCCCGTTTTCGCGTTTACCGCATTCACCCAAGTCACATCAATCTGACTTGGGTGTTTTTTTCACCAGCTTGTTACCACTTCGGTGACCTCTGGAAATGACAGGCCACATTGGTACATTTACCGGATACATGCGCTGCTCCATTGAGGCGATTTGACGAGTACCTTGCCTGTGGTGCGACATTCGAGAAGCGTACGCGCGGCTGGATATTGACTTTGATATTGCTGCTCGGATTGAAGACAATCGGGCTCATCATATGGTCACTCGGATTATGGCAGTTTGTGCAATTAATCCATTTTTCATCAGGTATTGCCGTAGCGGGAATATGCCCGGCAACCGTGTGTGCGCCACCACCACCAGAATAGTTTTCCTGACGGGCGCCCACCCAGTTGTTGGTAGAGCCCGTGAAACGCTTGTTGGTCGGCGGATAGCCGTGACAGGCATCGCAAGTTCCACCACCATCAAGAACCCCGTTTATATGCAGAGTTTTATCGACAAAAATATTGGCATAGGTCGTACCTGCAGAGTTGAGGTTCGGATGACAGCCACAGCTTGTCGTAGGAAAGCCGGTTGGTTTCGATATACCATTGTGCGAAGAGGTCGACGGGGGAAAACCGTGGCAAGTATCGCAAGCATCCGGAGTCAGTGTCGTCGGCAGAAATGATACATTCCATGTTGGTACTTTGTTGGTACCGCCGCTCAAGCTTGCACCATGACAGTACACGCTCGAACAGGTTCCGGTGGCAGGATTATAAACTGGAGTCAGCCGTCCTGAATAGTTTGCCAATTTAGACCATTTGAAATTCGTGCTGCCGTTCATATGCGTTGCGTCTTTGAGTGCAACGCTCCCATGACAGGTGGAACAATCCAATGCACTGCTCATAGCGTACGTACTGGCAAGATGCTGCGTGTGAGCACCGACCTTGGCATTTGTTTTTGAAGTCTGCTTTACCGGATACTCTGTTGAGTAGAACGGAGTGCCGGCAGTGACCGCACCAGCGACCGTACTGCTATGGCAGGTACTACAGCGGTCTCCGCCTGTCTGCCAGATTGATCCGTTATTCCAGACCAAGCCGGTCGCCTGACCATGACACTGGCTTGCGGAACAGGTGCCCCAGGCTCCACTTGCCGGTATTGGGGAGGTTTTGGAGTAACCGGTGATTGAGCTGATCAGTTCGACCAGCTTATTGGCGTGCGTCGCTCCGTTTGTGGTTGTCGCAGTATATCCGGCGTGGCAGACCGAGCAGTCAAATGCCGGGCCACCCGCGTTGCCGCTGCTGGCGTGCTTGTAATGCCCGCCATTCGGTGCCGCACTGGTTATGGTGGACATATTGGCATGGCAACTTCCGCAATTTAGAGCCGTACCACCCCAGGTCATTGTAGTATATACGGGCGTTGTACCATTCGGGCCACCGTTACTATGGCAGTAGAAATTGCTGCAGGTGCCATACTTTGAACTCGGTGCAAGACGCCCAGTTGAACCGCTCATCGTATAATAAAGCCCAGAAGGTGTTTTATATTTTCCGTTTAATGCCGCGAAGTTCCACTTCACATTGCCATTAACGTGGCTATTATCACCGACCATACCGTGACAAGATGCGCATGGGATCTGAAGTTGTCCGGCAGCAGCACCAGCATGACGACTATGGCTTCCGGCAGTCGGCGGTGCGGCAGCGGTCACTCCGTGGCAGGTACCACAAGCTGCCTGGTTCGATCCGACCCAGGAGGGACTGGTGTTCGAGCCTCCTGTCAGTGTTGCACCATGACAGTATATTGCATTACAGGTCTGGTTTGCACCACTACCGACAGAACCGGTAAAGATATACCCGTTGGAAAGCGCATTTGTATTGTTATAAGTACCGGAATTTAATACATTCGTGAAACCAGGGACATTGACCCCATTGATTTCAAAACCCAAATCAATTGTGTTATTCGGCATGACTCGATTGGAATAGCCGGCATGGCAGGTGTTACATTCCATTTTCAGTGCGCCGTTAACATGAGTCACGTGAGCGCCAACCGCGCCGGCAAGCGCCCCGGTTGCTGGCAGTGCCAAGCCGCCCGCTCCCGGCACTGAACTGGCGGGAGGCATGCCGTGGCATTGTCCGCAGTTTCCGGAGAACGAACCGGCCTGGCTTGAGTGGAAGTGACATTTATTGCAATCACTGGCCTTGTTACTGTCATGTTCAGCCGGATATTTGCCACCGGCCTCGGGTACATTGTGACACCCCTGACATACGCCAGTACCTGCTGCATTGTTATATTCTCGGTTACTACCCGTGTAACGGAAGAATATTGTGCTGGGCGTACCACCTTTTTTTACGTTTCGACGAATAAGGTATACGTTGGTTCCCTTGGTGTTGGTAGGGTCATTCGGGTCATATTCCACGTGAGCAGCGTGACAGTCCAGGCACTGAATGTCTTGATCTTTGCCATTGTGGCTCTTTTTGTTTGCATGGCAGTTCGTGCAGATATTGAGTTTATCCGTCGATCCGTTTAACACTTTTGCGCCACGGGGATCGGTACGCAGTTGATAGCCGTCACCAGTACTCAGGTTTGTATAGTTGCCCTTGCCTTTGGCGGTTGATGCTCCGTCAAAAGTTGAGCTTCTGGAGTCAGTGTAATGGACGCCGTGACAGGTTGTACAAACTATATTTCTCGCGGGAACTGTTTTAGTCAAATAGTTGGTAAGATCCGATGTCGGGTTAGCGGAATTGGCATTTAAAGGATTTGGTCTGTTCAATTCGCCTGTGGCTGTATCGTAATTGATATTTACGGGATGTGTCCCAGACAGATGAGACTGTTTATTACGAGAACGGTGGCAATCCACACACAACTGGTCCTGGTCAATCGGCATACGGAGCATGGCGCCCGGGGCACCGGCAAGATGGGGCGAATGACATCGGACGCAAGCCAATTGGTTCCCGGCGCGACCTCTCAGATTGAGTACACCGTTTGTATTGGTAGTCATAGCCGCCTGAATTGGCGGTTGCGCACCAGCAGCAGGATTAATATCTGAACCATCCCAACGGTGTGATGTCTGCCGTAATTGTCCAAAATTCGCTGTGGAGTGATCGCCGAAAATGGAAGATGTATCAACCAGGGCCATAGGTTTGGCTTTTGCAAAACCATCACCAGTACGATGGCAACTCTGACACATATTATTCAGCACTGCTGGTGATGTTCTGTTTATTGGGCCTTCATCCTTACTCTTGCCGAGCGTACGATGAGGCTGATGGCATGTATTGCAATTCATGCCAATTGCTAACCCAAAGTGACTGGGGGGAGGCACAGCACCCGCAGTTACCGGCAGGATGATAGCAAAGAGCACTAAAGCCCACGTCATGGCACATGATCTCTTCATAAAAGCTCCTTAACTACTGCAAAACGCTTTCAACTGATATAACTTAGATGGTTACTTAGTTGGTTGTATCAACAAACTGTTTATTAGAAAGTGCATCAAGAGGGGAGGTGCAGAGTTATTCCTTCTGCCCCTCCACGGCTCGTCACTTTATTTCAACTTGAACTGTTTCATGATGACCTTGCCAGCGGTCAGATTGGCTCTACCGACCGCCGTACTAGATCCACCATCATTATTTGTGAATGTTGCATCGTAACCACCTTCAATGGTGACAGTTTTTGCCTGCCAGGCAGTCATGTACTCTGTGGCATGAGTTGTTGACGGCCATGTGCCGGCAAGCACCTTGATGACAGATCCGTCCTTGGCCTCTCTGTATGCGTCCTGAAGATTATCAAAGTAGGCCCCGTCAACTCGGAATGCAAGCTTCGCCGTAAACATTGCAGTTACGAACTTTGCAGAATCCATAGTGACCTGACAGGTATCAGCCGTAGTAAAGCAATCGCCTGTCCATGCAGTAAATACCGATTGTCCAAATGGCGTTGCCGTCAAGGTAATTAACGCATCAGATGGCTGAGAAGATGGACAGGTCCCTGACGTACAGGATACAGTTCCGTTGACCTGCCCGTTTCCGCTGATATTGACGGAAAGATTAAACATCCCCGTTGTTTTTGCTGCAACCTGGCTGATGTTTGTAGTCTCAACATTCGCTTGGTCAACTGCACGAACTGTATAGTAATACGTAGTGTACTGTGCAAGCGGGGAGTCCACGAAATTCGTTGTTGAACTGGACAGGTTCCCGCTGACATTTGTACCCAGTTGCCCTTCAACTGTCGACCTGTACACGCGGATAAACTTGAGCGCTGCGGAGGACGCGTTCGTCCAGTTTACCTTCAGCGAGCTGTTTGTTATCGAGTTGATCACAACGTTATAAGGTTGCAGACTGCTAAGACCAAAGACGGACAATGAGCCAAAACCGTTTGAAACCAGCAAGCGGTTATTAGCCGGGTCCTTTTTATCAATAAAGATATCTGACGGGACAATCAAATTGCCATTTGCATGGCCATATTGACCAATTTCCGCAAGCCATGTCCATCCTGGAAAAGCATTAGTCGCATCAAGAACCAGTACGTAACTCTGGAATGTATCCAGTATATAGGCTCGATACAAATTCCCGCCGGCATCGTATTCAAAGGCTATCGACTGCGGATAGGTCAACATGACAAACTGGTGATTTGCATCGTATCCGAACTGTCCTATTTGTCCGGCTATATCGCCATTTTGGTTAAAGAACTTTATTATCCCATTAAGAGAATCGACAACCGCCAACATTCCGGATTGTTTTTCAATTGCAACTCCTGCCGGACGATTAAAAAACCCCCCACCAGCAAAGTAGTTCAACTGATTGTCACCAATAAAATTTGCCCGATAAACCGAATTAGTCGCCCTGTAAGGGTTGTGCCCCGTACCGGCACTCACATCGACATCGGCATAGGAATCATTAAACACCTGGACTACATAGTTTTTTATATCACTTACAAAAATATTTCCTGTCCCCGTGGGACGATCATCTACTGCTATCGAAAAGGCATACAAAAATGAACCAATTTGCCTTTTCTCTACATAGGTAACAGGGTCAAGCGCGGCTACATAGGTTCCTTGCGTAACAAGCAAATCACCATTTTTAGCAAATGCTATGCCTCCAGGTTCCTTGGCTGTAGTTATTTTTTGCAATAGCTTCCCGACGCTATCATACTTCAAAATTCCCTCAGCATGTGGATCCGTTACGTAAATATTGCCAAGACTGTCTTGAGCAATTCTTGTGGGAGTCACGGCACCTTCCTTAATTACTGGAAGCGTGGTAACTACCGGAATTGTTGCAGCACTAAATGCAACACCGTCAAATGGCGACAAGCCACAGTAAAACAGCGTCGATAAACTAATGGCAAACAGAAATTTATTCACGTATTTCATAAACTATTGCCTCCAGACTAAAAGCGGATAGCCCTGTATTCCCGGTAAAATCCGATAACTTCCTACGCTACCTGACCATATCAAGCTTACCAGTACCCCGGTTATTTTTCGCGGTCAGTAAATATAGGTGCATATTATGCTGCAATTTTGTTGCCATTTGTAATTCGCGCCTAAAAATATTTAAATTCAAAATTGAGATGGTCTCGCCAGGATATGCACGAGACCATCTCGGCTGCACTTTAGTTGACTGCTTAGTACCAGGTTCTGGTACCTGGGTGGCATGATGCTGATGATGTCGTGCAACTGCTGGTACCCGGGTCATAGTTGGTAATATCCGTTGTAACACCGCCAACGGTACCTGCCGCGAAACCACGGGGTAAATCCCTGTGGCCCGACATCACATTTGTAAAATGGCCAGCTCCCGGGTCTTTATGACATGCCAGACAAGTACCAGGTATACCCAAAGACACCTGAAAAAAATGTTCAAAATGCAGATTTTGGTTGCCACTGGATGCCGGTTTACCACTGAATGGCCCAATATAGGGTCTGGTACCGGCAGCAACTGCTGCACGATAAGCCGCCTCGGTCAACCCTGGGTCCAAACCTACTCGCTGTAGATGACAATTATAACAGTTTGTTTGATCAAATACAGTAGTGCCTTTCCATCTAAGCCAAGTGGCTGGCGGGCCATAAGCAAAATTCGGTTTGCCGCCGTGACAACTGACATTAGTGCATTGGCCAGTAACAGAGCTGTAGCTGGCCGTTGCTCCGCTCTCATTGAACTTCGACGGAATCGCAACCGATGCGGTGACCGCAGAAAAGACTATCTTGGTAGCATGGCTTATAGTGCCGGAACCATAACCGTTATGACATGCATCGCATGTTAAGCTGGCGATATTTGCGAAATGAGACGTATGCCGGTAGGCCCGGTTTGGCGCTGCTATTGCACTTGCGCTGTCGGGAGGATTTCCGTGACACGACTTGCAGCCGACCGATCCGCCGGCATTAGCCGGCGTGGTGAAATGGCACGCTGTGCTGTTAATTGACGTACTCATACAGGAGGGGGCGACGCCACCAGCACCATCGAGGTTTGCACCATGGCATAAGCCGCATGAAACCAGTATATTACCGGCGTTGGTGTGGCTGGCCGTCGCACTCGCACTGCCACGACCTGGCAGCCACATGTACGGATGAGCAAGCCCCGTTCGTGTTCCGGTTGTTGAATTAAAGTGACATGTTTCACAGCCATAGGGCGTCAGGGCTGGATCATTGCTCGGTATTTTATTGAAAATGGGATTGGGACCGCTTGAAGGGGTTGCATGACACGACTGGCACGAGGCCAGATTGGAGCGGGCCGGCACCATATGATCAACCCAGGTAAAAGTATGGCCGGCCTGGTTATGACAGAGAGAGTTGTCAAAGCACCCCCCAACCCCCGGCGTCGCGAAGCCGGCAACTCTGGCTTTTCCGGCATCACTCAGATTGGCTTTATTTGCATGGCACTGGGCACAGGCCGGGGCATTGGATTCGGCAACTGACGAATGGTTAAGCCCTCGCGCATTTAACAAATATGATGCCCACTTTCCGGCATGCGGCGCATTGGTAGACGGATTTGTCTGACGGTGACAACCAATACAGCTTACTGCAGAGCTCCTGCCATTATAATCCGCTCCGTGGCATTTCTTGCAGTACGCCATTCCTGCCATGAGCCCGCCAACCGCTGACTTTGCTGAAGTGCCATGCGGCGAAACATTGGCCGCATTAAAGGCAGCGAACCCCTGACCATGCGGGAAGGGGGTATTGTGGCACTTACCGCAGCTCACTTTGCTTATGCCGCCCGACAGGTCTGCTCCATGACATTCCTTGCAACTGTCCGGTTGGGCATAATAGCCGGTGGCGTCAGTGGCGTGCGGAGGGAGTCCGGTGATAGCATCAGGGGTTGGCCAACCACTGATTACATGTTTTTTTGTGGCCGGATCAATTGCCGCCGGGGCACCTGAATTACCTTTACCGCAGCCCCAGAGAGTGACTATACAAAGCAGAATTATGCCGTATTGCAGTATCTTCATACGATTCTCCTATCGGTGGCAGGTAATGCAGCGTTCGTTGTTGGCACGGCCATGGCATCGGTAGCAACTGGCCGGATCGAGCTTACCTTCGATCTTGTGCAGTGTCATGAAGTTTCCGCGGTGCGGCATATCACGGTCGGGACGGTTGCCATATTTAATAGACGGCTTCATCTCAACCTGGTTGGTATGGCAATCGTTACAGAACGAGCTTTTGTGACAGGTAGAACAGAGCCGTTCATCGGACGATGCATAAAAGCGGTGGTTTTTCACAAATGCCGGCGAATGGCTGAAAGCATCAAACGTCTTCAGGGTTCCTTTTTGCTGGTCTTCATGGCATTCGGCACAACTGACCTGCTGACCTATGGTCAGGGTTTCGGGATGGGAAGCGGGCAGGTTGGGAAGGGCCTTCATCTGTGCACAGGCTGCAAGTATCGTAATCAACCCGGCCAGTGCCAGGGCAGGAAAAATCCGCTGGAATAATCTCATTTCATCCCTCCTTTGCTATCGAAGGCCATATTGTAGTTCAAACGGACAAGACCTTTTATTTCTTCAGTGAATTGGGGATTTCTTCCGTAACTGAAGTCACCGGAAGCGGCCAGATCGGGTGTAATGTGGTATCCCAGCGATAAGGTGGCCTCCCAGGCGGATTTTTCATTATAGACTTTCTCCTTAAAGAGATAATCTATGACATCAACCGCGGCAAAATATGTCCTGGTGTCGTGCAGGGCGTATGCGTGCAGTTCGTGATAGGAGGCGCTGGGATTGGAACCTATGGCAAATTCCTTGCCGGCACGCAGATAGTGATACCCAAGACCGCTGCGTACAGAGTTCCCCAGGAGGGAGAATTTCACATTCGCACCATATCGGTCGGCATTGCCGACTTCACGGGTGTAGTGCTTATAATCTACTGCAAGCTCGACCGTTTCACCCAGTTCGTAGGAAGCACCGGCACCAAGGGAACGTGATCTTTCGGAAGGATTTAGCGCTAATTGCGAGAAATTAACCCATGAGTAATAATAATTCCGCTCGCGGTTCTCGTTGTATTCGCCGGTCAGCACCAAATGCTGCAGTGGTTTTACATTCATCAGGTAGCTATGCTCCGCCACCCCCTTGGTAACCGTATTGTAGCTGGTATGCCCCATGAGTTCCACGCTTTTGTGCGGACTGAACCAGATATCTCCACCCACCAGGCGATGATTGACGGTAGGGTAATTAATCAATGTAGGTGCATTGGTTTCATACTGACCTGAAGCACCGATCTCCAATATCCCCCTGTAGCGATAGTTCACGCGGCCGCCAAAGTTGCCCTCGCCTTTACCGTCGCTGTTTTCGTTAAACAGTTTTTTGGTATGCACATTAGCGCCCCCGAAAGCCGAAAACCCGAAGCCCAGCGGCAGGTCGGTGCGGATACTGGCACCGTCGATCTGCTCATTGACAATACCCTCATGCACAAAGAAGCGGCCAGCGCGGACATCAGCGTTAGCCTCTTTGAAACGGTACTGCAGGTAGCCATACGTCAGGCTCCCGGCAAATTGGTCATTGTTATAGCTCTTGTCCCCAATATCCGCACGCCCCCAGCCGGATACGTGCAAAGAGAGGTTGCCATCGCCCAATTTGGAGGCATCCAGTCCCAGAAATTGCGTGGCGGGCACAATATCTATTTTGGGAGCACCCTGGTCAGCACGCTGTTCGAATCGGACAATGCTGGTCGCATCAACGGAAATTTCCGCTGACAATGCGGCCCCGGGAAAGGCCAGAAGAAGGCAGACGGGGATCAGGCGGACACATGGTGATTTCATGAAGGCGCTCCTGGAGTGTAATGAGAAAGCCTCAATATAAAGATTTGCCTTAAAAGATATAATCAAAACCCCTCAATAAAGCAATAAGAATGTTTACAGTATTAGTGCGCTCGCTACACAGGCACCGGCTCACAACTTCCATTCTTTTTATCTGGTTAGCAGGTGTACGTCGCGCCCATCACGACAATTGCCTCCAAAGCGCACATGAGCTACACTTTTGACCTTTCATGGGAAAATATCTTCAGCTATTATTGGACAAGGATCGCAGTTACATCAACTTGAAGGGAAATCGTCATCAAAGACCTTGCACTCCTGAAGCACTATCTAGTAGCGCTCCGCCGGCGTTATGTAGCCGGGGGGTGTTTTCTTCTTGCCACCAACGGTTTTGCACTGTTGATACCCTGGGTCATGAAACTGGCCGTGGAAGGTTTGCAGCACCCCGCCTCAGCTCGTTATTCACCGCTAACCTGTTCCGTGGCCATCGCGTTTCTTGCCGCGCTCCACTGTGTAACCCGAATCTTCTCCCGGACCCTGATTCTTAACGCCGCCCGGATCATCGAATATCGCATCCGGGACGACCTCTTCCGACAGCTCTTGCTGCTCGACCAAAACTACTTCTCTAGCAGCCGTACCGGAGACATCCTTTCCCGTTTTTCCAACGACCTGAGCAATGTCCGCATGCTGACAGGATTCGGCGCCATGAGTGCCATAAATACGGTTATTATTTATACAGCCGCCGTAACGCTGATGCTGCGCTTCCATCCCTGGCTGACGATATGGGCGATCTTACCCTTTCCGCTGATGGTTCTCGTCGTAAAGAAGATCAGTCACCGGCTGTTCCAACGCTCATTGGAAGCACAGGAAGAACTGGCCCGACTTTCGAGCCTGTCGGAGGAGTCGGTTTCAGCGGTACGCCTGATCAAGTCCTATTGCCGCGAGGAGTTTTTCCAGAAGCAATTCGAGCAGACAGCGGGTGACTATCTGAATCACAACCTACGGCTGGCTCGCCTGCGCGGCCTGATCATCCCGGTTATGGCGGTGGCAACCGGGGCCGGGACACTGGTTGTTCTGTTCATGGGTGGAAGGCTAGTCATCGCCGGCGACATCACTCTGGGAGATTTTGTAGCGTTCAGCGGTTACCTGTCCATGCTGGTCTGGCCAACGGCGGTAATGGGCTGGATCCTGACCCTGGCTCAGCGCGGAGCGGCTTCGATGTCTCGACTGGCCACCGTTCTGACTGCTGAAGCGGCCGTGTCAGATGCAAGCGGATCAAAAGATATCGAAGGGATTCACACAGGGATCGAATTCAGAGGGCTTTCCTTCTGCTATGGCGCTACACAGATACTGGACCGGATATCGCTTCACGTTGCGGTCGGAGAGAAAATTGGCATTACCGGCGCCGTGGGCAGCGGCAAGTCCACTCTTATCAATCTGCTGCCGCGCTTGCTGCCCGTTGCCGACAACATGCTCTTTATCGATGGGCAGGACATCAACGGTATAACCCTGGCCAGCCTGCGCCGGCTGGTTGGTTATGTCCCCCAGGAGGCCTTTCTCTTTTCCCGCAGCATACGCGAGAATATTACCTATGGACTTCCTGACTACGACGGCAGGATGGTCACCGATGCCGCTCGCCAGGCTGGTTTTACCGAAGATGTCGAAAAGTTCCGCGAAGGTTATGATACTGTGGTGGGTGAAAAAGGAGTCTCGTTATCGGGAGGTCAGAAACAGCGTCTGGCCATTGCACGGGCACTGGCCACCAATCCACCTGTCCTGCTGCTCGACGATCCTCTCTCATCGGTGGATGCCGGCCGCGAGGAGGGAATTCTGGCCGAATTGGGGCGGTATTACGCAAACCGTACCGTACTGATCGTATCCCAGCGTATTTCGGCGTTTCGCGATTGCGACCGCGTGATTGTACTGGAACGGGGGGTGATTGCCGAAGAGGGGACGCCGGAAGAGTTGTTGCAACGGGGCGGACTCTATGCCGAGATGGACCGCATGCAGCGATTGCAGAAGGAACTAGGGTAAGCGACAGCAGGGTACTAGCCGCGAATTACTGATGTGTCAGAACGGGTATCCCAACCCAACGAACACTGCCGGCCCGTCATGCCCAATACCAACGTCGACCCGGCCGATGATGTTTGGCCTGACCACGGCCCGGACACCGATGCCGGGGTTGAACTCGAACTGCTTGGCGCTCGCCCGGTCAAGCCTCGACATGACGGCGCCCAGGTCGATAAAGGGCGCCAGTTCCCAGTCAGCCTTGACGTTGAATATCTCCCAGCGAAAGAGCCGAATGCGTTCTTCCAGATTCAACAGGAAATAGCTGTTATCAATGAAGCGGTTACGCCCATACCCCCGCAGAGTGGTCTCCCCCCCCAAGATGCTCTGTTCCAGAAATGGAACACTTTCACCGAGGGTCTGATTGTAAACAATGTGGAACACACTTATATATCGAGCGTTATTGAGAGGAATGAAGCCTTTGACCTCTCCTTCGTAGTGCCGGTAATCGGCAGCGCCTCCGA
>JAJYBH010000036.1 GCA_021779135.1 Deltaproteobacteria bacterium
GGCAGAGCTTCCTGATCATCCTGGCCGGGGTCGTCTTTGCCCTGGCACTGGCCTTCGGGCTGGGCGGGAAGGATGCGGCCGCGGAACTGATCGACCGCTGGTGGCCGGGGCGGAGGAAGGATGGCGGAGATTAGCTCCCTTAATCAATCGTCCAACCCGCCCCGGCCTCCAGCCGAGCAATCAGCTCCGGACAGTCAATGTCCGCACGCGCCCGCAGGGCCAGGGCCAGCACCGCGTGCAGGTTGAGCACCTCTCCCCGCCACCGCCGCTCTTCATAGCAGCGGCCGAAATCCTGCGGCACCCGCAGGGTCCAGTTGTCCTCCGTCTGTGTACCCGGCGCGTTATAGGTATCCTCCAGCCCGAAAAGATCGGCGAAAAACAGCATGACGTGCCGGGCGGGGCCGAGGAAAAGGTTCGCCACCTTGGCATGCGCCAGCCGGCGCGGATCCGCGGCCAGGGCCGCCGCCAGGGTGCCGGGATCGTCCGGACGCAGCCGGCGGGCGAGATAGGCGGCATGCTTCCTCCCCTCCTCCTTCCCCTGCCAATCTTTGACCAGGCGCCAGATAGGCGGCGTATCGTGGTTACCCACCATGATCCAGTCCTCGGGCAGCGTGTTCTCGCTGCGATAGACGTCCTTGCGATTGTCCAGGTCGGCCTTCTGGGTGACGCGGAAGCGCCCCAGGCCGTGCCGCAGGCGCACACGCCGGAGAGGCAGCGGTTCGGTGGACAGCACCTCGCAGAGGATGTCCTCCTTGCGGCGGCCGTTGGCGCGCACCTGTTCCATGATGGCGTCCATGACCAGGGCGTAGCGCTGCTCCTGCCCGGGGGTCAGCTCGCGTACCCAGTCGTCGGCATGCCGGGGCCGCTCCCGGTTGATCTGGTCCGGGCGCACGATGGCATAGCGGGCCAGGCCGGGGTGGTCGGGCAGGTCAGGCGAGGAAAACAGCCGTGCCCCGTTCTGCACCGCATGGTAGGGGTCGGGGTCATCGGCCCGGTAGACCCAGGGGCAGACCAGGCCATGGGGATGATCCAGACGCAGGCCGTCGAATTCGAAGAGCATCTTGCCCAACCGTTCGGCGACCAGAGCGAGCACCGGGCCGGGCCTGCCTTCTACGTCCAGATAGTGCGCCGGATCGAGTACCTGATAGCTCCAGGGCTGCCCCTCGATGTTGGTCCGGCTGGGGGGCGCCCCCAAAAAGTAGTCCTTCAGCAACAGGCCTTGCAGGCTCCAGGCGTCACTCTGGGAGAAACCTACCTGCAAGTCGCCGTAAACCTTGAGTCCCAGCGCATGCATGCTGTCGCGAAAGGCCAGGTGCTGCCGCAGTAACAGCTGCTGGGCCAGGGCGTAGCGTTCCAGAAGGGAAGCATGCTTCGTTTCCAGCACCCGGCGGCGGTCGGCGCAGAAAGCCTGCCTGCCCGGCGGAGGCGAGCATAACAACCGGTCGAGGACGGCATCTCCTTTTGGCGGCCATTCCCGCCAGGGCAGCCCCCCATGTTCCAGGCTCAGGGCTTCGTAGAGGGCATCATCCCGCAGCCAGCGCGCTGACCGCCAGAGGCTCTTGATCTCGCGGTCCAGCAACAACGCGGCCGCATCCCCCTCCTTTCGCGCGGCGGCAAAGGTGTCATGCACCTCGGCCAGCGCTTCGTTGTAGGCGTTAAAAGCCCATGCGTACGGGACTCTTCGCCCTTCAGGGCGCGGGTTGGCAGCACAGATCGCCTGCCAGGCGCGGCGGCCGAGCAGCCCCTGATCCACCAGGGTCTTCAGGTCCAGGGAAAGTATATTTCGTGAAAACAGGGTGCCGTCGTAGGGCGAGGGATTGACCGCCGAGGTCCGGCCCTGCGGACCCAGTTGCAGGCCGGTAAAGCCGAGGGATCGCGCGAAGCGGGCCAAGGCCAGGCCACCCGCGCCATAGGGGCTGCCCCGGCCGGCATCTTCGCCATCCACGCCGGGAAAACTGGCATCGTGCACCGCCAGCAGAAAATCCGTCTTGCCCAGAATCCGCAGCGCTTCGGCAATGGAGGTGTCCTGCTGGAGGTCCGTGCTGGTTGATGAGTTGGCCATGTTTGATGTATCCATGATTATTTTAATACAAGCCAGACTACTATTCCGGACAAGCCGGCGTCAACGCAATAAGGGTGGTTCAGTCAAGTATCGGTGATTGCCAATTGCCGGGAAGACCGGATTATCTGGTATAATGAAAAGCAGCCCAATCAATTCTTGACAAGGCAGGACCGGATGAGGATTCTTTTCAGGATTCAGAAACGGCCACCCCGGGAGAATATGACCCATGCGTCCAGATCATTCCATCCTTGAAGACAATCCCTGCTGGTACAAGGACGCCATTATTTACCAGGTGCACATCAAGGCCTTCGCCGACTCCGACGCGGACGGCACCGGTGATTTCCTCGGCCTGCTCGGCAAGCTCGACTACCTGCAGCAGCTGGGGGTCACGGCGGTCTGGCTGCTCCCCTTCTATCCCTCGCCGCAGCGTGATGACGGCTACGATATCGCCGACTACTACAACGTCAACCCCAGCTACAATACCCTGCGCGAATTCAGAAAACTGCTGCGCGCGGCCCACGGCCGCGGCATCCGGGTGATCACCGAACTGGTCCTCAACCACACCTCGGACCAGCACCCCTGGTTCCAGCGTGCCCGCCGGGCCAAGCCGGGATCCCGATACCGGGACTTTTATGTTTGGAGTGACACGAGTGAGCGGTATCGCGAGGCGCGTGTCATCTTCCAGGATTTCGAGACCTCCAACTGGACCTGGGACCCGCTGGCCAAGGCCTACTACTGGCACCGTTTCTACTCCCACCAGCCAGACCTCAATTTCGACAACCCCAAGGTCCAGACGGAGATGCTGCGGGTGATCGACTTCTGGATGCGGATGGGGGTGGATGGAGTCCGGCTGGATGCCGTTCCCTACCTGTTCGAACGGGAGGGGACCAACTGCGAGAACCTGCCCGAAACCCACGCCTTCCTCAGGAAACTGCGGACCCACCTGGACAGCTCCTTCAAAAACCGCATGCTGCTTTCAGAGGCCAACCAGTGGCCGGAGGATGCCGCCGCCTATTTCGGCGAGGGCAACGAAAGCAACATGGCCTTCCATTTTCCGCTCATGCCGCGCATGTTCATGGCCATCGAGATGGAAGACCGCTTCCCGATCGTCGATATCCTCGATCAGACACCGGCCATCCCCGAGGGGTGTCAATGGGCCATCTTCCTGCGCAACCATGACGAATTGACCCTGGAGATGGTGACCGACGAAGAACGGGACTACATGTACCGGGTGTATGCCTCCGACCCGCGGGCGCGCATAAATCTCGGCATCCGCCGTCGTCTGGCGCCCCTGATGGGCAACAATCGCCGCAAGATCGAACTGATGAACATGCTGCTCTTCTCCCTGCCGGGTACCCCGATCATCTACTACGGCGATGAGATCGGCATGGGCGACAACTACTTCCTGGGCGACCGCAACGGCGTCCGCACCCCGATGCAGTGGAACCCGGACCGCAATGCCGGCTTCTCCACGGCCAGTCCGCACAAGCTGTACCTGCCGGCCATCATCGAAGCGGAATACCACTATGAATCGATCAACGTGGAGAACCAGGAACGCAATTCCTCGTCCCTGCTCTGGTGGATGCGGCGCACGATCGCCATGCGCAAGCGTTTCAGGGCCTTCGGCTGCGGCGCCCTGGAGATGCTGCCGTCGGACAACCCCAAGGTATTGACCTTTATCCGCGGCTTTGAAGATGAAAGGCTCCTGGTGGTCATCAATCTGTCCCGCTTTGCCCAGACAGTCACCGTCGATCTTTCCCGCTACGCCGGTATGATCCCCGAGGAGGTCTTCAGCCGCAACCGCTTTCCCATCATCCAGGAAACCCGCTACCACTTCACCATGGGGGCATACAACTACTTCTGGTTTGTGCTGCGCAACAGCGAGGCGCGGCTCGAACCGTGCGACGAGGAGTGCCTGAAACTGAAACTGCGGGAAGGGCATCCCTGGTGGGACGTGCTGAAAGGCAGGACCGGAGATCGCCTGTGCAACGTCATCCTGCCCCGTTATCTGCAGCGCGTCTTCTGGTTTTTCGGTAAGGGGCGGGTCATCAGGCAAATCAGCGTGATCGACAGCTGCCAGTTGCAACATGATGATCAACTCTTTCTGCTGGCCTTCTTCAAGGTCACCTACACCGGCGCGGACCCCGAGGTATACCTTATTCCCATGACCTGGCTTTCCTCTGAACAGGTGCAGAGCATGACGGACCGGCATCCGCTGGCAACGGTCACGGCCTTGGCACTCGGTGATGTGGAGGGGGTCTTGTGCGACGCAACCTACTTTGAGGAGTTCCGGGTATTGTTCTTCGAAATGATGTGCGACCGGGCAAAGGTACAGGGAGAAAACGGCTCTCAACTGGTCGGCCTGAGGGGCGGCGGCATCACGAAAAGCTCTCCGCCCCGCTCGGAGTTGTTCCCCAGCAGGGTCGCCACGGTCGAGCAGAACAACACCAGCATCCTCTACGGCGATCGCCTGCTGTTCAAGATGTACCGGAAACTGGAGGAGGGGATCAATCCGGAAGCGGAGATTCTCAGGTTCCTGGCCGGAAAGAGATCGTTCCGGAACGTCCCCGCCTATGCCGGAAAAATCGAATATCGCACCGGGACCGGCAAATCATACGATATCGGCATCCTGCAAACCTACGTAGCCTGCCACGGCGATGCCTGGGGCAACACGCTGACCAGTCTCGCGCAATTCGTGGAGCACATCCTGTCCCACAAGCATGATCTGCCAAGGCTTCCGGCCCCGCTGCCGACCATCCTGGAAGTCGGCGACCGCGGCATCCCGGACCAGTTCCGCGAACTGGTTCGCGGGCTGCACATGGAAATGGCCCTGCTGCTCGGCCGCCGCACGGCGGAGATGCATCGGGCCCTGGCATCCGATTCCGCGGACGGCACCTGGAACATGGAGGAATTTTCCACCCTCTACCAGCGTTCCATCTTCCAGTCGATGCGCGGCCTGGTTCTGCGGAATTTCCAGGCCCTGGCGTCAAATCTCAAGCGACTGCCCGACAACGTGCAGCGCCGGGCCGAGCAGATCCTGGCTGCTGAAAAGGAGATTGTGGCCTGTCTGCACAAGATTACCGGCCAGCGCTTTTCCGCCATGAAATGCAGGATCCACGGCGATCTGCACCTGGGGCAGGCCCTGTTCACCGGCAAGGATTTCGTCTTCATCGATTTCGAGGGAGAGCCGGCCCATTCACTCAGCGAACGACGCCTGAAGCGCTCTCCGTTGCGCGATGTGGCCGGCATGATCCACTCGTTCCACTATGCGGCCATGTCCACACTGGTTCATCACGGCGACAGTCACCCCGACGACGTACCCCTGCTCGAACCCTGGCTTGAGGCGTGGTACGTCTACGTCAGCGGCTCCTACCTGAAGGCGTACCTGCATGCCATGAAGAGTTCACCACTGCTGCCCGCCGACCGGACGGAGCTGGCCATCATGCTGCGCTGTTTTCTGATCCACAAGATGGTCCACGAGCTTGGCTACGAACTGGACAACCGCCCTGACGGGGTCGATCTCACCTTGCGGGGAATCGAAATGCTGCTGCGGGAATGCCGCTGTTCATGAGGCGAAATCCGCTATGCAAGGCCGGGAAACACCTGCTTTGACAGGGAAACGCCTTGTTTTTTCAATCACGATGCTGACTGCCAACCTGATCCCCCGGCTCTGGTTATTTGACCCTGGAGGCTCCTGTGACAACGTTACGTTTATGGTTTGAACGGCTGAAGAGCCAATTCGACATTCCCCTGTTAACGTTCGGTAGTGCCCAGATCACGATCCTGACCATCATCTACATGATTGTCTTTACGGGACTCCTTTTTTTCCTGACCGGCAGGCTCCGCAAATGGATCGTGGAACAACTTCTCACCAGGACGAAGATGGACATAGGCGCCCGGCAGGCGGCCGGCTCCATCATCCGTTACTTCATCATCGTCGTTGGTCTTGTGATCATTCTTCAGACGGCGGGGATTGACCTGACGGCCCTGAATGTACTGGCCGGCGCCGTCGGCATCGGCCTCGGTTTTGGTCTGCAGAATATAGTCAATAATTTCATCAGCGGTCTCATCATACTGTTCGAACGGCCCATCAAGGTGGGAGACCGCATTGTCGTCGGAAATGTCGAGGGGGACGTGGAGAGGATCGGAGGACGCAGTACCGAGGTAGTGACCAATGACAACATAACCATCATCGTGCCCAACTCCAAATTCATCACCGAGAATGTCATCAACTGGAGCCATAACGATCGCAAGGTCCGCTTCCGCATTCCCGTTTCCGTCGCGTACGGGAGCGATGTGGAGCTGGTTGTACGTCTGCTGCGGGAAGTAGCGATGAACAACCCGGACGTTCTCGACAATCCGGCTCCCGGAGTGCGACTGATGGAATTCGGCGACAGCGGCCTCAACTTCGAGTTGCGCGCCTGGAGCACATCTCTCATCCATCGCAAGGGATTGCTGACCAGCAATCTTAATTTCGCCATTCTGGCCGCCTTTACCGAGCACGGGATCGAGATCCCCTTTCCGCAGCGGGTCGTGCGCCTCGACGGCAACAGCCTGGAGATGCTGATGAAGCACGAGTCGGCCGACCTCCCGCGGGAGAAGGATACCCGACCCTGACGGGTAGGTGTTTTCCGAGGGTGCGCCTATCATGACCATTGAAATCGCAATAGTCCTGACCTTTGTCATGGCAGCCGTCATACTCTTTGCCACCGAGAAGCTTTCCATGGACCTCGTGTCGATGATGGTCATGGCCGGGCTGATCCTTTCGGGTGTCATTACGCCCGAGGAGGGGGTCAGCGGGTTCAGTCATCCGGCGACGGTGACGGTCGGCGCCATGTTCATTCTCTCCGCCGGGCTCTACCGGACCGGGGCGGTGAACTTCATCGGCGCCAGACTGGTGAGCATCGGCAAGAGGAACTTCTGGCTCGCCCTGGTGCTCCTCATGGTGACCACCAGCACCTTCTCCGCATTCATCAACGACACCGCCGTGGTCGCCATCCTCCTGCCAGTCGTCCTGGGGCTCGCCCAGGAGCTTAACGTGAGCCCCGGCAAGCTATTGATGCCGCTCTCCTTCAGTGCCCTGTTCGGCGGCACCTGCACACTCATCGGCACCTCCACCAACATCCTCGTGAGCTCGCTGGCGGAGAAGCAAGGACAACCCGCCTTCGGGATGTTCGAGTTCACCCCGTTCGGCATCGTCATAGCCTTGGCGGGTACCCTGTACATGCTCATCATCGGCGTCCGCCTCCTCCCGGCGCCCGAGGGAGAGGAGGACCTGCGGAAGACCTTCGGCATCGGCGACTATCTAATCGAGATCGTGCTGGAGTCGGAGGCGGCCTCGGTCGGAACGGTGCTGGCCGACTCGCCGCTCTTGCGGGATCTTTCTATCAGGCGCGTCGATGTCTACCGCGACGGCAAGCGGATCGAGGAGTCGCCGGAGCGGCTTGTCCTTCGCGAGGGGGACCATCTGAAGGTGCGTTGCGACCTGGATAACTTCCGCAGGCTCCAGGAGCGGCGGGGGATAACTCTGCGGCATGAAAAGGAGGAAGAGGAAAAGGGGGAAGAGGAGGTCCTGGTGGAGGCGGTCATAGCCCCGAATTCCACCCTCGACGGCCGCTCGCTCAGGCAGGCGCGCTTCCGTTCACGCTACGGCCTCACGGCGCTGGCAGTCCGGCACCGGGGGCTCGTCATGCGGGAGCACCTTCAGGAGATGCTGCTGCGCGCGGGCGACGTCCTCCTCTTCCAGATGGAGCGTCATCACATGGACCAACTCCGGGAAGACAGGACTTTTGTGATCGTCTCCGAAGTTGAATACCCGACCTTCCGCAAACGGCGGATGATCTCCGCCATCGCCATCATCGCTTTCGTGGTGGGGAGCGCTTCGCTGGGGCTGCTGCCCATCCTGGTGAGCGCCATTATCGGCTGCTTTCTCATGGTGCTTTCCCGCTGTCTCACCCTGGATGAGGCATACGGGGCGGTTCAGTGGAAGGTGATCTTTCTGCTCGGAGGGGTGCTGGCGCTGAGTAAGGCCATGGAAAAGAGCGGCGCTGCTCTGCTGCTCGCCGACACGCTCGTCGATACCATCGGCAATTGGGGGCCGCGGGCGTCTCTGTCGGCCTTCTACTTCATGACCTTCGTGATGACGGAACTGATGTCGAACAACGCCACCGCTGCCCTGCTTACTCCTATCGCCATTGCCACGGCCCACTCCCTGGGGGTCGATGCGCGCCCCTTTCTGATGGCGGTCACCTATGCGGCGTCGGCTTCGTTCATGACACCGGTCGGATACCAGACCAACACCCTCGTTTACGGTCTGGGCCATTACCGTTATGCCGACTTCCTGCGGGTTGGCACCCCGCTCAACATTATCTTCTGGGTGCTGGCAACGATCCTAATCCCGCTCTTCTGGCCGTTTTAGGATCAGCCGGTCACCCACGCGGTTCCGATCCCATGGGGGATAGTCCGCCCGGGGGCGCTGCCTTTATCTGAAAAAGCTGTCCATCTTTTTTCGCCCCACAGTGGTATGCTTACGGGTGCAAACTGGCCGTTGCTTCTCACGTCTGTCAATATTCGTGATACTATTCACAGTAGTTTGATTCGGGTCGTGAAGCTGCTCGTGACGGCCATGATTGATTACATGATTTCAAAAACATGCTATGTAGGGTCGTTATAGGAATGTTCCCAAATGGGTGTCAGCATGAACGTCAATATCTGGCCTGCGGTTTCAGACTGGCCAGTAAGAAGCCTATTCGGTCGGCGACCGGGTTCAACTGGGCGGCATTACCGGAATCGTGATCGATATCAGCGTATTGCGGGCAGCCAATGAGCCGCCGGCAGCATGTTTTCCACCGATTGAGGAGCTGATGGGCGGACCATGCATATCTTCGAAATAACAGCCATATTGATGGTGCTGACGGCGCTGTTCAGCTACATCAACTACCGCGTGCTGCACCTGCCGACCACCATCGGAGTGATGTTCATCGCCCTGATGGCCTCTCTTGGCATCGTCCTTCTGAGCTGGCTGGGCGTTGACATCGGACAGGGTCATGTGGCGGGGGTGCTGGAAACAATCGATTTCAACCAGGCCCTGCTGCATGGCATGTTATCATTCCTGCTCTTTGCCGGTGCCATGCATATCAAGCTCGATGACCTGATCAAACAGAAATGGGCTATTACCGTTCTGGCCACCGTGGGGGTCGTGGCATCGACCTTCATGGTCGGCGGCCTGACCTGGCTAGTGCTGGATCTTCTGAATATCCCGGCCTCGTTCATCTACTGCCTGCTCTTCGGGGCACTGATCTCTCCGACCGACCCGGTGGCGGTTATCGGCATTCTCAAGACGGCCGGGGTCCCCAAAAGTCTGGAAACCAAGATTGCCGGGGAATCGCTCTTCAACGACGGCATCGGTGTCGTGGTGTTCATGATCATCCTCGAACTGGCTCAGGGAGGAGGCGAGGTCAGCTCGGGTAGCGTGGCGCGGCTGTTCGCCGAGGAGGCGCTGGGCGGGGTCCTGCTGGGGCTGGTGATCGGAGTGCTGGCCTACCAGATGCTCAAACGGGTCAACAACTACCAGGTGGAGGTCATCATCACGCTGGCACTGGTCATGGGCGGCTTTGCCCTGGCGGACCGGATCCACACCTCTGGGCCAATCGCTATTGTCGTGGCAGGTCTGCTGGTCGGCAACCACGGTCGCGCCTTTGCCATGTCGGAGATTACCCGCGCGCGCCTCGACGACTTCTGGGAGTTGATGGACGAGATCCTCAATGCCCTGCTCTTCATGCTGATCGGCATGGAGGTGTTGGTCATGCCGTTTACTACCTCCTTGCTGGTTGCCGGACTGCTGGCGATCGCAATCACCCTCTTTGCCCGCTGGGCCAGTGTCGGGGGGGCAATCGTATTCATGCGGCTGTTCAGGAAGTTCAGCCCGGGGACGATCAGCATCCTGACCTGGGGCGGATTGCGGGGCGGAATTTCGGTGGCGTTGGCCCTCTCCATTCCCGCCGCGCCGGAGCGAGCCACCATAGTGACGATCACCTATATCATCGTTGTATTCTCCATCGTGATCCAGGGCATGTCCCTGGGCAGACTGGTGGAGCGAATCTATCCCGAGATGCCGGGAAATCCTGCGGAGGTTGAATCATGAAGTTTGCACTGGTGGCAGCGATTGCACTTTCTCTGGTGATGACTTATTTTGCCGTACAAAACTCGCAGCACACACTGGTGACCTTCCTGGGGTGGTATTTTGACGGCCCCCTGGTGGTCGTTCTGCTCATCACCTTCGGTGCCGGAGTGTTGGCAACATTCCTGGCCACGCTTCCCGGTTCGTTGCGCAAATCGATTGAAATTTCGAAACTCAAATCCCGATTGACCGAATGTTCGACAAAACTTGAGGAATGTGAAAAAAGACAGCGAGCGGACGTTTCGCAACCCAACAAAGGAGTCAGCCATGAAATCAGTACGTAACAGGTTTACCCACGTATTTTTTACCCTGCTTGCCATGCTCGCCGGAATGGTGATTTTTAGCGGCTGCACCCGCTATGCCCGCAATGTGGATACGCTCTATGAGGCGACCACATTTATTCACGGCGGGAGCGGAGAGCTTTACATCGTCATTCCGCCTAGCCAGCAGACCCAATCGCCGGATATCAAATGGGTACTCGGCAAGGTCAAGGATGATGAGAACAAACAGATCGACGAGGTTTCCAGCCCACGCTCCCCGGCGGAAATCATCCAGACGGCGTTGAGCTCGGAGTTCAGGAAGGCCGGCTATACGGTCATAACCGCCACGCAGCGTCCAACCGGCGGACAAGCGGTGATCGACCTCACCAGATCCGAGATCAACTTGGAGCAAATCTCGGATCTGGCGGATATCAAGGTGACCTGCCGGGTGCTGGCGGGGATGGATATCGTAAAGAACGGCCAACTGATCAAACGCCTGCAGTATGAGGCAACATCGTCCAAAACCGACATCAAGGACCGTGACCTGCTGGCACGATCGGTTCTTAATGACACCCTGCAGTCGATCATGCAGAAGGCCGTGCCCGAACTGAGCAAGATGCTCGGCACCTGATGGAGTGCTCTTGGATCGGGGTCTTGAATGAGGGGCGCATAGCATGGACTATCATTTCCTTGCTGCGCGGGGCGAGACATCTCCCCCCATTATCCTCACTGCATGACGGCAATATGACAACCATGCCGTAGTCGTATCCGGCTTAAACTGGTCAACGGATGGAGGGAGCATGACGACCGAGGGTCACGGCGTTTCATATTCGACAATGTGGAAGTACCTGTCCGCGCGTTTTTCCCGCTATGTGGATACTAAAACCAGCGACATCGACCACAAGAACGTTATCTCGGATCTGGCGGGACGCACCGAACTGTCCGGCAGCTACATTTCCTCGATTGTTCTGTCCAATCTGATCGCGCTCTTCGGCCTTCTGATCAACAGCGTGGCGGTCGTGATCGGCGCCATGCTGATATCGCCGCTGATGGGGCCCATCTTTTCCCTGGGGCTGGCATTCGCCCTGGGTGACCTGGCCCTGTCGCGCCGGGCGGTGCGCAACATTGCATACAGCGTGGGGATAGCTGTCTTTGTAGCGGCGCTGTTCACCCTCCTTTCGCCCCTCAAAGGCGCTACACACGAGATACTCTCCCGCACCCGGCCCAACATCTACGACCTGCTGATCGCCACCTTCGCCGGCACCGCCGGGGCGCTGGCGCTCTGCACCCGCAAAAACTATCTCTTCACCACTACCGGCGTTGCGGTCGCCACGGCGGTCATTCCGCCGCTGAGTGTCGTCGGCTATGGTGTCGGCACCTGGCAGCTCGGCATGGCAGCGGGAGGATTCCTGCTCTTCTTCACCAATCTCGTGGCAATCGTGATCAGTTCGAATTTCGTCTTCTATCTTCTCAGGTTCAGGGGAAGCATGGCTGAGGATCCCCGTTACACGGCCAGGCGGCGTTTCCAGATCCTGGGAACCGTGCTGGTGATCATTTCCATACCTCTGGTTGTCACGCTGGTAAAAGATATCCGCAAGGTGAAACTGACCGGAAGGATCGAAGGAATCCTGAAAGCACACCTCAATCGTCTTCAGCACACCCGCCTGACGAGGGTCTCGATCGCCAGGGAGGATGGGGGGTATGTGGTGACGGCATCCATCAACACGGTGAAATACGTGGACAGCGAGGTACAAAAGGATGTCGAAAAGGAGTTGACCGCCCGGATCGGCCGGCCGGCAAAGCTGGAACTGGAGCAGATCATCGTACGTTCGGGGACCATCGAGCCGCCGACGCCGCTCAGCGCGATCATTCCGGCAGTAGCGCCAGCTCCCGAGACACTGGCCACACTGCGGGCGAAAGCCGTGGCGCGCCTCGGAGAAGGCTGCCGGGAGATCGAGGCGTTCATTACGCCCTACAAGATCAGCGATTGCAGCATAACCTTCTCCGAAAAGAACAAGCCGATCGGAGTTACGGTCACTATCGCCCGCGACTATCCTTCCGACCCGCGCGAACTCAAATGGCTCACCGCTGTCCTGGAAAAGAGTCTGGGGGAAAAGTTAGAGTTGACGGTGGCGACAATCCCCTTTCTGCCGCCGATCACCTTTAGCGACAAGGACGTAATTGACGACGACAGTCGCAAGGCCATGGAGCCGCTCAAACAGATCGCGGCGCAAACCTCCGATTACCGGATAGAGGTGGAGAGACCGATGGCAAACCACCGCTCCGACTCTCGAACCAAAAACCGTACGCTCAATTTGAAAGAATATCTCGTCAAGGAGCTGGGAATACCGGCTCAGCGCGTGGAGACAGTTTCCGGCCGTAAGGACCAGTTTCGGGTGAGGGTTACGAACTAGCTGTCGCTGAGGCGGCGTTCAGATCCTGACGGTCTTGTACAGGAAATTCTTGAATTTGAACAGCCTGCGCTGCTCCTCATCTTTCTCTCCCCCATCACCAAGCGCCTTCAGATACCGGGCCACAGCCGGCATGGTCTTTCCGGCCTGGACGCGGCTCTTCTCGATCACCAGCCGTACCGTCTCGCGTGAAATGTCGTTGTGCGAAAACGGTTCGTAGACCTCGCCCCAGAAATCACCGCCGGCCTGGATCCGCTCGATAATTTCCGATGCCAGCCGCTCATCCAGGCTGCGTACGGCAGGCAGTTGCGGCGGTTCACCGGAACCGGTGCCGGCAATGGCCATGCGGATGCTGTCGGCGGTGATGACATTCTGGGTGCGGAAAAAGAGCGCCCGCAGCAGGATGCTGCGCAGTTCCCGTATATTGCCCTTATAGCTGTGCCGCGTGAGAACGTCCTTGGCCTCGGCAGTCAGGGAGGGTGGGGTTTCGGCCGGTTCATCCTCGCGCCGGTAGGTACGGTAGAGCTTGCCCAGAAAGTGCACCGACAGGTCGGGGATATCTTCGCGCCGCTCATTGAGCGACGGCAGACGGATGGAGAGCTCGGACAGGCGGTGATACAGATCTTCGCGAAAACGCCCGGCCGCGATCTCCTCCTGCAGATTCTTGTTGGTGGCCGCTACCAGCAGCACGCGGCTGTAGCGCTCGGTATTGTCTCCCAGGCGCATGAAACCGCCGTTATCGAGAAAACGGAGCAGCTGCACCTGTGTCTTGGGGTCGGCGTCCCCGATCTCGTCCAGGAAGACGATCCCGCCCATGGTCTCTTCCAGAATCCCGCGCCGGTCGCTGTAGGCGCCGGTAAAGGCGCCTTTTTTGTGGCCGAACAGCTCGGAATAGGTCAGATCACCGGCGTAGGCGGCGATGTTGCTCTTCTTGACCGGCAACTCGCCTCCGGGGTTGATGTCCCGGCGGTAAAACTCGTTGAGCTTGTTGTAGAGGTTGTTGAAGAAGAATTCCTTGCCTGAGCCGGTCTGGCCGGTAACCAGGATCGAGGGGAGGCCGATGGTGGCCTCCTGAAGGATGTTGTGGGACCAGTAGAGGATACGGTTGAAGAGCGGCGGCGAGACGGTGTTGATGAAATCCACCACCTCCTGGGATTTCTGGCTGTTGCCGATGATATTGCCCAGGCGGTAGGAGGAAATGAGGGGGTCCTTGTAGGCCACGTCGGTCGTCAGCCGGTTGACCTCGCCCTGCAGTCGTTCGATGCGCTGCAGGTCCGAGATATGCCGGGCCGTCAGGGAGCCGATGATCTGCAGGATGCGGCGGTGCTCCTCGCGGAAGTAGTCGTGGACCAGGGAATTGAGGCAGATCACGGCGATGACCTCGTCATCACAGATCACCGGCACGGCGATCTCGCTCTTCAACAGGTCGCTCATGGAGCGGTGGAATCCGCCCGCCTGCTGCTCCTCTTCGACCCGGGCGATGATCTTCGGCCGTTTGGTGGCGGCAACATAGCCGGTCAGGCTGCGCTCCTCCGGAGCCAGTTCTTCGGCGCCGACCAGGAAGGGGGGGATGTATTTCTTCAGCCACTCCTTGTTCTTGGCGCCGACAATGGCGCCGTTTTCGTCCTCCACCACCAGTCGTTTGACCCCGTCGCGCTCGCTTACCACGGCGATGCTGCCGGTATCGGAGCCGATCAGTTCGGTGGCCTTGGAGAGCACCTTGGTCAAAAACGGCTGCAGACTCTCGGTACTCTCGTTCAAAAGCTCCGTGATCTCCGACAGCACGCGGATCTCCAGGTGTTCGCCACCCACCTCGCTGATGACGCGCTCGACCATCTCGGCATGGGTCTGCAGCAGCCCCATCTCGAATTCGGTAAAGCGGTACAGGTCGCGGGAGAAATAGTTGACCAGGCAAATGACCCGGCGGGTGGTGCTATCATAGCGCGGCACGACATACAGGGAGCGCAGGGCCATGGATTCGGTCAGGGCGGGCTTCTGGAGGCTGTGTTGGGTCAGGTCGGCGATATACAGCGGAGAGAGCATGCGCTCATCGGTAATGACAGCCTGGTCATTGATGTAGCGGGAGATCAGCGAGCTCCCTTTTTTCAGGTCAATGGCACCCAGCTGGTCGTAAAGAGTCCTGAGGCCTTCATCTTCAGAATAGCTGGCCAGGATTTCAAGTTCGCCGCCTTCGACGGCGTTTCCGGAGTGGACCGGCACCAGCACGGACGCCAGGGAGAGCTTTTCGATCAGCCTGACAGCCGATGCCACCATCATCCCGGCCGCCTCGCGCGACTTGGACTCCTCCAGACGCCGGGCCAGTTGAACCTGCTGGTGGTAGATGCGGGCCTGGTCGAGGCGCCCGGCGACAAATCCGGAGAAATCGGCCAGCAGTGATTTTTCCCGGGCCTTGAGCCCCCTGTTTGCCTGATTGTTATCGATGCAGATCACACCAATGGATTTACCCAGGCTGACAACCGGCATGATGTAGCTGTCATGCACATTGAACTGCTCCGCAAAGCGGCTGTCGGGAGTGTCCGGCTCTGTTGCCGCGGCCCTGAAATCGGCCGGATACTGGCTGGCAAAGACACGGGAGACGACGCTTTCGCTGGAGATGATCGGAAAGCTATGCTCGCGGATCGGTTCCGCCTTTGCACCGGTGACATGGACGCAGGAGAGTACGCAGCGTGTCAGGTCTTCCAGATAGATGCGCACCCGGGCACTGCCGGAGAGCAGCCGGGCGCCTTCGGCCAGGGCGTAGAGCAGTTCGCCCTGATTCTCCTTGCCGTAGGTGGCCACCTTGTTGTACAGGATGCTGATGCGGGGATCATTTCGGGGATCGTTGGGCATAAAAAAAACTCCTGTGTACTATTGTTACACAGGAGTGTAGCGTGTGTGCTGATGGCTGTCAATGAAGGATGAAGATGAACGTTGAGGGATGAGGGATGAGGGTTGAGAACAACTCTCAACTCTCAACTCTCAACCCTCAACCGCCGTTAACTCAGTCCCTTCCTGATATGATACAGCCCTTCCAGGGAGAGTCCGTTTTTCTCGTAGTATTCCCGCTCCAGTTCCTCGACATAGAAACGGTCCAGGCCCGAGTTTTCCAGAAAGTCCTCGCGCAGGCCGATATTTCGTTCGGCGACAATCGTCGGAAGCAGGGTGTGCAGGTACATGGCCTCTTTCTTGATGGTAAAGATGGCTTCATTGAAGAGGTGGACAGGGATATCGTTCTTGATGCGCTTCTTGGTCTTGAGCTCCTCGCTGACTTCGTGGCGCAGCGCCTCCTGATCGGACTTGGTGCTGAACTTGGAGTAGAAATTACGGATTCGGTCCCGGACCAGGCCCAAAAGGAGAATCGAAATGCGCTCCTCCTGGTCGATCTCCATCAGCTGCCCGGTCAACCGTTCGAGGGAACCGGCATTGTTTTCGATGGCGACCAGGCCATCCAGCAGTATTCTTACCTTGCGTCGGCCGAATCGCCCCAGGTAGGCGTTCTCGAAGAGTTCCCGAATGAAAAGCTCCTCAAAGCACCCTTCCCCGAGATTATTGAAGGCGGCCCGGTGTTCGAGCAGGCTCTTCAACATCTCCTCGCTGACCCGCACATTCTCCATGAAGGCCAGTTGGCTGATGAGGTTCGAGACGCTTTCGAAGCGATCCAGATAGGTGATCACATAGGAAAAACCATCCAGCAGGCTCGGGTCGGCGCCGTCGCGGATCTTTTCATCACACGACTTGCTCACATCCAGCATCATCTGGTCAAAGGTCTGATCGCGGTTCTCCAGGGCCTTCTTCTTGGACTTGATCAGGACCAGCATATCTTCGCGGTCAATCAGGCTCTCGATGTTCTTCTCGCGCAGCAGGACGCCCTCCAGCACTTCACGGGCAGCGGCGATGTAATCCTGTTCCTCCTGACTGGCCAGATTGCGCCCCTTTTTGAGCATCTCATCCAGTGTGTAAAACAACGCCCCGGGGATCTTGTTGCGCACCGACAGGGTCTTCAGCCTCGTCAGGCGGGCATTGTCGATATGGCTGATTCTGCCCTTGGCGTTACAGGCCAGCAGGATGCTGCGGTACTCGTCCACGATGCTTTTGTTGGCGGGGTGGCGGTACATGACATCGATGCGCATGCGCACCTGCTGATAGCGATCGATATTGTACCGGGCGGCCAGGTCGGTAAGCCGGGTAAAGTCATCATCGCCTATTTTCTTGTTGAGAAAATAGTACTGCCGGAACAGGTCGCGGTACTCGCGGTGATGACGGTTGATCAGCTTGATGACAAATAACTGGGCTTCATCGTCGTTGAGCAAGGGGAAAATCTCGGAAATCAGCACGTCATCCTGTTCCGTGCCAACCGCGGTGGAACGCTTGATGACCTTGCCGAGAGATTTGACCAGCTCTTCCTGCTGGTTTTTGAGTTTGCGGGAGAGCGAGTTTGAATGGACGAAGAAGAAATAGTTGCTGACCGCATTGCCCTCGAAAAAGATGCTCTCGAAGCTCTCGTTACCCGCCGTGCGGTCGCTGAAACGGACCGCACCGTCTTTCTCGTCGGCCCGGGCGCCGTACATGACCAGCCGGTTGATGATATCCGTCTTGACCAGGTCCGACGGCGGCTGATCCACGCCGAACATATACTCGCAGAAATACCCGCCATTGCTCTGGTAGGTAACCCCTTCCGGCCCGATTATAAAATCGTTGCCGGGTGAAAATATCCGCAGCTGGTCCTCTTCCTGGACGATGTTGAAGAAATAGCGCTGATAGGCCTCGGTCCCCACCACCATGGCAAAGTACTCGATATGGTCGCCGGTCTGCCCATGCAGCCTGATATCCTTATGCATCGTTTCCCCCCGCCACGCGGCTATCGAAGGTCATCCCGTCACAGGCGAACTCGTATCCCGGAGGCAATGTGGCGCCATCGGCAAAAAGTACATCATGGGAGAGATGGGTAAGTACGGTACGAACGGCCCTTAACGGTGTTGTCACCGCAATGGCCTCTTCGATGTTGAAATGGAACGGGTGCGGATTCCAGCGCAGACCATCTATCACCAGCACATCCAGCCCTTCCAGAAGCGCCAATGATTCTGGCGGAATACCGTTGCAGTCGGTCAGATAGGCAAGGCTGCCGATACGGAAGCCCAGGGCCTGGGTCCTGCCGTGCCGGAGCGGGACCGGAGTGATCGTCACTCCGAACAGTTCAAAGGGATCGACAATCTCCACCGGCTTGAGAAGCGGTGCGTAGCCTGACCCTTCATGTTCATGGAAGATATACCTGAAACCGTTCAGCAGGGTCTCAAGTGTTGTCCGCGATCCGAAGCAGGGAATAATCTCTTTATGCAGAAAATGAAACCCGCGCAGATCATCGATACCGTTGACATGATCGGCATGCGAGTGGGTGAAAAGAACCGCATCGATCTGCTGGATGCCTTCGCGCAGCGACTGGAAACGCAGATCCGGTGAGGCGTCAATCAGGATGTTCCGGCCGCCGTGCTGTACCAGCAGTGAGGCCCGGGTGCGCTTGTCCCGCGGATCCTCCGAAGAGCAGACCCGGCAGTTGCATCCCACCATCGGAACGCCGGTCGATGTCCCGCTCCCCAGAATAGTAACCTTCATCGCGCGCCTTTCCCGATTAGTTCATTGATTAATAACAGAATCCCGCCAGGCAGGCAAGGCGGATTTCCTGTTTCCCGGGGCGCTGTCTTCCCCGTGCCCTGGCTCTCGCAGGGAGAGGCGATCCGGCTCCGGATGGAATTCGGCAGGCGGCCGGGCGTCAGCAGTTCGACACCGGAATCAGCAGCAGCGGGACTTTGCTCTGGCTGCAGATCTTATTCGCGACACTTCCGGCCCAGAACGCCTCCATACCCGTTTTTCCGTGGGTGGCAAGGACAATCAGATCGATTCGGGCCTCGACGGCAGCCGTGACGATGATCTTTGCCGGGTCCCCCCGCAGCACATGGGCGCTGGCGCTAAACCCCTGTTCACGCAACGAGGCCAGCTCGGCCTGGATGGCTTTTTCGGCATCCTGTGATTCGATTTCGAGCATCCTGGTAGCCGTGGCCGGAAGCATTCTGCTGGAAACCTTTGACTCCCCTGAAAGCGTCGCAAAGCGGGGGATGACGACGGCGAGATGGAGGGCCGCCTCACAGGCCCGGGCTACCCCTTTCGATATTGGCAGGGCCTGGGCATGATCCGGATTGCCGTCCAGGGGGACGAGGATGTTGTTGCAGTTAAACTCCGGTGCGTTGCCCCGGTCGTCCGGATGCGTGATCAGCACCGGCAGCGCCCCCCTGGCAATGACCTTCTGGGCTATGCTCCCCAGAAAGAGATGCAGCGCCTGGCCGCGTCCGTGAGAACACATGATCACCAGATCATGCCGCAGCTCTTCGGCGTGCGCCGCTATGCTCTCGGCGACATCCTCCGCGTGGTTTTCATGCACATGGCAGTCAACCGGCATTCCTTGGGGAACCACCCGCCGGGAAAGGTTTTCAAGGTAGGCGGCCGCATCCCGCGCGTTTTTCAGATGCGGTTGACCATGGACCTCGCTGGGGGCGTCTCGCTCCACCACATGAAAGAGTGTGACACGCGCCCCGAACCTGCCGGCCAGGTAAACGGCGGCGGGCAGGGCGGCTTCCGCCAGCGATGAACCGTCTAAGGGTACCAGGATGTGTGTGAACATGATATCACCCGCCTGTAAGTGTCTTGTAGACCAGATATATGTTGAGCAGGACGATCAACCCCGCGATCAAGGCGGCACAGATGGTCGTGATGCGCCTGTTGACCAGATCACCCATGATATCGGCGCGGCGGGTAAATATGACCAGCGGTATGATCGCGAAGGGAAGTCCGAAACTGAGCACAACCTGGCTGATGATCAGCGTGCGGGTCGGATCGAGCCCCAGGCCGATGACGACCAGCGACGGCGCCATGGTCACCAGGCGCCGCACCCAGATCGGGATATGCCAGTCCAGGAACCCCTGCATGATCACCTGTCCCGCGCTGGTGCCGACAGTTGTGGATGACAGCCCCGAGAACAGCAGCGACACGCCGAAGACCCATTTTGCCGATGACCCCAAGAGGGGCTCCAGCGTTCGATAGGCCTCTTCAATGGTGGCTATGGATGTATGCCCCGTCCCATGGAAGGTCGCCGCGGCCATGATCAGCATGGCGGCATTGACGAAGCTGGCGATGCCCATGGCGATCACCACGTCGGCGATTTCAAAATGGTACAGGCTGGTCAGGCGTTGCTTGTCCCGGACAACGATTCTGCCCTGCATCAGGGCCGAGTGCAGGAAGATCGCGTGGGGCATGACCGTTGCCCCCAGGATGCCCGTAGCCAGCAGAACACTGTCAGCGCCGGCAAAACCGGGGACAGCGGCGTGATACGCAACCTGTCCCCAGTCAGGCTTGACAATAAAGATCTCGATGACATAGCAGATGGCTATCGTGCCGACCAGGCTGGAGATGACCGCTTCCAGCGGCCTGAAACCAAACCGTTCCAGGCCGAGGATCAGCATGGTCACCAGGGCGGTGAGCAAGGCCCCCAGGATCAGCGGGATCCCCATCAGGAGCTGGAATCCCAGGGCGGCGCCCACAAACTCGGCCAGATCGGTAGCCATGGCAACCAGCTCCATCAGAAACCACATGACGAGTACCACCGGTCGCGGGAAGTGTGCGCGGCAGTGCTCCGCCAGGTTCATTCCCGTGGCGAGGCCCAGTTTGGCTGACAGGGTCTGGATGAGCATGGCCATCAGGTTGCTGGCAACGATTACCCAGAGGAGCAGATAACCGTACTGGGCGCCCCCCTGGATATTGGTCGCGAAATTGCCGGGATCGACATAGGCTACACTGGCGATAAAGGCCGGGCCCAGAAAGGGCATCATGCGCGTCAGCCGGTGTTTGTGGTCCTTTGTGCCGAGGACCTCCAGGGCGGATTGTACCGTCCTGGAGTCGTTGGTAATCAGTGTTTGGTTGTGGGGTGCGTCATCCATGGGAGCCCCGCTACAAGGTAGGAACGTCTTACCGTCAGGCAACTCGGATATCTTGTCGGTATCGGGCGGGGGAACTGCATCAATCGTTGATGTATTGCAGGGCGTACTTGACGTAATTGCCGGCCGATTTCCGCAACCAGGCGATTTCGTCCGGGGTCAGGTCGCGCTTGTACCTGGCCGGTGCGCCGACCCACAGGGTGTGGGGGGGGATGATCGTTCCTTCGGTGACCAGCGCCCGGGCGCCCACCAGGGCGCCTTCACCAACCACGGACTTGTCCATGATTATGGCCTGCATGCCGATGAAACAGCCGTTCTCGAGGGTGCAGCCATGCAGGGTCACGCTGTGGCCGACCGTGACATCATCGCCGATGATCAGCGGCGCACCGGGATCGTCGGCGTGTTTCTTGTGGGTGACGTGCAGCATGGAGAGGTCCTGCACATTGCTGCGGGCGCCGATGCGGATGAAATTGACATCACCGCGGGCCACGCAGTTGTACCAGATGCTGGACTGGGGCCCCATCTCCACGTCGCCGACAATCACAGCCGTTTCGGCCACGAAGGCGCTTTCGTCTATTCTGGGCTGCATCCCCTGGAATGATCTGATCATACTGTTCTCCCGTTACTGTTCCGACCTCAGCTCCCGCGCCATCAGTTCAATAACCGCCTCGCGGGCAGGCTTGTTCTCGTGCAGGATCCGGTAGGTCTGCTCGACGATCGGCATTTCAACCCCCAGCTTCCGCGAAAGGTTGTAGACCGATTCAGCACTCTTGACCCCCTCGGCCACCATGCGCATCTCGGCCAGGATGTCGGCCAGCCGCATCCCCTGGCCCAGCTTGAAGCCCACGGTACGGTTGCGGGACAGGTCGCCGGTGCAGGTCAGCACCAGGTCGCCCATGCCCGCCAGACCGGCAAAGGTGGCCGCATCCGCCCCCATGGCCTGTCCCAGGCGGTTCATCTCGGCCAGGCCGCGGGTGATCAGTGCGGCGCGGGCGTTGTGGCCGAAGCCGAGCCCGTCGCAGATGCCGGCGGCGATGGCGATGACATTCTTGACTGCCCCGCCCAGTTCAACCCCGATCACGTCCGGGTTGGTGTAGACCCGCAGACAGTCGCAGCTGAAGGCCGCCTGCACCCGCCGGGCTGCGGCCTCGTCACGGGATGCCGCCACAATCAGCGATGGCAGCCCCTGGGCCACCTCGCGCGCAAAGGTGGGACCGGACAGGGCCACGAAGCGCTCGGTCAGCCCGGCCGGCAGCAGTTCCCGGCAGATCTGGGATACTGTCAGCAGGGTTTCCAGCTCGATCCCCTTGGAGGCGTTGGTGATGATGGCCCCGTTTTCGATATGCGGAACCAGCTGCTTGAGCACACCGCGCATGACCTGCACCGGAGTCACCAGCACAATGATGTCCCGGCCAACGGCAGCTTCCTGAAGGCTTGCGCTGCAGCCCAGCCTGGGGTGAAGCTCTATGCCGGGGAGAAACAGCGAATTGGTGTGCGCTTCATTGATTTCGCGGACCAGCTCGGCCTCATAGGCCCACAGACAGACGTCATGGCCATTGCCGGCCAGGCGGTTGGCCAGGGCCGTCCCCCAGCTGCCGCCGCCGATCACGGCAATACGTTCCCGGTTATTCGTCATCGTCATTGTCATAGCTCTCGTCAAGTCGCACGTCGTACCCTTCGGAAAGGGCCTGGCGAGCCGTATCCACGCTGTCCAGCACCAGCCGCCGGATGAACGGATGACGGCATTCGGCCAGAAATCCGCCCACCAGGCTCAAGGCGGTGGCCAGGGCCTTTTGAACAACCTGGTCCCCGCTGCCGGTCTGCTGCATGTAGTCCGCGGTCAGGAGCAGCCGTTTGATGATCTCGGCACGGCGCGGGATGATCAATTCTTCGCAACAGCGCGAGATCTCCGCCTCCAGCGCCTCGGCAGTCACGCTGTCCGCCCCCCGCTCACCCTCCAGGGCGATGAAACGCTCGGCGGCATCATACACCGCCGGTTCGGACATGATCCAGCCTTCGAGACTGGGATCATCCAGCAGATCGTTGCTGCCGGTCACATAGCCGGGAATCTTTTCGACGATACCATCCAGGTGCACCAGGCTGAAGCGGGGGATATAGGCTTCGGGCTTGAGGCTGTCCGCCCGGAACAGGCGCATGTCCACATAAAAATCGGGCGGAAGGTAAAAACCCTGCTCCCGGCTGTGGTGCAGCGCATCCCGCAGAATGGCCATGGCATAGGACGGATCGGCCGTCTGCAGGAGTTCCCCGGCGGTCACATCTTTCAGAATGTGGCTGTATTCCTTTTCATCCCGCATACGGTAGCTGATGGCATTGAGCAGGCCGTCCGACTCACCCGTCAGCACCAGCATGCCGGCAAAACCGCCGTCTTCGAGTTGCCAGTCGAACCACAGCGAGCGGGCGCCATAGAAATCGATCGGCCCGACCAGCACGTTGTGAAACGGCAGGGGTGTGGCATATGTCCGGGGCAGCTCCGCAGGTTCGCGGATACCCATGAAGGAGAGGCGGCGTATGCTGCGGCGGATCAGGCCGGCAACATCACCTTCGTGGCGGGGTTCCGCCCGTTCGAGGACATTGAGGGCACAGCCGTTCTTGATCCGGCCCAGCGCCAGGATCGCCTCCCTGACCACCTCCGGCCGTTCAAAGGAGATCAGTATCTCCAGCAATGCCACCGCATCAGGGGTGCCGGTCTCGGAAAGCCGGCGGATCATGCGCTCGCGGTATTCGTCGGCCACATCCAGAAAGCTGTCGATGAATCTTACCAGACCGCGCTCACCGTCGTGCAGGCACTCATCGATGAATCCATCCAGCGAAGCGGCGCCATAGCCGGTCATGCCGGCAAAAGGGGGTGCGGTGACATCGATGCCGCAGTCGTGGAGCAGGTCCAGCAGGGCCAGCTTGCCATCCTCCTCCAGGTCCTTGCGCTGCAGGGTGATTTTGACCAGCTGGTCGAGCCAGCCGGCATCGTCAAAGAAATCCAGCATGCAGGTGTAGCGGTAGATGGCGGTGCCGTTCTGCTCCTGCCACAGCTTGCGCACTAGCGGAGAAAGCGCCCGTTTGCCCGATTTCTGCAGGCGCCGGCCGATGCGCTCCATCTGCTCACCGGTCAGGTCGTCACGCTTGAGGTAGTCCAGCAGCCGGATGATGCGCCGCCGCTCGCGCAGGGATTTGTCTATCTTGAAGGGTCTGGTCATGATCTGTTTTTTCGAATTCGTAGGAGCTGGCCCGTGTGCCTGCCCGCAGCTGGGCAGCCGCACAGGGCTGCCCCTGCATTATTCTTCCGGGCTGCCATCTTCCGAGAAATCTTCATCCTCTTCCTTCTCGGCCAGTTTGGCCACCGCCACCACCTTTTCCTTCTCTTCGGTGGTGATCAGCTTGACCCCCTGGGTGTTGCGGCCGATGACCGAGAAGCCGGAGACCGGCACCCGCAGGATCTTGCCGTTGTCGGTGATGACCATCAGGTCGTTGTCGTCGGCCACCTGCATGACGTTGACCACGCTGCCGTTCCGTTCGGTGGTCTTGATGGTGATGATGCCCTTGCCGCCGCGGCTCTGGTCGCGGTATTCATCCAGGTCGGTGCGCTTGCCGAAGCCGTTCTCGCAGACGGTAAAGATGGTTGACCCGACCGCCGCGTTGTCGACGATCTCCATGCCGATGACTTCATCCTTGGCGGAGAGCATCATGCCGCGCACACCGCGGGTTACCCGCCCCATGGGCCGGGCATCCTCTTCGTTGAAGCGGATGGCCTTGCCGTCGCGCGAGGCCAGGAAGACATCCTTGGTGCCATCGGTCAGGGCCACGGAGATCAGCTTGTCGCCTTCATCCAGCTTGACCGCGATGATGCCGCCCTGACGGACATTGGAGTACTCCACCAGCGGCGTCTTCTTGACCACCCCTTTTCTGGTGGCCATGAAGAGATAGGTATTTTCGGTGAACTCCTTGACCGGCAGGATGGTAGTGATCTTCTCATCCATGGCGACATTGACCAGGTTGACCACCGCCTTGCCCTTGGTGGTGCGGCTACCTTCCGGGATCTCGTAGACCTTGAGCCAGTACATGCGCCCGACATCGGTAAAGCAGAGCAGGTAGTCCTTGGTGGAGGCGATGAAGAGCTGCTCGACAAAATCCTCTTCCTTGGTCTTCATGCCGGTCTTGCCCTTGCCGCCCCGGCGCTGCGAGCGGTACAGGTCAACGGCGCTGCGCTTGATATAGCCGGTATGGGAGATGGTGACCACCATCTCTTCATCCTCGATGGTGTCCTCCAGCGAGATGTCGGCGGTCTTGTCGGCGATCTCGGAGCGGCGCTTGTCGCCGAACTTGTCGCGGATCTCGGTCAGTTCGGCCACGATGATCTTGAGGATCTCGGTGTCCGAAGCCAGGATCTCCCGCAGACGGGCGATCAGGCGCAGGACATCCTCATACTCGGCGATGATCTTGTCCCGCTCCAGTCCGGTCAGGCGCTGCAGGCGCATCTCCAGGATGGCCTGGGCCTGGATATCGGAGAGCTGCACCGCGCCCTCGTACCCCGCCGGTCGGGGCAGGTTCAGCAGCCGCAGGTGTTCGGGATCGGCAAAGCGTCCTTCCATCAGCCCCTGTTTGGCCTCGGGCGGGGTTTTTGAGGCCCGGATCAGTTCGATGACCGCATCCAGCCAGTCCAGGGCGATCTTGAGGCCTTCCAGGATATGGGCCCGGGCCAGGGCCTTCTTCAGCTCGAAGTTGGTGCGGCGGGTGACCACCTCGCAGCGGTGCTCGACAAAACAGTCCATCATCTCGCGCAGCGACAGCACCCGCGGACGATTGTGGACAATGGCCAGCATGATGATGCCGAAGGAGTTCTGCAACTGGGTCTGCTTGTAGAGCTGGTTGAGCAGCACCTCGGCGTTCTCGTCGCGCTTGACCTCGATCACGACCCGCATACCCTCGCGGTCGGACTCGTCACGGATCTCGGTGATCCCCTCAATCTTCTTCTCCTTGACCAGTTCGGCGATCTTCTCGATCAGGCGGGCCTTGTTGACCTGGTAAGGGAGTTCGGTGATGACGATCGACTGGCGCTCGGACTTCTTGGCGGCCTCGATATGGGCCTTGGCGCGGATCTGGATGATTCCGCGACCGGTGGCGTAGGCATCACGGATCCCCTGGCGGC
>JAJYBH010000037.1 GCA_021779135.1 Deltaproteobacteria bacterium
CTCGGTCAATGTTCTGTATTATGTCATCTCACTCATAGTGAGCGCCCGCAGCGGAGGTTTCCTGTCCCCCGGCCAGACCAGCCTGCTGCTGCTGGGCGCGACCGGAACCTACCCGATCGATCATTTCGGCAGGTACTGGACACTGATCAGCGCCAATTACCTGCACGGCGGCATTCTCCACATCCTGTTCAACCTGATGGCCCTGAAACAGATCGCACCCTGGGCATCCAACGAATACGGCCCCAGCCGCATGTTCAGCATCTACACGCTGGGCGGCGTCATCGGGTATGTGGTTTCCTACCTGGCCGGAGTGCCGTTCACCATCGGCGCCTCGGCAGCGGTCTGCAGCCTGATCGGCGCCCTGCTCTACTATGGCAAGAGCCGGGGCGGCGCCTATGGCAGCTCGGTATACCGGGAGGTGAGCGGCTGGGTGATCAGCCTGTTCATTTTTGGACTTATTTTCCCGGGGATCAATAACTGGGCCCACGGCGGCGGGATCATCGGCGGGATTATTGTCGGCGCGCTTTTGGGCTATAACGAACGCAGGCGCGAGAACCACTTCGACCAGGCAGTGGCACTGCTCTGCGGCCTGGCGACGGTTGGGGTGCTGGCGTGGGCTGTCCTGGGGACCGTTCTCTATCGCTGAGGTTGCTCGGCCGGCAGCGAATGCCTCTGTTTATCAACACACAACGACAACTTGAAGGCGGATATGGCTGCAGAAAAGTATGCCCAGCACGAGGAAGGGATAGAGATACCTGTTGAGCGGATCAGCTCCGATACCCTGCGGAAGATGATCGAGGAATTTGTCACACGGGAATGGTCGGATCCGGCGGATTCCGGGTATTCACTTGAGGACAAGGTCGGCCAGGTAGTACAGCAACTGCAAGCTCATAGCGCCGCTATCGTCTACGATGTATCGTCGGAAACCTGGAATATCGTAGCCGTCAACAAGAGAGCCACCTCCGGTGATGCCGGAAGTGGCTCTGATCAATAACCGTCGCAAAAAAGCTGGCTGACCGTCTACTCCTTGAACGCGCGTATCATCAGCTCGTAATCCTCCAGAAGCGCCTGCAGGTCTTCCTCATGCTCCACCTCCTGCTGCAGGATGGTCAACACCATGTTGTACGTGACCGGATCCTTTTCCCTGGTTATGTCCATCAGCCGCTTGTAAACACCAATGGCACACTGTTCCCCCTTGATGTTCTGCATCAGCAGCGTCCTGACGAAAGGATCGTCCGGCGCTTCATAGCCGCAGTTGGTGAATTTGTACCATTCGTCGGGCTTGGTGACCGGGGTTCCCCCCAGCTGGATGATGCGCATGGCCACCATGTCGGCATGCAGCAGCTCTTCGGTGGCATGCTGCAGCAACTCGGCTCCCACGGCATCCTTCATCGGCCCCTTGACCACCTTTGCGCCCAGCCAGTACTGGTAATAGGCCAGCCATTCGTCACAGTAGGCGTTGCGCAGCAATCCCAGCAGTTCATCCACATCCATCCCGATGATTTCACGTCCTTTTGATCCCATTGATTCCCCCCCGTTTCTGTGTCTATGGATCTATTCCTTCAGCTTCTTGGCTATCTTCGCCACATGGGCACCCTGGAAACGGGCTCCGGCCAGTTCATTCTCACTCGGCATCCGTTCGCCCTGCCCCCCGGTAATGGTCGAGGCGCCGTAGGGGGAGCAGCCGGTGATCTCCCCGATCCCCATCTGCCCGGCAAACGAGTACGGCAGGCCGACCACGACCATCCCCTGATGCAACAGCGTGATGTGAAAGCTGAGGATGGTGGATTCCTGGCCCCCGTGCTGGGTGGCGGAGCTGGCGAAGACGCTGCCGACCTTGCCCACCAGGGTCCCCTTCAGCCAGAGCCCGCCGGTAGCGTCCAGGAATTGGCGCATCTGTCCGCACATGTTGCCGAAACGGGTCGGCGTGCCAAAGATGATTGCGTCGGCAGTGGTCAGGTCGTCCACCGTGGCGATCGGGATATGGGCCATCCCCTTCTTGGCCTCCAGCGCCCCCATCATACCCAGCACCTCGTCGGTCAGGGTCTCGGGCACGCGCTTGACGACCGCCTCGCATCCGGCTACCTCGCGCACCCCTTCGGCAACCGCCTCGGCCATCCGGTAGATGTGGCCGTACATGCTGTAGTGTACTACCAGTACTTTGCACATAACATGTCCTCCAATCGGGTTATTTTTTCTCTCGGGCAACGATGAACAACTCGACGCCGATCAGATCATTGACCAGGTGCATGCCGAGCCGCTCGTACAACCGGCCTGAACCATAGCTGACGTTCCAGAGCGTGCGGTCGAGATCGAGCGCGGCCTGGGCCTTGAGGCTCCCGTCTTCCTGCGGAGCGATCATGGCCGGGAAACTGATCGGCCGAGACGTGCCCTTGATGGTCAGTACGCCGCTGATTTCCGTATTTGGAGTTCCGGGAGTGCTGTTGGCAATTGCAGACGCTCCGCGCAACTCGAAGGTAGCCGTGGGATAGTGTTGCACGTCGAAGAAATCCTCGGATTTCAGGTGTTGCAGCAACATTCCCCGCCAGCCTTCATCCTGAAGATCCAGGTTTGTTATCGTGTTCATATCGAGCACGAATCTGCCCGACAGGGGGTGACCATGTGCTATCGCGATTTCTCCCTCGGAGATGGCGATCCGGCCATGGTGACGGTTGTTGATATTGCGGCCGATCCATTCGACGGCGCTCTTTTCGGCATCGATACGATAGACGCCGTCGCGGACCGCGGGCGGCGGCGGGGCCACAGTGTTCGATTCCAGCTCAAATCCGGCCGCCTGCCAGGCTTGCAATCCTCCTTCCAGAATCGCCACATTGCGGTATCCGGCGTGTTCCAGTTTTTCCCTGGCGGTACGTGCGGCCAGGGTCGTGCCGCTTTCATCATAGACCACGACTGCCCGGTCCCGGTCCGGAACACACTCGGCGATCCGATCCAGAAAGACCATCTCATAGACACAGGCATTTCCGGCACCGGCGATATGCCGGCAGGCATAATCCTCGGGCAGAAGTACATCCACAAGGGAGACGGAACCGCTCGCGATCAACTGCCGCAGCTCCTGTGCCGTTACGGTTGCGTTCATTGACGCTCAACTCCTTTCCTTGACGCGGGGATCATTTGACGAACGTCCCCCGCTGGTATTCCTCAAAAGCGATCTTCAATTCCTCCTGGGTATTCATGACGATCGGTCCGTACCAAGCCACCGGTTCGCCCAGCGGCTTGCCGGAAACAAACAGAAAGCGCAGCGCCTTGTCTGCCGTGGTAATCTCCACAGCGGTACCGGCATGTTCGAACAGCACCACGGTTTCTGCGGCGCAAAGGCAGCGACGTTCGGTGTCCGACCATCCGTGCCCGACCATCTCATAGGCGTAGGCGTCCCGCTGATCATCGAAATACCCCTCACCGGACAAGATGTAGGCAAAGGCGGTATGCCCGGCCGGCAGAGGGTGAGTGAAGACGGTCCCGGCCGGTACGCTGATATCCAGCATCTCCGGCTCGATGACAATATCCCCCACCGGTCCCCGCACACCACCTACCTCACCGGCGACAACCTTGACCGTCACTCCGTTTTCCAGCGTTACTTCGGGGATATCGGCCGCCTTGACGTCCCGGTAGCGGGGCGCCATCATTTTCTGGGCGGCCGGCAGATTGGCCCAGAACTGGAATCCCCACATGGTGCCGGTTGGGCTCAACTGCGGCATCTCCTGGTGGATGATGCCGCTGCCGGCGGTCATCCACTGCACGTCCCCGGCGCCGATGGCCCCCCTGTTGCCCATGCTGTCGCCATGCTCCACCAGACCCTCCAGAACGTAGGTGATGGTCTCGATGCCGCGGTGGGGGTGCCAGGGAAAGCCTGCCAGGTACTCGTCCGGATTGGATGTGTGGAAATCGTCCAGCATCAGGAACGGGTCGAACTGGGGCACCTGGGAATAGCCGAAGGCCCGTTTCAGATGGACTCCGGCGCCTTCGATGGTGGGACGGCTCTTGAAGATCTTGGAGATGCGGCGGGTCGTCATGATTGGCTCCTATGCAAAAGCAATGATTCAGCAGAACGGTGAAACTCATCCCGACTGGACAGAGGCATTTCTTCAAGACCAAGTATAGCACATACGAGGGCTATTTTCTTTTCTTGCGGCTGCGTCCCCTGCCTGGCGGAGGCGGGCAGTTCACCTGCGGCAGCAGGACATAGCCGCAGTCACGGGGCAGCCAGCGCAGGGTCGGCACCAGTTCCGCCGTCAGCTTGACACACTCGGGGTTGATGGCAAAGCGGTTACGATAGATGCGGCACTGGCGCGTGACCACATCCAGATAGCGGCAGGGGGTCTGGGTGTAGAAGATCGTACCCCGCTCGTCTTCTATCTTTTCAAAGCAGCAGCTCCCGCACCCCCGGCAGAGGGCTTCCCATTCTTCGGCTGTAGGGGTGGTATCTCTCATATAGACTCGTGATGCTCCCTGCCTGATCGGCTTGTATGACTGATGAATCGGTAATGTTCGGGACTATCCATTTCAATTGCCAACCTTGTCCCAATTTATTTACGCTTCTTCATGGGTACTTCAAAATAACTGCTTTACATTTTATAACAGCGTACTATAGTATTTTCTGCACTACGCAATTTAATTATATCACACAGTTGTCATCTTTCAACAAGATGACCAATCTAGAACAAAGGGAGTATGAAATGAAATTACTAACGTCGTTTGTATCGTGTTGTGCACTCTTGGCTTTCAGCGTTCCGGTTTTTGCCAACAGCTTCGGCACCTCGGCAGAAGCAAAGGCCATGCTCGAAAAGGCGGTCGTGGCAATCAAGACCGACAAGGCCGCTGCTCTCGCCAAATTCTCCAAAGGGGAAGATGGGTTCAAGGATCGCGACCTGTATCCGTTCTGTGGCGGCCCTGACGGCAACTTTACCGCTCATCCGAGCCTGGTCGGCAAGAGCCTGAAAGATCTGAAGGACAAGGCCGGCAAGGCACTTGGACAGGAAATCTACGCAACCGCCAAGGAAGGTGTAATCGGAGAGGTAACCTACATGTGGCCCCGTCCGGGAACCGCCGATCCGGTCAAGAAGGTTTCCTATGTTACCAAGGTTGGCGACCAGGTCTGTGCAGTCGGGTACTACGAGTAAGGCTTCCGGGACAAATCCCGGCTTGACGGCATCACGTCAATGATGCGGTGTCGCGTAGACGGCGGTAGTCTTCCGGTGTGTCCATATCGATGAGAACCCCCGGATCGTCCACCTCGATGCCGAGCAGGCGGGGCGGGTCGCGTCGCACCAGGTCCTTGAGGGTCAAGTTGCCCTGCAACTCCTCAAGGACCAGGCGCGGCAGCAGCACGGGATGCCCCCGCCTTCCTCCATGAACAGGGATGACAATCCGATGAGGTTCGGCCAGATGGGATTCCAGCAGGCGGGTCACGGTAGCCGGCTGCACCAGGGGATAGTCGCACAGGGCAATGATGACGCCGCTGGCCTCTACCGGCACTACAGTCCGGCCGGCCCGCACGGATGAGGCCATATCCCCCTCGTCGCTGCTGTTGGTGACCAGCTTGACCGGATAGGCCAGCGCTGCCTTGGCGACCTCAACTCCATCCGGGGAAACCACCACCACAATTTCGCTGGCTCCCCCCTGCACCAGGGCATCGAGACACCGGCCGATCACCGTGGTCCCACCCAGCGGCAACAGCTGCTTGCAGCACCCCATGCGGCGGGATTTTCCGGCCGCCAGCAGGATGGCGGCCACCTTGCCGCTCACTTCCCTCTCCGGATGGCGATCAACTGCCCGATGATACTGACGGCAATCTCCTCCGGCGTCTGGGCGCCGATATCGAGCCCCACCGGCGTCACCACCTGTGCCCGCTGGACCGCATCAAACCCTTCATCCTCAAGCGTCTTCAACAGGGTTTCGCGCTTGCGTCTGCTCCCCAATAACCCGATGAAACCGGCATCAGTGGCCAGACAGCCCCGCACGGCGTCAAAGTCGTGCTGATGTCCCGGCGTGGCGATCACCGCGAAGCTCTCCCCGTCCAATCTCAGCCGCCTGAAGGAGTCCGCGACCGGAGCGCAGATGATCTCGTCGGCACCGGGGAGCAGGGTCGGGACAGTGCAGTCAGGCCGTTCATCCACAACAACCACACGGAAGCCGCAGCCGTGAGCCAGACTGGTTACGGCCCGACCGACATGGCCGGCGCCGAACATGACCAGCAGCGGACGGCGACCCTGCGGTTCCACAAAAACGGACATATGTCCACCACAGGCGTAGCCATGCTCCTCGGTCAGTAAAAACTCCAGCGTGCGCGGCTCGCCTCTGGACAGAACGTCATGGGCCGCCTCGACGGTCTCCTTTTCGATACGACCGCCGCCGACCGTTCCCAGGCTGCTGCCGTCACCGCGCACCAGCATCTTGGCCCCGGACTTGCGGGGCGATGAACCACCATTAGCCACGACAGTTGCCAGCGCAAACGGCTCACCCCGGCGGGTGAGCCGCACCATCTCTTCATACAGTTCCAGATCGGTCATTTACAAATTCCTTATTGTGATCTATTTTTGCATGACGATTTTACCCCCCTTTTTCAAAGGGGGGAGCTTTAATCACCCCTTTTTCAGTGCTGCCGTTATTTTATCCGGAGTCATCGGCAGTGAGCGCATCCGCGCGCCGCTGACGGCAAACAGGGCATTGGCAACCGCCGGAGCAATGGGGGGCACGCCCGGTTCCCCCACGCCGCCCGGCGGCTCCTTGCTCTCGATAACATGCACCTCTATCCGGGGTGACGCCGACATGCGCACCAGCGGGTAACTGTCGAAGTTGCCCTGCTGCACCCGTCCGTCCTTGAGGGTTATGGCGCCGTAGAGAGCGGCCGAGAGCCCGAAGACGATGCCGGACTCCATCTGGGCCTTGATCGTGTCGGGGTTGACAAACTTTCCGCAGTCAACGGCGCAGACCACCCGATGCACCTTCACCTGTCCCGTGCTGTCCAGCGACACCTCCGCCACCTGGGCGATGAAGCTGCCGAAAGATTCGTGGACGGCGATGCCGCGTCCGCGCCCTTTCGGCAGAGGCTTGCCCCAGCCGGCCTTCTTTGCAGCGGTCTCCAGAACCTTCAGGTTGCGGGGATGTTTGGCAAGCAGGGCGCGACGGTAGCGGTAGGGGTCCTGGCCGGCTTTATGGGCAAGCTCATCCAGAAAACTCTCCATCACGAAGGCCGTATGCGAATGCCCCACCGAACGCCACCAGAGCACCGTCACGGCATTCCTGGGACTGTGCAGTTCCAGCAGGAAATTGGGGATGGCATAGGGCGTGTCGACGGCCCCCTCCACCGAGGTGTGATCGATGCCCTCCTTGACCATGGCCGATTCAAAGGGGGTTCCGGCGATGATCGACTGGCCGACGATGCGGTGCTGCCAGGCCAGAGGCATGCCCTTCCCGTCCAGACAGGCCGTCACCTTGTCAAACCACATGGGGCGATAGTAGCCGGCCCGCATATCGTCCTCGCGGGTGCGGATCACCTTGACCGGCTGTTTTACGGCCTTGGCAACCTGCACCGCCTCGATGACGAAATCAGATCCGGGACAGGCCCGGCGGCCGAAACCGCCTCCCAGGAAGGTGGTCTCCAGGGTGACCTGCTCCGGTTTGAGCCCGGCCACTCGCGCAGCGGCATTGCGGTCCACGGTCTGGAACTGGCTGCCGGTGCGGATATGACAGCTGTCTGCCCGCAAATCCACAAAGCAGTTGAGCGGTTCCATCGTGGCATGGGCCAGGTAGGGCACCTCGTACTCAACTTCGAAGCGCTGTGGCGCCTTGGCCAGCACCGCTGGTGCGTCCCCATCCCTGCGGGCCACCAGGCCGGGGGTGGCAGCCAGGCGAGCGTATTCCTCGCGCATGACTGCTGTCGAGATGCGCGCCCCCTCGCCTTCATTCCAGACGACCTCCAGCAGCTCACGACCCTTCAGCGCAGGCCAGAATCCGTCGGCCACCACCGCCACGCCGGCATCCACCCCCACCACCTGCTTGACACCGGGGTAAGCCAGTACCTTGGCGGCATCAAAGCTCTTGACCGTACCGCCAAAGACCGGCGGGCGGGCGATAACGGCGGTCAGCATGCCGGGAACGGCAACGTCGATGCCGAATATGGCCGTACCATTGATCTTGGCCGGACTGTCCAGGCGATGGAGCGGCTTGCCGAGCAGTTTTTTTGTGCCGGCTTTCAGCTTCGGGTTCTTGGGCACCGGCAGTTTCGCGGCCTTGGCGGCAAGCTTGCCAAAGCTGAGTTGCCTGCCGCCGGGGCCATGCACGAAGCCGTTCTCGGCCCGACAGGTGGCCGGGTCCAGCTTCCACTGCTGCGCTGCAGCGGAGACCAGCATCTCACGGGCGGCAGCCCCTGCCAGGGAGAGGCGGCTCCACTCAGAGCGCACACTGCTGCTGCCTCCGGTGACCATGATCGGGCCGAACTGGACATGGTTGTACTCCGGGGCAACCGGTGAAGCCCGGAAGGTGACCTGCTTCCAATCGCAGCACAGCTCCTCGGCGACAAGCATGGGGAGCGCTGTGTAAACCCCCTGCCCCATCTCGGACTTGTTGACGATCACCGTCACGCTTTCATCGATGCCGATACGCAGAAAGGCGTTCGGCGCAAAGATCCCGGTATCCGACGCGGCAGCATCACGCTTGCCGAAGGGGAGATGGCAGGCCAGAAGCAGACCGCCCCCGGCCAGTGCCCCGGTCTTGATGAACTGACGCCTGCTCATGGTGGATGGAGTACTCATGGTTTTTTCCCTCCCTTGGCCGCAGGCTTGACGCCGGCGGCATGGATCGCCCGGCGGATGCGGCCATAGGTGCCGCAACGGCAGAGATTGCCGCTCATGGCACTGTCAATATCGGTATCGGTCGGGTGCGGTTTTTTCTCCAGCAAGGCCACGGCGGACATGATCTGCCCCGGCTGGCAATATCCGCACTGGGAAACCTCCTGGGCCAGCCAGGCCTGTTTGACCGGATGTTTCTCCGGTATGCCCTCGATAGTGGTGACCTTTTTCCCCTGGACATCACCCACCGGGGTGATGCACGAGCGCTGGGGGGTGCCGTCGATATGTACCGTACAGGCGCCGCACAACCCCTCGCCGCAGCCGAACTTGGTGCCGACAAGCTCCAGTTTCTCCCGCAGCACCCACAAAAGCGGCGTATCCGGACTGACATCCACCCGCCGCACCTTGCCGTTGACAGTGAAAACTATCATTTCAGCCCCCGTGTACGTAAGGAATTTACCCACGTTCTCTGCATGGGTTTTGGAAGTATAGCGCAATTTATCCGATTGACAACCCCATGAAACGCGCGCTTGGGGGCGCCCCTTGACAACCGAAAAATCGTAATTATTGTTTGATTGAAAAACACTCATCCGAAAGGAGGCAATCAATCATGGCAAACTGGGATCTATTCAGGGAACTTGACACACTGAGAAAGGAAATCGATGAGGCATTTCGCGGGGCTGGCTATAACCGGCCATTTGGTTCGGCGTTCCTTTCACCGGTTACGACGCGGCGATTCCCGCTGGTCAACTTTAGTGACGACGATGGGAATGTCTATATGGATGCGCTTGTGCCGGGAGTCGATCCGAAGGATATCGACCTGTCGGTACTGCGCAACACCATAACCATCAGTGGTGAACGCAAACCATTCGAGGAACGGAAAGGTCAGATCATACACCGCAGTGAGCTCGGGGCCGGCAAATTCACCCGTACCCTGGAGCTTCCGGTGGACATAAACCCGGACAAGATCAAAGCCGAATGCAAGGATGGAATAATGCGGATAACACTGGCGAAGGCGGAGCATGCCAAGCCGAAGAAGATTGAAATCAAGGTGTCATAATCGAGCACTCAACCAAGTATAACCAATTTCTATGAAAGGAGGCCATCACCATGGCAGCAAACGACTTAACCGAAAGAAACGACGAAAGGAGTGTCCAGTCACGCGAAGAGACGCGGTCCACCGAAAAGTTTCTCAAGCCCGCGGTCAACATCATAGAAACCGAAGAGGGACTGACCCTGCTAGCGGACATCCCCGGGGCCTCAAAGGGTGACCTGAATGTAAATGTCGAGAAGGGAATCCTGACCATTACAGCACCAGTAACCAGGGACATGCCGGGCAACGCGGGCTATACCGAATTCGAGCTGGCTTCATACTACCGGCAGTTCGCAATACCGGAAAGCCTGGACCACGAAAAAGCCAAGGCTGATCTGTCCAACGGAGTTCTCACCTTGCGGATACCCAAGGCAGAGGCGGCCAAACCCCGCAAGATCGAGATACAGGTTTCATGACAGCAAACATCTGACATTGGATGTCACAGCAAAGAAATGCAGTCCGCGGTAAAAAGGGGAATGCCGACATTCCCCTTTTTACCGCGGTTGCGTCATCTCTCACACCTCAACCCTTTTGACCGCTGCCGGCCCGTTCTGCACGGTTCGGTAATAACGATGCGCCGGCCTGCCAAACTGAAATAAACTTAGCAGACATTGACCCGTTCAGTGCATACCCTTACAACACCCAGCAGAATCATGGCTTCTTCCCCTCATTGGTAAATTTGGCGCGTATTTCCTCAATCCGTCTACGGTTCTTGCCGAGATCGGAGTATCCGAGCCGCGATGCGCTGCGGACCTGAATAACCCCCTGCGGCCGGTCCAGAAGGAACTCACCATCGTCCACGAACAGGAGCGTGCGCAGTTCAACCCGCAGATAATCGGGCGACTCCTCAATGATCGTTGTGTCGCCTCGTTGTGCAAGAACCTGTCTCAAGCGGGCAAAGGCAGCATCCGGTTCACCACTGAAGGCCAGCGGGGCGATCCGGTGTCTCTCGTCATGTGCCTGGCTCGATACACAGTTGGGCGAAGCCGGGCAGGCGGCCAGAAGTCCGCCCTTCACCCCCAGATTGTTCGGCCGCTCTCCGGCGCAGGCGGCCAAAATGCCGGTCAGAACTCCCATTACGATCACCCCTCGCAGTTGTTGCCTCATAGCTCAGCCCCTTTATCAAGGTCCTCCATCAACCTGACAACCGCCAGTTCCTTGGCTTTGGCCTCAACATCCACGGTCATCTCCAGTCCACGCCAGCAGGCGGGAACATCGGCCGGATCGATGTAATCGGCATGCGGCCTGGGATTTCCTCCATCCCATCCGCCTCGCGGCGAAGAGATGTGGCAGTAGGGCTCCCGCCCTACCCCACCCCAGGTCTCGCTTGCCATCCTGGTGGCCTCTTCCACCGAGAGACCGTCCGGGTTGCAGCGATGGTGATGGACATCATAGACCAGCGGGATCGAGAGCCTTTCGCAGACCGGCAGCAGGTCCCGTACGGTATAGCTGGTATCATCGTTCTCGAGTGTCAGGCGGACCTTGACCGAGTCGGGCAGGTCGGTAAAAACCTCACATAAGCGTTGCAGAGCCACCCGCTTATCGCTGTAGACCCCGCCGGCATGGATATTGATGACATCAGCGCCAATCGCCTCCGCCAGTTGCGCCTGGTATTCAAGCTCCCGGACGGAATTCCTGACGACCGCCGGATGTGGCGAAGAAAGCACAACGAACTGGTCCGGGTGGAAGCTGAGGCGGATATCATTGTGCAGCGCGAACTGCCTGACCTTTTCAAGCAGAAGCTGGATAGATGCGCCGTCCGGAAGATCTTCGAGCCGGTAGCCCACAACCGGGTGCGTCATGCGGGGAAAGAGCGGTGACATGATCCGGAAGGCGTTGATGCCGAGCCGCTGTACGGTTTCCAGTGCCAGAAGCAGGTTGCGGACATTGTCCCGGCAGATGCCGGACAGTTTGCCCAGTTGTTCGTCGCGATCCAGCGCCGACAGGGCCTTGGCAGTGGTTGTCCGGAAAGTGACCAGTTCGTTGAGAAACAGGCAGCAAAGACCAAAGCGCATACCGACAGAACCTCATGATTTTCGCGAGCAGGAGAGCCGCTCTACGCTTGCATTTATAGCAGGCTGTGCTACTGTTTGACATACTTTTCTGACCACACTCAAATCGCATGTAGCAGATAAACCTTACCGGGAGGATGACAGATGTATTCCATGGATAATGTGGGCAGAAACACGATTGCAATGGTGCTGGCCGGCGGCAAGGGAGAACGGTTGAGCCCCTTGACCGGGCGGCGGGCCAAGCCGAGCGTTGCCTTTGGCGGAAAATACAAGATCATCGACTTCGTTCTCTCCAACCTGTTCAACTCGGGCATCAAGAAGGTCTACATCCTGACGCAGTATCGGGCCTACTCGCTCAACAAGCATATCCGCGAATCATGGGGCAAATGGACCGGACTGGGCGAGTTCTTCGTGGCCATCTCACCCGAGACCAGAAGCGAAAGCGAGGAATGGTTCAAGGGAACGGCCGATGCCATCCTCCAGTACCTGCGTTTTGTCGAATCCACGGATGCGGACTATGTGGCGATCTTCGGCGGCGACCATATCTACAAGATGGACATCACCCAGATGATCAACTACCACCGCATGAACCGGGCCGATATCACCATCGCCGCCCTGGAGGTGCCTCAGGCAGAAGCCACCCGCTTCGGGGTCTTATCAGTGGACGATGACAGCAGGGTGACAGCCTTCAACGAAAAACCGGCCAATCCGGAAACCATTCCGGGCCGTGAAATATGTTTCGCCTCCATGGGCAATTACATCTTCTCCACCAAAAAATTGATCGAGGTGTTGCTGGAGGGGAAGAAGCTCTATGAGGACCTGGATTTTGGCAAGCATGTCATTCCGATGATGCTGGAATCCGGTGACCGGGTATTCGCCTACAACTTCAACGACAACGTGATACCCGGCATGAAGGCCGAGGAACGCGGCTACTGGAAGGATGTAGGGACCATCGAGTCCTATTATGATGCCAATATGGATCTGATCCACGTGTCGCCACAACTGAATCTTTACAATTATAAATGGCCGATCCTGACCAATCAGGGCAATCTGCCACCGGCCAAGACCGTGTTCGATGACGACAATCGCCGCGGCGCCAACATCGACTCCTACGTCTGCGCCGGCTGCATCACCAGTGGCAGCACGGTGCGACGCTCCATTATCGGCCCCTTGTGCAAGATCAACAGCTACAGTCTGGTGGAGGATTCGATCCTCTTTGAAAATGTCACTATCGGGCGCCACACGAAGATCAGGAGGACGATCATCGACAAAAACATCATTATCCCGGATGGGTCGATTATTGGCTATGACCTCGATGAAGACCGCCGCAAGGGCTACACAGTGACTGATTCCGGGATTGTCGTGGTACCCAAGAAAGAAAAGTAATACTGTCTGCGTAACTTCACCACCGCGGTAGTTACTCAAGGAGGCGCTTATGCCGGAAAATCTGATGATGCCATCGGTAGATCTGCGAATCGGGTCTCTGGAGGAATACAATCGCCGCCAGAAGGAGAAAGCCGCCCTGCAACACCGCAAGCCGAAAGCGCGTCCCTGCCTGACCATCTCGCGCGAATTCGGCTGCGAAGGCTATCCGGTGGCGGAACTGCTGCGCGAATTGATGATGCAGAGGTCCGGCGAGGAATGGCTGTTGGTCGACAAGGCAATCCTGGAGGTTGTGGCGCAGCGCCACAACATCTCCGAGGATATCCTGCGGCATCTCGGAGAGAAAAACCATATCCTGGACGAGGTCCTGGCAACCTTCTCACCTCGCTGGAAAAGCGACCAGGAATATTTCAAGCTCCTCTGCCGTCATGTCATCTCGCTGGCGGAACAGGGCAATGTCATCATCATCGAGCTGGGGGGCGGCATCATTACCCGGCACATCGAACATTCTTACCACTTCAGGCTCTACGGTTCTCCGGACTTCAAAATCCGGACCGTTGCACGCCGTATGAATATCGAGCCGGAAGCGGCGGAAACGCTGATCCATAAACAACAGAAACAGCGTGATCACTTTCACCGGGATTTTCTCAACCAGAACGCCCACGATCCAGCGCTGTATGACATGCTCTTCAACAATGCCCGCATCCAGCCGGCACGGATTGCCCACACCATCGCGGATTTCGTAACTGCGGAGACTTCGGCAAACACCAGGCGAAAACCAGCCCATCCATGAGACGCGGCAGTGACATTCGAAAACCGATGGCTACTAACCACGCCACCCCGATCAGGGTAGGCGTCAGTTCCTGCCTTTTAGGAGAACACGTCCGCTATGACGGCGGACACAAGCATGACCGCTACATCACCGACACACTGGGACGTTTCTTCAGTTTCGTGCCGGTCTGTCCGGAGGTGGATTGCGGCATGACCGTTCCCCGTGAAGCCATGCGTCTTGAGGGAGATCCAAACAATCCGCGCCTGATGACCCGCGCGAGCCGTATCGACAAGACCGATCAGATGCTGGCCTTCTGTACCGCCAAGTTGCGGGAGCTGGAGAATTCAGACCTGTGCGGATTCATCTTCAAGAAGGGTTCACCCAGCTCGGGACTGTTCCGGGTCAAGGTCTACGGTCCGACGGGAACGCCGGCCAGGAGCGGAAGCGGACTGTTTGCCGCCGCAATGGCCCGTCGCCTTCCCTTGCTGCCGATGGAGGAGGAAGGGCGCTTGAACGACCCCGCCATCCGCGAGAATTTTATTGAGCGGGTTTTCTGTTATCGCCGCTGGAAGGATTTTCTGTTCACCGCACCCGGCCTTGGCGAACTGGTGGAATTTCACTCCCGCCACAAGCTCTTGGTAATGTCCCACAGCACGCAGGTGTACCGCGAGATGGGCGCGCTGGTAGCGCACGGCAGGGAGATCGGCAGGGAAGAACTGTTTCAGCGCTACGAGGGACTGCTTATGAGAGCCTTGGCACTGCACGCCACGGCAAAGAAAAACACCAACGTCCTGATGCATATCATGGGGTACTTCAAGAACGAGTTGTCACACAATGAAAAAGCCGAACTGCTGGAGGTTATCTCACAGTACCATGACCATTTAGTCCCCCTTATAGTGCCGCTGACCCTGCTCAGACATTACACCGACAAGTATGAACAGGCCTACCTCAAGCAGCAGCTCTATCTGTCGCCGCATCCGGCCGAGCTGATGCTTCGCAACCACGTGTAATCTGCTGCGCATAACAATTGAAAACATCTCCAGAGACAATATGAATCGGCATCGCATGACATTTCCACAGCCCGGCTGATCATTGCTTTACTGCTGTACCACCCATCCATAATTCCCTGCCCTGTCCCTCGTGCGACATTCCCTGTTTCTGGCCAAGCACCCGGAGATAACCGTTTTTTTTGGGCTCTCCCGATGATTCAAGAAAAAAACAGTTCCAAGAAACGCACATCTGATTACAACAACATTGGTTTATGTTTATTATACATTACAAATTACAGTTAGTTAATTTGTAACATGCTTAAATATCGATGTTTTTAATAAGATGGCAAATTTTTAGTATTATTTTTACATACAATTATCAGTGCGGTTTTCTCGGGGTACGCTTCCCGCGACACGGATTTAAATTTATTTAATATGTAATTTCAATAAGTTGCATTGTTAAATTATTTTAGTTTTGAGATTGGCATCGGCAATGCAATTACCTTTTCAAATGCATTAACTTTAACAGCACTACATAAAAGGAGGATGTCATGAAAGCACTGGCTACGATAATGGGAATCATCGCTCCGGCAACAGCATTCGCAGCTTCAGGGGCTAGTGAAGAAGGCAGCGGGATTTTTGTCTGGATCTTCCTTGGCTTCTTCGCGGTGATCGTAGTCGGACAGTTAATCCCGGCCATCATGTTGATCACGGGACTGGTCAGGGGAATCACGGCCAAAAGCGAAGAAAAAAACGAAGCAAAAAATGAAGCCGAGTAACACGTTACCAACCAAGATTCGAGCCGTCCAACATAAGCGGTACATTACATTCAAAAGGAGACTATCATGAACGCAATTAAAACTTTGACAACACTATGCAGCGCAGTTGCCCTCAGTCTTGCAACCAGCACCGCGGCTCTTGCTTCATCGGGTGCAACCAACAAGGTATTTGTAAGCGGCCCCCTGATCCTGCTTTTCCTCGGCTTTTGCGCCCTGGTTGTGGTCATTCAGTGCATCCCGGCAATTATCATGCTGTATGGCATGATCAAAGGAACGGCTTCCGCAGTTAAGGATGAAATGGCGGAAGTTAAGAAATAGTGAAACGATTTATTGAATTGTGATGCCATGCAAAAGGCCACCTTAAATTGGGTGGCCTTTTTTGTCGGTACTTAGGTTCAAATTGGTATGGCTCTTGTCGAGATAATCCTCCTATCCTTGATCATGAGATTTATCTGAGCCTATATGAAGTTGACAATGGAGGCATTTGCGCAGGATGAGAAGAGTCATTCCGTGTAGATGAAAATAGTTGCCACATCTGGGGCATCTGCTTAATGCGATTAGAAAGGTGACAATTATCAAGACGAGGACCCAGATGCCGAATACCGTCCCCATGGCTCTATTGGTGGGAGATATGTGATGGGTAATTAATATGGCGGGTATATATATCAGCAACGTGCCAAAAAAATATTTGCGGCGTCTTCTTGTTGTTTTCAGTACTCTATCGTACATCAACAGGTCGTCCGGACTATTGATCATTCATTCCCACCAGATGTTTTATCGCGACTGCAACATATTGATTATTTATCCCCTTTTCTGAAAAGGAAATACCAGATTGAAAATACGGATTCTCCAAGAGCGACAAAGAGGAGGTATGGTATAACAAGGCTTATGCGGTCATCAACCAGTATTTTGTAGATGCCGGGAAAGAATGCCGGAAAAAGACAAATAACAATGAGGCTCACGCCGCAAACAAGGGTGAGTATCGAACCTGCGACATGGGATTTTATAAAGAAGCTTTCATCTGGCAGCCACATGACATACCCTCTCGATTTTCTTCCAGCTCAGGGATTTAACTTTTCTCTCGGTTATCGCCACCGGCTGCCGGTGGCCACATTGTTTCGATATTGATTTGGTTCCGGTTGCTTACTCTTGGATTAATTGCCGACGACAGGCATTGCGGAGACTCCGGCAGTTCTGCGGACAATGCAATCATCTCCCGCGGAGTCATTTACCTTTTGCAGCCGCTGTGGCTGAGACTCTCATTCTTATCAGGGCTGCTACGGATCCCACGGCAAACTACTGATTATTTACCCGGATTCTTGATTTACTTTAGGCATCAATTATGCCAAAAGGGAACCTGATAAAAATTAAATCGCGTTATAGATGTAAGTTCGGGCCGTTAGGAGTCCTGGTGACGAGCAAAAGCTATTAATTTGATTTATTAACAGCAGCGAAACGTATAGAAAAATTATACGTAATTATTGCCACAATTATTCACAAGGAATATCAAGCATGAAAATGCGCATATCCCTCATAGCAAAATTCACCTTTGCCACCTCGTTGATCCTGCTGGTTTTCATGGGGGTGCTGGACAATATCAATCTCAAGAACTTCAGAAAAGTTATGATAGATTATGCCGTATCGAATGCGGAACAAATCGCCGACATAATCAGCCAAAGCACCTATGACACCATGATAACGAATGACAAAACAAGTCTTCATCACATGATCTGGAGAATATCCAAAAGTGAAAACATCGAACATATACGGTTGATTGACCCAAAAGGTGCGGTGGTCTTTTCTAATATTCCAGGTGAAACCGGTTCAGTCATTGGCAAGCATGCGGACGAATGCATTATGTGCCACAACGCTGCAAGTCCCAATGTATTGACATCCTCAAAGAGCCGAAGCCGGATAATCACTACCAGGACCGGTAAAGAAGCTCTCGGGTTTACCAAGGCAATCTATAATCAGCCGGCATGCATTGCTGCTGCATGTCATTTTCATAAAAAAAATGACACGGTACTGGGGCTTCTCGATATATCAATTTCCCTGGACATGCTCCAACACAAATCACATGAATATCGCCTGGAGTTTATCATGCTGACCTGCTGGCTCCTGCTGATGATTGGTGTGCTGGTTACAATTCTGACTCATTTTCTTGTCGATGTCCCGGTACAGAGGCTTGTCAGGCACAGCGCACTGGTTTCGCAAGGGGATCTCGAATCAAGGGTCCCGGTGACCAGCAGGGATGAACTTGGTGAACTGTCGGAAGCATTCAACCATATGACTGATAATCTCGGCCGTGCCGACAAGGAGTTGAAGGGCTGGGCAGACAGCCTCGAACAAAAGGTGGAAGAGCGAAGTCAAGAGATCATGCGGATGGAGGAACAGTTGCGGCGCTCGGAAAAGCTGGCTTCTCTCGGTACTCTTTCGGCGGGGGTGGCGCATGAAATCAACAATCCGTTGACCGGCATTCTTCTTTTTGCCTCAATCATGAAAAACGACAAGAAACTGGACCCGTCTCTCTTGCCCGATGTGGAAAGGGTGATTACGGAGACTCAACGGTGCGCCGGCATTGTGAAAGATCTGTTGGAATTCAGCCGTGAATCGTTGCCGGTAAAAGAGGTGGTAGCCCTCGATGCGATCGTTGAGGAAGTTGTCACTTTTTTTCACAAGCAGCCGGACTTCAGCAGTATTGTCATCAGAAGAAATTATGACAACGATCTTCCTCGGATAGAGGTTGATCCCAATCAGATCCGTCAGGTATTAATGAATCTGGTCATTAATGCGGGACATGCTATGCCATCTGGTGGTGTTTTGGAAGTATCCACCTACCGGTCGGCAGACGGCAAGAATATCTGTGCCAGCATTAAAGATAGTGGTGCTGGTATTTCTGAAGAAAATATCTCCCGTATTTTCGATCCGTTCTTTACAACCAAATCTGACGGCACGGGACTCGGACTGGCCATCTCATACGGGATAATAGAAAACAATGGGGGCAAGATCGAGGTAAAGAGCAAGGTTGGGCAAGGCGCTACATTTATTGTCAAGCTTCCGATCTCTGGCTGATCCCATCCCCTGTGGTAACTGACCGTCAATGCGGTCCTCGTGCTGATATACCCAGTTTTTTCATCATGCTCTGAAAATTAGGCCGCAATATGCCGGTCTCTTCCGCTGCCCTGGTGACATTCCAGTTGCTACGTTCCAGGGCATTGCGCACAAATAGGCTTTCCAGCGATTCGATGGCATGATCACGGATATAGCGTTTCATCTCCTTGAGTTCTTCCGAGTTCATCGGAATACGTTCAATCAGGGGATTTGACGGTGTGTTTGTGCTGTCCCACAGTTCCAGGTCATCATTGCTGATAATATCACCTTCCGCCAGCACCACCGCCCGTTCGATCATATTTTCCAATTCTCTAACATTTCCCGGATAAGTGTAATTCTCAAGAAATGACATGACATCAGGAGCAACTCCGCGAATCTGTTTGCCTATCTCTGCGGTATATTTTTTCAGGAAATGACGTATCAAGATCGGGATGTCTTGGCAGCGCTCTCGAAGCGGAGGGAGCTCAATAGGAATTATATTCAGGCGGAAAAACAGGTCTTCCCGGAACGTACCTTCATTTGCCATAGTTCTGAGATTTTTGTTTGTTGCGGCAACAAGGTGGATATCTATTGGTATCAGCTGAGTGCCGCCAATAGGGGTTATTTTGCGTTCTTGCAGGGCACGCAATAGTTTTGCCTGGGTAGACAGGCTGATGTTTGATACTTCATCCAGAAACAGGGTACCACCGTCGGCAACCTGGAAGAGCCCGGTCTTTGCCTGAACCGCGCCGGTAAAGGAGCCTTTTACATGGCCGAACAATTCACTCTCCAACAGGGTCTCCGCCAGGGAGGAGCAATCTACCGCTACAAAGGGTTTATCCTTTCTGGGGCTGTTTTCATGGATTGCTCGAGCCGCCAGCTCTTTGCCGGTACCACTTTCGCCAGTGATGAGTACCGTGCTGTTTGTGGCGGCAACTCGAATGATACGATGGTAGACTTTCTGCATTTCCTTGCTGGCGCCAATAAACTGATGAAAACCATGCAGCAGGTCAACTTCTTTATCTTGTCTCTTTTCATCCCGGGTCTTACTGCCCTGGCTAAGGGCTATCTGCACCTTTTCCAGCAAAAGATCGGGTGTGAACGGTTTTGATATATATTCCGCTGCCCCGTTTTTCATGGCTTCTATGGCTGTGTCGATCGAGGCGTAACCGGTAATGATAATTACAGGTATATCCGGCTGGAGAGCCTTTACCGCCTTAAGCACTTCAATCCCGTCCATGCCGGGCATCTTCAGATCCGATATAATCAATCCATAGTCATTTTCCTGCAATCGTTCGATTGCTTTATATCCGCTGCCGCACGTCTCTACCTCGAATCGATCTCCGGACAATACCCGTTTAATACCGTCACGAATCGCCTCTTCATCGTCAACAGCCAGGATGACTAATTTCTCCATATCTTCCTCCACCCACCAACAAAATAACTAGCCACGGGAAATAAACAGTGCTGATTCCGAGTAAAAAAACGTACCCCTTTCTGACCTCTTAAGTCAATATTATATTTAACTAATTATTTAAAAGTGCATTTAATAATTTTTGTGTTATTATTTAAAAAACATTAATACATTGCATATGAAACCATGAAAAAACTCAACCTGCACCTCACACCCCTCAGCATAGCCACCTTCTACGCCTGTATCGGTGGTGTATGGCTTATTTTCAGTTCCGCAAAGATAATCACCAGCCTATTTCAAAAGCATCCCGCCGTCCAATTACTCGAAGTAAACAATATCGTCTTTATCCTGGTTTCAGCCTGGCTGCTGTATTTCCTGATTCGCAAGAGTGAATCCAACATCAAAAACCGTAAAAAGGTACTCGAAAAACTCAACCGTGCACTTAAAGCATATAGTGAATGCAACCAGACGCTCATCAGGGCCGACAACGAGATAGAACTTATGCAGGACATTTGTCGAATAATTGTCGAGGCGGGTGGCTTTAGTGTGGCCTGGGTCGGCATTGCAGAAAAAGATACTGATAAAACCATCAAACCGATAGCTCAATGGGGTGACACGCAAGGGTATCTGAAAAATCTGAACGTGAGCTGGTCAAACAGGGATCTCGGACGGGGCCCTACCGGCACTGCCATCAAAACCGGCAAGCCGGTAATTGTCAAGTACATCGAGTACGACCCCAGATGGGAAATCTGGCGTGAAAACGCGCTGCGTCACGGGTTCCGTTCGTCGATTTCACTGCCGCTTATCAGCGGTGGCAGACCGTTTGCGGCCCTGGTTATTTTTTCCGGTGATGTATGCGCCTTCGACGATGAGGTCAAGTTGTTGTCCGAACTGGCCGATGACCTTGCCTATGGAATCACCAGCCTTCGGGTGGCCAACGAAAACGAGAAGGTCCAGAAAGAGTATCACCTTTTGGCATCGGTCATCGAACAGGCAAAAGAGTGCATACTTCTCATCGACGGCAAAGGTGTCATCCAGTACGTAAACCCGGCCGTAACGACAATTAACGGCCGGTCTCCACTTGACATGATCGGGTACAACATTAATACCATGGTGTGCCTGGCAGCGGAAAGAGAGCTCTATGATGCCATCCTTAAGGCCAGTTCCCAGGAAGAACACCTCGCTTTTCTTTTTCAATACAAACACGATAACGGGGCCATGCTTGAACTGGACGTAATAACCTGGACGGTTTCGGACGGCATTGGAAACATCATCAGTCATGTAGCCCTGATTCGTGACGTAACATACGAGATGCAGCTTGAAAGCCAATTGCGCCGGGCGCAGCGCATGGAGGCAATTGGCACCCTGGCAGGCGGCATCGCCCATGATTTCAACAACACCCTGGCATCCGTCATTACTTGCACCGAAATGGCCCTGGAAGAAGCTCCTGAAGGCAGCACGCTCAGGGAGTTTCTGGATGTTGTCCTCAAATCCGGCCTGAGAGGAAAAAATCTGGTCAAGCAGATACTTACCTTCAGTCGCCAGGGTGAGCAAAAACGGCAAGAGGTCGGGGTAGACCTGGTGGTGAATGAGTGCCTGAAGCTCCTGCGGGCAACCTTGACTCCCACGATCGAGATAAGACTGCATATCGACAAGAACCTCGGTTTGGTATTCGCCGATCCAACCCAGATTCAACAGATCGTGATGAATCTTTGCACTAATGCCGTCCACGCCATGCGAGGCCAGGCAAACGGTGAAATGGACATCTGGCTGGATAATGTCGCAATCGACCATTTTTCCGTTACAAAGCCGGTCAACCTGCCGCCCGGCCAGTATCTATGTCTGACAGTCAGGGATAATGGCCACGGAATGGATGAGAAGATTATTAATCGGATATTCGACCCGTTTTTCTCCACCAAAGGGCAGTTCGAGGGAACCGGCCTGGGATTGTCGGTAATTCACGGGATTGTAAGTAACCACGGCGGCACCATTACGGTAGAGAGCAAACCGGATCAAGGGTCAGAGTTCAAGGTCTACCTCCCAAGTCTGAATAAATCTTCAAACGTCTCGGTTGATTCACCTTCAGCCCCCCCCCTGCCGGGAACCGAGAGTATCCTTCTGATCGATGATGAAGAAGACCTTGCCTTTGGAACGGAACGGATGCTGAAGCAGCTCGGTTACCAGGTGATGGCACGTACTGATCCGCTTGTTGCACTGCAATTATTCAGCTCCGCTCCCGAAAAGTTTGATCTCGTCATCACCGACCAGGCTATGCCGCACATGAACGGCACCGATCTGGCCCGGGAACTGACACGTATCCGCCCCAATATCCCGGTTATTCTCTGTACCGGGTATGATACGATTACAAGCACAGACACCGATGACCTCGGAGAAACAGCCGATTTCATCAGCGAGCTGGCGCTGAAACCGCTCATACGTGGGGAAATCGCATCCATGATTCGCAGGGTGCTTGATAATTCACCCCAGAACGAGGGACACTATGGCTAGGATTTTGATCATCGACGATGATGAACTGATATGTCAGTCACTGTCCCTTGTGGCAAGACAAAAAGGCCACGAGGCAACTAGCACTTATACTCTGCAAGAGGGACTGAAAAAAACAACTTGCGAGCCGTTCGACGTAGTTTTTCTGGATGTCAACATGCCGGATGGAAATGGTCTCGATTTCCTGTCAAAACTGCCAAAACTCCCAACCTCTCCTGAAATAATCATCATGACCGGTTATGGGGACCCGCATGGCGCCGAGCTGGCCATTAAATGGGGAGCCTGGGACTATCTTGAAAAAGGCGCCTCAGTCACGGAAATAACACTCTCCCTGGTGCGCGCGCTTCAATACAGGGAACAGAAACAGCTCGGCAGCTCAATCAACGATGCCCCGGTCCTGAGGAGGGACGGGATTATCGGTAACAGTGTCCGGCTACTGGAATGCCTTGATCTTGTTGCCCAAGCAGCGGGCAGTGATTCCAGCGTACTCATCACCGGTGAGACAGGGACTGGCAAGGAGTTGTTTGCCCGGGCGGTTCACCAAAACAGTAATCGCAGAAACAAGAGTTTTGTTGTGGTTGACTGTGCCGCGCTTCCCGAAAACCTGATCGAAGGCATGCTCTTCGGACACGAAAAAGGCGCTTTCACCAACGCGGACCATGCCCGGGAAGGTCTTGTCAGCCAGGCACACGGCGGGACGCTATTTCTGGATGAGATCGGAGAGATGCCGCTCTCATTGCAGAAGGTATTTCTGCGCGTGTTGCAGGAACATCGCTTTCTGCCTCTGGGAAGCAATCGTGAAGTTGAAAGCGATTTCAGACTCGTAGTGGCCACTAACCGCAACTTGGATGAGATGGTAAAAAACGGCGACTTCCGGTCAGATCTTCTTTTCCGCATCAGTGCCTTCGTGATCGATTTACCGAGTTTTAGAGATCGACCTGAAGACATAAAGGAACTGGCACGTTATCATACCGATAGAATCTGTGAACACTATGGCACCCCGACCAAGGAATTTTCCCCCGATTTTCTGAAAATGCTGGCTGCCTACAGTTGGCCGGGCAATGTGCGCGAGTTGGTCAACACGCTGGAACGAACCATAGCAGCGGCACGCAACGAGTTGATTCTCTTCCCGAAACATCTTCCGATTCATCTGAGGATTGAAGTGACCAAGACCACCATAAAGCGTGAGACCCCTTTCCAGCCTCCCGCGGAACTGAGCGGTCCCTCCACCCTCCCCCAGCTTCACGAGCTGCGTGACTCTATTTATTCCAACGCCGAGAAACAATACCTCCATGATCTGATGGCTCTCACCGAGAACAATGTAGCTGAAGCCTGCCGTGTATCCGGCCTTTCTTTATCGCGTTTCTATGCGCTTCTCAAGAAGCAGGGCATTCAACTGCACCATTGACATCCCCCCAACATATTTCCTGAATTTAAAGAATTTTCCTGCACTGCAGGAATAATCATTTCCAACTCGTTGCATCCGCAACCCTGCATAAACAAACAACTAACAAGAATTGTTGCCAGCACAGCAGCACAGTTTGCCATCAATCCACATACACAGGGGTGTATCGACGACGCCTTAACTGATAAGTTGTAACTTACTGTTTTATGAGGCTATTAAATCAATTGCTCCTGTAATATTACTCATCAATCATTATTGGCACTCCTCTTGCTGATGTACAGATATCAATTAAAAAAAACAAATTATTAGAGGAGGATATCATGGAAGCCAACAAACTGAAAAGCAAGACCCAAAAGGTAGCCAATGCAATGATTATAGGTATGGTAATAGTGGGAACCGTAATCTTTGCGGTCATCAACCAGGTTTCATCGGGTGTCGAATTGATGCCAAAACTTTTTCTGCTCTTTTTCGGCGCCATCATTACAGTCCAGGTAATCCCCGGCTTGATACTGCTGGCAACCATGATCAAAGGGGTTGCCTCTCTCGGCCAGAAAAAAGAACAGACAGCCAAAGCAAGCGCAAGCAGCGACACCGATAAATAGAATCAAGCCACTACTCCAACGACAATCGAGACGACAATGGAACAGCAAGGTATATTGGTTGCCGACAAGGACACAGCTTTCCTGAAAGAGGTTGCCGACCATTTCACTGGCGCGGGCTACCACGTTGAGACAACAAACTCGGCAGTCCGTGTCTTGAGCAACATATTAAATAAACAGGCTCCGGTTGTTCTGCTGGGAAGCGACTTTGACAAAAAAATCAATCTTATCGAACTGGTACGACTTCTGAAAAAGTGCAACCGGCACTTGGCGGTGATTTTGGTGTCAGATGAGGCGTCACTTCCAATAGTCAAGAGAATCAGGAAGGAAGGAATTTTCTATTACGCTATGCGATCAATAACACCAGAAGAAACAGATGGACTCAATCATGTGGTCAAATGTGGTCTCAGGGTCGTCTGAAAGTATTCTTCAGCCATTGGTAACATCGATATTCATGAATAACTCACCGAGGAGGAACAAGCCATGTCGACAACACTAACCAAAATAACAATACTAATGAGTGGATTAGCCTCCGCTCTACCAGCCGGTGCTGCCACAGAAGGTAGAGACACCACATCGGCGCCGATTGTCTGGGGATTCCTCGGACTGTGCGCACTGATTATTATTGCCCAGATCATACCCATGATCAGCAATCTCAGGAAGCAGTCCCAGGCAGCAGCCGAACAGTCGAAATCAGCCAAACACCTACCGTTGTAATGACTCGATCAGTTCGTAATCAGAAAGGGGGAGTTGCCGTGAAAAACGGATACCGTTCATTTATAATCAAGCGAAGCATCTACTTTGTGTCGTTTGTTGCCTTCTGTATCGCATGTGATAATCAGGCGTGGTCCGCCGATTATTCCTTTGGTGACGGCACGGGAAAAAATGATGCTTGCATCGCATGCCACGGAAACAGTTCGAAAGTAAGCAGCCGGAATTATATCGATCCGCTTAAATTCGG
>JAJYBH010000038.1 GCA_021779135.1 Deltaproteobacteria bacterium
GCGGCGTGGTCCTGGGTCGAGAAGATGTTGCAGGAGGCCCAGCGCACGTCAGCGCCCAGGGCGGTCAGGGTTTCGATCAGCACGGCGGTCTGGATGGTCATGTGCAGCGAACCGGTGATGCGGGCGCCCTTGAGCGGCTGAGCGGCGGCAAATTCTTCGCGGATGGCCATCAGGCCCGGCATCTCGGTCTCCGCGATCCGGATCTCCTTGCGGCCCCAATCGGCCAGGTTAAGGTCTGCTACGATGAAATCTTGTGACATGGTTATGCTCCTTTTGTTGTTGTGATGATGGTTGTTGAATCGATTTATGTAGGGGCGATCCTTGTGATCGCCCAGTTCTTTTTGGTAGTTCTCTGTGCCGTACATTCACCAGCGGGCGAATACAAGATTCGCCCCTACGATGCCCTTACCAGCAAGACCGATTCCTGTCCTGTTGATGCAGCGATTCGCTCGCTTACTGTTTCGGTAAAGCCCGCCTTAATCAGCCAATCGCTCAATTCCGTCTCATCGAACCCCAGCCACTGGTCGGCCAGCTGTTCGCGGGCCGCCTCACGCTCGTGGCGGGCCAGATCGGCCAGGAGCAGCACGCCGCCCGAAGCCAGCACCCGCCGGATCTCGGCCAGCACCTGGGCCGGATCGGCGGCATGGTGCAGCACCATGTTGGCCACCACGCACCCCACCGAGGCATCCGGCAGCGGCAGGTGGCTCATCTCCCCCAGCCGGAGTTCGACCCCGCTCACCCCGCCACTGGTGAGTCTGCGGCGGGCCTCCTCCAGCATGGCCGGGGAGTGGTCCACGCCGATCACTGCGGCTGCGCGGGTCGCCAGCTCGGCCAGCAGGCCGCCGGTACCAATGCCGATCTCCAGTACCGTGACACCCTGTGGCACCAGTTCCAGCAGGCGCCGGCGATACTCCGGCACCGGCAGCAGGGTGCGGGCCAGGTCATCCCACTGGCGGGCATGCCGGTCAAAGAACTCCTGGCTGCGCCGACGCCGCTCATCGAGCACCGCTGCCACGGCAGCCAGATCCCGGGATCTCTCCGGCAACTGTTCCATCTCCCGCTCGAAGACCGGCCGGATGGAACGGAAAAAGCCGCTCTCCCCGCCGGCCCGGTAGTAGCTCCAGGTCCCCTGGCGCTTGACGTTCAGCACGCCGGCCTCGGTCAGTATCTTCAGGTGCCGCGAGACCCGCGACTGCCCCATGCCCATGATGCGGGTCAGCTCCTGAACGGTGAACTCACCGGCCAGCAGCACCGCGGTCAGACGCAGGCGGCAGGGATCGGCCAGGGCTTTGAGGGTGTCGAGCATGATATATCTGATATCCTGGTTTCATTAAATCAATTTTTCTTGATATAGCATGGCAGCCGCTTTGATGGCAAGGAGATTCTCTCCATCTTGAGGTAATGCTACACAGACAATAACCATCATCCCGTTCAATTACAGACAAAGCAGGCCTGAAAAAATACTGTTTGCATTCATTTCAAACGGGTCTAAAGTTTAATAGAAGACAAAATTTGTCCTGGAGGGGCAGATATGAAGAATACCAGCTATATAAAAGAGCACACGGCACTGCTGCTGGTTGATCCCTATAATGATTTCCTGTCCGAGGGCGGCAAGCTCTGGCCGCTGGTCGAGGGAGTCGCCAGGGAGGTAGGGCTGCTCGACAACCTGCGGACCATCACAACCGTGGCCCGCTCGGCCGGCATGCGGGTATTCATCGTGCCCCATCGACGCTGGGAGCCGGGCGATTACGAGAGTTGGGCCCACCCGAGCCCGGACCAGATCGCGGTCGGCAGGAAGCAGGTTTTTGCAAAAGGCACCTGGGGTGGCGACTGGTATCCGGATTTCGCGCCGCAGGCGGATGACATCGTCATCAAGGAGCACTGGGCACAGAACGGTTTCGCCAATACCGACCTCGATTTCCTGCTCAAGCAGCACGGCATCGACAAGGTGATCATGGCCGGTATGCTGGCCAATACCTGTATCGAGGCCACCGGCCGCTATGCCATGGAACTCGGCTACCACGTAACCCTGGTCAAGGACGCGACCGCGGCCTTTTCCACGGAGCGCATGCACGCCGCACACGTGTTGAACGGTCCCAACTTCGCCCATGCGATCCTGACGACGGCCGAGGTGGTTGCCGCGCTGACCGCGGAATGAGAGGAGCCTGGGGATCAACTTTCACGATAGAGCTTTGCAGGCAAGCAGTGATATAATGTCACTATGCAAGCAGAATTAACGGATAAATTAGAGGAAGGAGAATTCATCATGGAAGGCAAGAACATACATAGCCTTTTGAACCCTTCCGAGTGCGCGCTGGCTGTCATAGATTATCAGCCGGCGATGTTCTCAGGGGTCCATTCCCACGACCGCACCACCATCGTCCAGAACATACAGATCCTGTCCAAGGCCGCCAAGCTGTTCAAGGTGCCGACGATCCTTTCGACGGTGGCTTCGGATAGTTTCAGTGGTGCGATGATTCCGGAAATCACCGACATCTTCCCCGGCCAGGTGCCGATCGACCGGACGTCCATCAATTCCTGGCTCGACCCGCATTTCAAGGCCGCGGTCAAGAAAACCGGGCGCAATAAAATCGTGCTGACCGGGCTGTGGACGGAAGCCTGCGTGCTGTTCCCGGCCATCGACCTGCTCCAGGCCGGCTACGAGGTCTACGTCCCGACCGACGCCTGCGGCGATATCACCAAAGAGGCCCATGAACGGGCGGTTCAGCGGCTCGTCCAGGCCGGTGCCGTTCCGATTACCTCCCTGCAGTTCCTGTTCGAGCTGCAACAGGATTGGGGGCGTAGCGCAACCTACCAGGGGTGCATGGATATCATGCAAGCCCACTCGCCCTACGGTATCGAAGTCCGCTTCGTCAAGGAGTTCCTCGGCGGACACGGGGAAGGGACCAAGCTGCGCCGGGCGGCTTAGCACGTTGACATTTTCGGGCAAAGCAACGCTGCCCGAAACTGAGGGTAGACGAATGACCGGCACTGGTTCCCAGGCCGGTCATTCACGTTTAGGAGGTTACAGATAATCCTGTGTATCAGGAGCAGGAGTACAGATCATGAAAACAGAGACGCCATCTTCACCTGCAGCCGGGCTGATCTTCCATAATGGCCGTATCGCCACCCTGCTAAAAGAGCTGCCGTTCGTGCCGGCCGTCGCCATCGCCGGGGGCCGTTTCATCGCCGTGGGGTCGGAACAGGAGGCCATGGAGCATAAAGACGGGAAAACACAGATCATCGACCTCAAAGGACAGACCGTCATACCCGGCCTGAATGACTCCCACATCCATGTCATCCGCGGCGGACTGAATTTCAATATGGAGCTGCGCTGGGACGGCGTGCCGTCGCTGGCCATGGCGCTTGAGATGCTGAAAGAGCAGGCCCGGTGCACGCCGCCACCCCAGTGGGTGCGCGTCATTGGCGGCTGGACGGAATTCCAGTTTGCCGAGCGGCGCATGCCAACCCTGGATGAAATCAATGCCGTGTCGCCCGACACCCCGGTGTTTGTCCTGCACCTCTACGACCGGGCATTTGTCAACCGGGCGGCCCTGCGCACGCTTGGCTATACGAAGGAGACTCCCGATCCGCCGGGTGGCGAGATCCAGCGCGACAAGGGCGGCAATCCGACCGGGCTGCTGATCGCGAAACCCAATGCCATGATCCTGTATGCCAGCCTGGCCATGGGACCGAAACTCGCCTTCGAAGATCAGCTCAATTCGACGCGTCACTTCATGCGCGAGCTGAACCGTCTCGGGATTACCAGTTGCATCGACGCCGGCGGAGGGTTCCAGAACTACCCGGACGACTACCGGGTGGTAGAGGAACTGGCCGCACAGGATGACCTGACGGTGCGCATCGCCTACAACCTGTTCACCCAGCGCCCCAGGGAGGAATACGATGATTTCGCCCGCTGGGTCGGCATGACCGCGCCGGGGAAGGGCACTGATGTCTTCAAGATGAACGGGGCCGGCGAGATGCTGGTCTTCTCCGCCGCCGACTTCGAGGATTTCCTGGAACCGCGACCTGAACTGCAGCCGGTCCTGGAGGCCGAACTGAAAAAGGTGGTCGGCCTGCTGGTCGAAAATCGCTGGCCGTTCCGGCTGCACGCCACTTATGAAGAATCCATCACGCGCTTCCTGGACGTATTCGAGGGTATCGACCGTGAGATCCCCTTCGATGGGCTGCGCTGGTTCTTCGACCATGCCGAGACCATCTCGGAGCGGAGCATGGAGCGGGTGCGAAACCTGGGCGGCGGGATCGCCATCCAGGACCGCATGGCCTTCCAGGGCGAGTATTTTGTCGAGCGTTACGGGAAGGAAGCGGCCAGGACGGCCCCGCCCATCGCGAGGATGCTGGAGATGGGGATCCCGGTCGGCGCCGGGACGGATGCTACCAGGGTCTCCAGCTACAACCCGTGGGTATCGCTCTACTGGCTGGTGTCGGGTAAAACCGTCGGCGGACTGCCCTTGTACGATCAGAACAACCGCCTCGACCGGACCACGGCCCTGCGGCTCTACAGCGAGGGGAGCTCATGGTTTTCGGGGGACGAGGGGAAAAAGGGGCGGATTGCCGTCGGGCAGATGGCCGACCTGGCGGTGCTGTCGGCCGATTATTTTGCCGTGCCTGAAGAGGAGATCAGAGCGATAGTGTCGCAGCTGACGGTCATGGGCGGACGCATCGTGCATGCTGCCGGCGAATTTGGCGCATTGGCCCCCCCGCTGCCGCCGGTCTCGCCCGGCTGGTCGCCGACCGGTGTCTATGGCGGGGCCTTCAGAACCGCGCCTGTCGAACTGGGATCAGGTGCAACGGCAGCCGCACGCTCGTGCAGCGAACCGCTCCACCGGCACACCCATACGGTATTCGGCGAGAGCGGCCACTGGGGTGTCGGTTGCACATGCTTTGCCTTTTGATAGTATAAGAGGTACCCTGAAGTCGCGAAGGTATTCATCATGGCGATTGCAGTATTCATATGCGGCACGGCACTGGTGCTGCTGGTCCTCTGGGAGGGATTCGAGACCATCATCCTGCCGCGCCGCGTGACACGGCGTTTCCGGCTGACCCGCTTTTTCTACCGGAGCAGCTGGCGCCCCTGGGTGAAGATCGTCAAGGCCCTGGTGCCAGCGCGGCGCCGGGAAACCTGGCTAAGTTATTTCGGTCCGCTCTCGCTCCTGTTGCTCCTGAGCGTCTGGGCTGGCGGCCTGATCCTCGGTTTCGCGCTCTTTCACTGGGCGCTCGGCTCGGCTGTGCTGGCCGGGGGCGGGAAGATCGGCTTCTTGGGCGACCTCTACCTGAGCGGCACCACCTTCTTCACCCTCGGGCTGGGTGACATCCTCCCCAGCACCTCCCTGGCGCGCCTGCTGGTGGTCGTTGAATCGGGCATGGGCTTCGCCTTCCTGGCCCTGGTGATCGGTTACCTGCCAGCCCTCAACCAGTCCTTCGCCCGCCGCGAAGTAAGCATCTCGCTCCTCGACGCCCGCGCCGGATCGCCTCCCACCGCCTCGGAAATGATTCGCCGGCACAGCCATGAACGGGGGAAAGAGGAGCTTCGCCAGCTTCTGCATGAATGGGAGCGCTGGTCGGCAGAATTTCTCGAAGGGCACCTTTCCTATCCGGTTCTGGCCTATTTCCGTTCCCAGCACGACAACCAGTCCTGGCTGGCATCCCTGACCGCGATCCTCGATACCTGCGCCCTGATTATGGCCGGTTTGGAGGGGGCCTGCGAACGCCAGGCGGAACTGACCTTTGCCATGGCCCGCCATGCGGTTGTCGACCTTTCACTGGTCTTCAGGACCACTCCGCGGGCCCCGAGCCCCGACCGCCTGCCAGCGGAGAAGCTATCGGAGCTGCGGCTCCTCCTGACCGGCAATGGCCAGCGGGTGCGGGATGAAGAGTCCTTCGACCGGAAGCTGCTTGAGCTGCGCCAGATGTACGAGCCGTACGTGCGGGGACTGGCCACCCACTTCCAGGTCAGCCTCCCGCCCTGGATCGCCGATGATAACTGGGTGGACAACTGGCGGGGAAGTTTCTGGGAGAGCCCTGCCAAGGACCGCAAGTCTGCCGGGCAAAACAGGGCTGACCATTTTTGATCAATCCGGATGCGGGGCGCTGTGATGAATAAATTTCTGGTTTTATTGAATGCGGTGATCAGTATGCTGCTGGTCACCCTTGCCGCGCCGGCATCCGCCGCATCCGTCAAGCCGGCTGACGCACCTCAGGGATATGCTTTCGATCGCGCCGACGAGGATTACCGCTATCTGGCCGATCCATCCAGACAGAGCGACCTCTGGGACCCGCTCAAATACATCCCGTTCAACGAAACAGGTTCCTGGTATCTCTCGATCGGCGGCGAGGCGCGGGAACGCTACGAATACTTCAGCCATCCCAACTGGGGCAAGGATCCGCAGGATGACGGCTATCTCCTGCAGAGGTACTTCCTGCATGGCGACCTGCGGATGGGCGGGAACATGCGCCTCTTCACCCAGCTGCAGAGCAGCCTGGAAGACGGCCGCCGGGGCGGGCCGCGCCCGGCCGATGAGGACGAACTCGATCTGCACCAGGCCTTCCTTGATGTGAAACTCGATCTGCCCGGGGCTACCGCGCTAACCCTGCGCTCCGGGCGGCAGGAGTTGATCTATGGCTCCCAGCGGATCATCTCGGTGCGGGAAGGGCCGAACGTGCGCCAGAGCTTCGACGGTTTCCGGCTGATGTACCGCTCGGGGGAGGTCAGAATCGACGGCTTTGCGACCAGGCCGGCCCAGACGAAACGGCACGTCTTCGACGACGGCCCCGACAACGCCAAGGCTCTCTGGGGTACCTACGCGGTGCTGCCGTTTCCCCTGCTACCCAAGGCGAACGTGGATTTCTATTATATCGGACTCTACCGCGGCAAGGCCGGTTTCGACCAGGGGGCGGCCCGTGAAACGCGGCATTCGGTGGGCACACGGCTCTGGCGGAGCGCCGCGCCTCTCGACTACAACTTCGAGGCCATCTACCAGTGGGGAAGCGTGGGCAATGGCGAAATCCGGGCCTGGACGGTGGCCTCGGACAGTGGCTACACCTTTTCCTCCGTGCCGCTGCGACCGCGTATCGGCCTGAGGGCCGACATCGCCAGCGGAGACGAAGACCCGGCCAACCCGGACCTGCAGACCTTCAACCCGCTCTTCCCGAAGGGGGCCTATTTCAGCGAGGCGGGACTGATCGGACCGGCCAACTTCATCGACCTGAACCCCTGTCTCGACCTCCATCTGGCCGAGCGACTCACACTGATCGTGGATTGGGATTTTTTCTGGCGTGAAAGTACCCGTGACGGCTTGTACAATAACGCAGTTGCTCTCATTCGATCAGGCAAGCAGAGCGATGCCCGCTACATCGGCAGCATGTCCCAGGCGCAACTGCTCTGGGGCATTGACCGGCATCTGTCGTTTGCAGCAATTTATGGACATTTTTTTGCCGGCCGCTTCATAAAGGAATCCGGCCCCGGAGAAGATGTCGATTACCTTACCACCTGGCTGACCTACAAATTCTGAACGTACTGGATGACTACCTGTGTCAACATACTGCGCCATTACACAACAGCGTCAAGAGCAACCCCGGAGTCCTGAATGACCATCGGTAATTGTATAAACGTGCTGGGAATCATTGCCGTTGGCACTGAAATCGCTCTCCTCATATCCAAACGGGCCAAGGGTGAACAGGATATCGTAACTGACGCCAGATCATTGCAGGTGATCTGGCGCACGATCGGGATCGGGATCGGGCTTACCCTCCTCTTCAGAGCCCTTCTGCCGCACCCTGTCTTCACCAGGACGCTTTTTGAATATGTGGCCGGTCTGTTGGTGCTCGGTGGCATGGCACTGCGCTGGATCTCGATCTTCTACCTGGGCAGGGAATTCACCGTTCAAGTAGCCATCATCGAAGGACACCGCCTGACCACCAACGGCCCCTACAGGCTCATCAGGCACCCCTCCTACGCCGGGCTGCTTCTCATTTTTCTCGGTCTGGCAATCCACTCAAATCACCCGGTAGGCATCATCGCCCTGACCCTCCCGGTATTCTGGGCCATCAGCAACAGGATCCGCATCGAGGAAAGAGCCATGGAATCGTATTTCGGCGTGGAGTATGCGGAATACCGCAAGAGGACCAACAAGCTGATCCCGCATGTTTACTAAGCCTGCCCTATTTTTTTATCCCCGCAGCTCCCGGCAGAAAGGCCGGCGTGTGTGGCGGTGCCGCGCGGACATACTGGGCCGGCCAGGCGGTCAGATGCCCGAGTTCCCGGGCGGCCCGCAGCGGCCAGTAGGGATCCCGGAGCAGTTCACGGGCGAGCAGCACCAGATCGGCCTGGCCGGAACGGATGATGTGATCGGCCTGGGCCGGGGCGGTAATCAGCCCCACCGCGCCGGTCCTGCCCCCGGTCTCCCGGCGGATCTGTTCGGCGTAGCTGGTCTGGTAGCCCGGACCGAGCGGTATGCGGGCATGCGGGGCGCTGCCGCCCGAGGAGCAGTCGATCAGGTCCACCCCCAGCGGCAGGAGCTGGCGCACCAGCGCGAGTGACTGCTCGATATCCCAGCCCCCCTCGACCCAGTCGGTAGTCGAGATCCTTACCAGGAGCGGCAGATTCTCCGGCCAGACGTTACGGATGGCGGAGACGATATCGCGGAGCAGGCGGGTGCGGTTCTCGAGACTGCCGCCATAGCGGTCGCTGCGCCGGTTGCTGAGCGGCGAGAGAAACTGGTGCAGCAGGTAGCCGTGGGCGGCGTGGATTTCGATAACCTGGAACCCGGCCTGCAGCGAGCGATAGGCGGCCTGGACAAAGGCAGCCGTTATAGCTTCGATCCCCTCTTCGCTGAGTGCCGCCGGCACGATACAGCCTTCATCGAATGCCACGGCACTGGGGGCCACGATCGGCCAGCCCCCCTCCGCTTCGGTCAGGGTGACGGAGCGGTTCTCCTAGGGTGGCGGGGTACTGGCCTTGCGACCGGCGTGGGCCAGTTGAATGCCGGCCACGCTCCCCCGCCGTGAGATGAAATCGACGATGCGCGCCAGGAATTCGATGTGCCCGTCGTCCCAGATCCCCAGATCCTGCGCGCTGATGCGCCCCTGCGCTGTTACCGCCGCCGCCTCGGTCATCACCAGCCCCGCCCCGCCGGCAGCCCGGCTGCCAAGGTGGACCAGATGCCAGTCATCGGCATAACCATCCACGCTGGAATACTGACACATGGGAGACACCGCCACCCGGTTGGGGAGCGTAATACTGCGCAGGGTAAGTGGTTCAAACAGATGGGTCATGATGGCTTCTCCTTGTCGATAGATTCGGCCGGCTGCTGTTAACGTCACATGCCCGTCAGAAACATGTGCCAGAGATGCAGCGTCACAAAGGACAGCGGTATGCCGATCCCGATCAGCATGCCGACCAGTTGGGGCCTCAAATCATGATCGATGGCGATGATGCCCGCCGTTATCATCGGCGCCATGGCGGCCTCGAAGATCGTGACCTGAACCACGGTGCCGCCGGCGCCCAGCAGGCCGGCGTACAGCAGATAGATGATGGCCGGCCCCAGCAGCAGCTTGTAGGCCAGGCCGGAGACTAACGGCCGAAGCATCACTTTCATCCCGCCGAACTGGAGCTGGAAACCGACCGATACGAGAGCCAGGGGGGTGAGGGTGCCGCCCAGTTTTTCCAGGATGGTTACGGTCCAGCCAGGGAAGGGGACCGGTCTGAGAAGGAGCGCGAGCAGCAGCGCCTGGAACGGCGGAAACAGCAGTATCTTTCGCGCCATCTGGCGGGGCGAGACCGTGCCGGAGGAATAGTAGCTCGCAACGAAAATCCCCAGGGTCGAAAGCACCATGAACGAACCCAGCTGGTCGGCGATGATGCCGATACCCAGATACTCCTTGCCGTAGTAGGCCTCGATCATCGGCAAACCGACAAAGGAGGTGTTGCCGAGTCCCGTCACCACGATCAGGGCGCCCGTGGTTTTCCGGTCAAGCCTGAACAGCCTTCCGGCAGAGCCGAACAGCGCCCAGGCGCAACCGAACAGCAGCCAGGCCATTGATGCGGTCAGCGCCAGGGACGTATCCAGTTTCATCGTGTGGATATGCAGGATCGCCAGTGCGGGCAGCGAAATATGGATGATGAAACTGTTCAGCACCGACGGTGTCGACGCCGGGAAGCGCCCGGTTTTCTTGAGACCCATGCCCGACAGGAGGCAGACCGCCAGAAGAATGATGTTGGCCATGTGTTAGGATTCCTCTGCGTACTCCGGGGTCTGATTGTGTGTTGGCATCAAGCCGCGTCGTCCAAGAGCTACGGCAGTTTCACGATGACCCGGCCCCTGATTTGGCCGTGCAGGATGGCCTGGATCTTTGCTTCCAAGCCCTCCAAGGTGACCTCGGTCACCACCTCTGCCAGGTGCCCCGGCTTCCATTCCCCGGCGAGCTTGTCCCAGACCTGCAGGCGGGTGCCGCCGGGGCAGTTGACCGAGTCGATGCCGACTAGGCTCACCCCGCGCAGGATGAAGGGATAGACATTCAGGGGCAGCTCGATGGAACCGACCAGGCCGCAGCAGGTGACGGCGCCTCCGTAGCGGGTCGCCTTGACGGCCGCCGCCAGGGTTTCTCCGCCGACCACATCCACGGCTCCGGCCCAGCGCTCCTTCATCATGGGACGCTCGACACCCTCCGTGACCTGGTCGCGCGGGATGACCCCGGCGGCCCCCAGGGTACGCAGGAACGCTTCGTCAGCAGGCTTGCCGGTGGCGGCAACCACCCGGTAGCCGGCCCTGGCCAGGATGGACACGGCGATGCTGCCGACCCCGCCGGTCGCTCCGGTGACAAGGATGTCACCGTCTGCCGGCTTCACCCCGGCCTGCACCAGCTTCAACACCGACAGGGCCGCCGTGAAACCGGCCGTGCCGATCACCATCGCCTCGCGCAGCGAAAGTCCCGCCGGAAGCCGCAGCGCCCATTCGGACGGAATGCGGATGTACTCTCCCCAGCCGCCGTCGGTCTCCATCCCCAGGTCGTAGCCGGTGACGATCACCTGGTCTCCCGGGGCAAAGGCGCCACCCTCGCACGACACCACCTCGCCGGCCGCATCGATGCCGGGGGTGTGCGGGAACTGCCGCGTTACCCCGGGATGTCCGCTGGCCGAAAGGGCATCCTTGTAATTGAGGGATGAGTAACGGACCCGTACCAGCAGGTCCCCCGGCGGCAGGTCATCTATCTTCCGCTCCCGGACCTCCCGGACAAACTGTTTTTCCTCGGTCTTCTCCACGACCAGCGACCTGAACTGTGCGGCTGTTTGCATGCCATCCTCCTGTGGGTTGTAATTGTGTTATCCGCAACTGCAATTGCCGCAGGCCGGGGTCTCTCCGTTGCACGCGGACGGAAACAGGCGCTCGGCGGCGTATTCGGTGATATCCGTAAAGAAGTGCAGGTAGAGCTCTTCGCTGCCGGCCAGGGGTATCCAGTAGGAGTCGAAGACGGCCTTGGCCGGTTCGACATACCCGACCACCCGCTTGGCGGTCTGTTCGCGCAACGCCAGGTTTGCCTGGCAGCCCCGATGGTCCTCGCTGCTGCCGAGATCGACGCAGCGGCTGCCGGGGGTGTAGCCCACCGTTTCGCCGAGTTTATTGCGGTCGATAATGGTTCTGTCCTTATGAACAAGCATAACAGGAAACGGGAAGTTGTCCCAGAACAGGTGAAAATTGCGGCGGATCTCTTCGGTTACCTCGGTCTGATTCATACATAAATTCCTTTTCGTAGAAATGGCTACTCATTCGGGATGTGGCGATGAAAACAGGATAGTAGTCTCGACACAGAGAGACAGGTGAGACGGCAAGATGGGCAGTTTATCGTCGTGCCCGGGACGGGAGTCAGCAACCTTCCTTGCAGTGGACGATTGCCCGCAGCTGATAGCGTTTCCTTAGCATCGTTGTCACCCCCTTTCACGGTGGTCATAATTAGACCGGTCGTCTATTTGCCGGGATAAATTTTTTACGGTTTTTTCAATACCGTGGCAAAGATGGTGTCGATAAAATCCTGCAGCGGCTGGGGTGACCTCATCACCTTGCTCCGCAGGATGGCGCCCTCCCATCCGGAAAGGATGAACCCGGCGACCACGCCGGCATCCATATCCGCGGCCAGTTCCCCGGTGCTCTGGGCCTCCCGCAGGCAGACCGCGAAGCATTCCTTCCATGACTGGAAGATTTCGTCGAGCCGGGCCCGGAAACGTTCGTTCTGATCGGCCAGTTCCTGCCCCAGGTTGCCGATCAGGCACCCCTTCGTGCACTGGTTCTGCGTAAGTCGCGCCAGACCGCTCTCCAGGTAGTTGCGGACGCGGCTCAGCGGGGTTACCTCATCGTCTTTCAGGAAGGTGTCAAGCCGCTGGTCGTAGCGCTCCGCAAAGTGATCTATCACGGCCAGGCCGAAATCCTCCTTGCTGCCAAAGTAGTGGTAGAACGACCCCTTGGGGACACCCGCCTTTTTCAGGATCGCATCGATCCCGGTGGCGTTGTACCCCTGGAGGGATATCATCTCCGTCCCTCTGGCAATGATTTCAGCACGTGTATCTTTCTTTTCCATGGATAAAATCCTAGACCGATCGTCTACTGCCGTCAAGATCTTTTTCTTCGTTCCGCTGGCCTGCAGGTTCATTCATCCCGCTGTCGGGAGCAGCTATGCATACTTCTCCCGCAGGGTCACCTTGCTGACCTTGCCGACACTGGTCTTGTCGATGGCCTCTACGAAGCGCACCTTCAGCAGGACCACCTGCTTGTTGACCAGACCCTTGTCGGCATACTCTTTCATGTGGTGACTGATGTCTTTTTCACTAACGGCGCTGCCCGGGTGGGGCACCACCAGGGCCAGCGGCCGTTCCCCCCATTTTTCGTCACTGATCCCGATCACGGCGACCTCGGCCACGCCCGGGTGATGGGCGATCATGTCCTCCAGCTCCAGCGAGGAGACCCATTCGCCAGCCACCTTGATGACATCCTTGGTCCGGTCGGTGATCCGCACGTAGCCGAGCTCATCCCGCACCGCCACGTCTCCGGTATGCAGGTAGCCTCCTTCCCAGAGCTTTTCCGAGGCCTTGTGGTCCTTGAGATAGCCCTGGGTCAGCCAGGGCGCCCGTACCACGATCTCACCGGGGGTGGCATTGTCGCGGGGCTGTTCGTCCATGTGCCCGTCTACTATGCGCAGATCGACCAGCGGCAGGGAACGGCCGGTCTTGCAGCGGATAACCGCCTGCTCTTTTGGCGGCAGTTCCAGCATCTCCGGGGTCAGGTGGGCCAGGGTCAGGATCGGGCAGGTCTCCGACATGCCGTAACCGGTAAAGATGTCGATGCCCCGCCCCATGGCCTCCAGGCAGAGTGCGCGCGACATGGACGCCCCGCCGATGATCAGCTTCCAGCCGGACAGATCCATGCGCTGGGCGTGGGGGTGCTTGAGCAGCATGTGCAGGATGGTCGGTACACAGTGGGAGAAGGTGACCCCCTCCTTTTCGACCAGCTCCAGCAGCAGGTCGGGTACGTACCGGCCGGGGTAGACCTGCTTGACCCCCAGCATGGTAGCCACGTAGGGGACGCCCCAGGCGTGAACGTGGAACATGGGGGTGATCGGCATGTAGACATCCTGGCGGTGAAAGCGGCCATGACCGAGGGCCGAACCGAGCACCCCCAGCACCCCCAGGGTGTGCAGCACCAACTGGCGATGGCTGAAGTAGACCCCCTTGGGCATGCCGGTAGTACCGGTGGTGTAGAAGGTGGTGGCGCGGGTGTTCTCGTCGAAATCGGCGAAATCGAATGCGGGAGACGCGGCCGCCAGCAAGGCCTCATATTCGCCACGGAAGGTGATGGTGGTTGCGGGAGGCACGGGCTCGTCGTTGAGCAGCACAAAGCCCCTGACCGTATCCATGCGGCCCCGGATCTGCTCCAGTATCGGCAGAAACTCGCCGTTGACCAGCAGGATATCGTCTTCGGCATGGTCGATGGTATAGAGGATCTGCTCCGGCGAAAGGCGCACGTTGATGGTATGCAGCACCGCCCCGATCATTGGCACGGCAAAGAAGCATTCCAGATAGCGATGGGAATCCCAATCCATGACCGCTACCGTATCGCCCGGCCGCACCCCCAGTGCCACCAGCGCGCTGGCCAGGCGCCGAACCCGCCGGTGCATGTCGCGGTAGGTATAGCGGAAGGTCCCGCGATAGACGATCTCCTGCTCCGGTGCGTCTACCACCGGGCAAAAGAGCAGATTCTTGATCAGCAGGGGATAGTCATAGGCGGAAGGGGTGCGTGGAATCCGGGAAAAGGGCACGGTGGTGGGCCTCCTGATTGCATGGAAATCGCCGGCGAAGTCTCAAATGTAGCACGAACAATGCCTGCTTCCATAACGGAAAAAGCCGCCCGGTTAGCTCGGGCGGCTCATGACAAACATAACCAGGCTGGCTGTCAGGCGGCCTTCTTCAGCTCCTGGACATCCGCGAACAGCTCGTCAAATATGTCCTGGACCGTGATGATACGATCCGATTTCCAGGCATTGGTGCCGCAGAATACCAGCCCGGTCTCGACATCCCCGCGCTGGGCGCGGTCCAGCGACGAGACGATGCAGAAACGTTCGCCGGATTCCTTGTAGGAGCATTTTTTCAGGCAGCCCAGGCGGCAGGGGGTGGCATTATCCAGATCGTACTGACGGATCTTGTCCTGGTTGCTGAGGATGGCGCGTCCCGGCAGGCCGGCCGGACTCATGATCAGACCGATATCCTCCGGTTTGCACTCGATATACTTCATTTTGAAGGCCTCATCGGCATCGCACTCTTCCGTACAGACAAAGCGGGTCGCCATCTGCACGCCATCGGCGCCTTCGGCCAGGGCATGTTCCAGGTCCTCCCGGCCCCAGATGCCGCCCGCCGCGATAATCGGTACATGGACGCCGTATTCGCTGACAAAAAACTCCTTGACCTGTCGCACGGTGGCATACTGATCATATTCGCCGGTCCCGATGTTTTCCAGCTTCTCGCCCAGATGGCCACCGGCCGTATCCGGGTCCTCCACTACCACCGCGTCGGGCAGGCGGTTGTATGACTTGTGCCATTTCTTGGCGATCAGCTGGGCGGCACGCAAGGATGACACGATCGGTATCAGAGCCACGTCCGGGGCATGGGCGGTTATTTCCGGCAGGTTCATCGGCAGGCCGGCGCCGCAGACAATCACCTTGGCGCCACCCTCGATGGCGGCCTTGACCAGCTGCTCGTAGTCGGACAGGGCCACCATGACGTTGACGCCGATTATGCCGTCCGGGGCGATTTCATAAGCCTTGCGCAACTCGGCCTTGAAGGCCTCGGCATCGGCCTTGAAGTAGTTCCTGCCGTTATAGAAGGGGCTGTTGAGGGCGATGCCGGGTGCAGCCACCAGCCCGATCCCGCCGCACTTGGCCACGCTGCCGGCCAGCCGGCCTGCCGACACGCGTACCCCCATGCCACCCTGGATGACCGGGTAGCGCGCCTCATGTTTACCGATCCGCAATGATTGAACCATAGCCTCACTCTCGCTGCATGTAATCAATACAAGGCGATCATATCAGCTTGGCATGGAGAGGCTGTGTAATAGTTTTGTAAAAACTGCCGTGATACGCGGGCCCGGTTATGGGCCTGTCCGCGCGGCAGTACCTGCGTCCCCAGGTGGGGAAGGACGTGGTGAGTTTCACTATCCCCTTTCAACGGCTCCTGGAGACGGAGTCAAACATCGAGGCGAGTTTTCGGGAGCAGGGGCCGTGGGTGCCGTTGAGCTGATCCTGAAGAAGGGCGGCCGTTTGGCTGCCCTTCTTGCATTTTGGGCGGTGCAAACGTATACTCCCGTTAAGAAAGCTCAAGGAGCAGCGGTATCCAGTCTTATGTTCAGAGCTTGACCTGTGATACGTTCGTTCAGGACCGCATGCGTTACTCGGCGGTGATCCGTGAATTTGAAATTATCGGCGAGGCTGTGGGCAAGATGTGAAGGATTTTCGTAATCTGTTGGCGCATGAGTATTTTGGGGTTGATTTGGAGATTGTCTGGAATACTATTCGTGATGATTTACCGATGTTGATGGATGCAGTGCAGAAGATAGTTAGTGGAATTAAGTAAGGTATCCCCGGAATTACCGCTATCCGCGTTCATCCTATCCATCTGCGGTTGCTACTAGATCGGCCGCCTTTGTTCTTCCTTGATACCACGAGTTTCATGCCGCCCGATTAAACAGTTCCTTGATCCGCTTGAATTCCTCCGCCATGCCTTCATGACTTGACCACCTCTCAACCTCCTCCATATCAACCTCGGCATCCGTCGCCACCATAATCGCCTGATCCAGGCACTGCCGGTCTTTCCAGTGATAATAGTTGGCCAACCGATCCTTGACGCAATCAGTCGCGGAGAGCAGGCGCAGTGAGCCGGTGGCAAACTCCAGTTGTGCAATGTTGCCGACCGGCTCGTCGCCGATGGCCAGCGGCCCGGACGGAAATTCCACGAAAAAGCGGGTGTCGGTATGGGTGAAGTAGCGATCCCTTTCCTGAAAGCCGATTTCCCTCAGGCACGCGGCAATCTTCTTCCGTGTTGATCGTCCCTCTTCGATGAAATCCAGGTCGTAGGAGAGGTAGCGGTTATCGGTGTAGATTGAGACACAACTGCCGCCGGTCAGCACGACGTTAATGCTGCTTTGTCGCAAATGTTCGGCAACATAGGCGGCGACTTCACCGACAGACATTTCACTGAGGGCTTTCACAGCGGTTTACCTTTGCGCCGTGGTCTGCGCCTGCTTTCCAGAAGCCTGGCCCGGATATCCTCGGGGTAAAAGGTCAGGGCCTTATCAAGGAGGGACTTCAGCTCTTTCAGGAACGGATAGCGGGGATTGAAACCGTAGATACGGGTGCGCCCGACGAGACGGCTGAACAGGACCCCGCCGTTTTCCAGCTTTTCCAGCTGCTTCAGGATCGGGGCCGGCGACGTCTCGAAAAAATCCGAAATTTCCCGCAAGTAGCCCTCTTCGCGGGCCGCGAGGAAAATCAACACCCGTTCGCAATTGGTTGATCCCAGCAAAGGTTCAAGCATGACAGGCACCTTCTTGATACTGAATATAGATCACATGATCTTTTTATGAGATCATAAATATCTTAAATCTATTCTCATTGCAAGTGGTTTCACGCTGTCACCGATAATGTTGAAAAAAACATCAAAGCATCTACAGTTATCTACCTGCACGGCATATACTATAGTCAACAAGCATCTGGTATTAGATGCTACGAGCTGACCGCTTAATGACGACATTATTTTGCAGGGCGGCTCAACAGGAAGGAGAAATGACATGACCAAGCCAGCAAAGAACACGATTTGCCTTTGGTACGACCGCGACGCCGAGGAGGCGGCACGATTTTACGTCCAGACCTTTCCTGATTCATCCGTTGGCGCGGTGCACCTGGCACCGGGGGACTACCCGTCCGGAAAGAAGGGGGATGTGTTGACGGTCGAGTTTACCGTGATGGGAATTCCCTGTCTCGGGCTCAATGGCGGACCCGAGGTCAAACACAACTGGGCATTCTCGTTTCAGGTCGCAACCGTTGACCAGGCCGAGACGGATCGTTACTGGAACGCCATCGTCGGCAACGGCGGCCAGGAGAATGTCTGCGGCTGGTGCCAGGACAAATGGGGTCTGTCCTGGCAGATTACGCCGATCGCCCTGACGGAAGCGATATCCGATCCCGATCCCGATCCCGCTGTCGCCAAGCGCGCCTTCGATGCGATGATGCAGATGAAAAAGATCGATATCGCGGCAATCGAAGCGGCTCGCCGTGGTTGAAGCTGCGACCCGCGCAGCGCGCATGACAAGACGCCTCTTGAAAGCTAGAGGAGTGTGCACATGAGAAGGCTGATCGCATCTACGTTTGTGTCGCTTGACGGCATCATGCAGGCACCCGGCGGACCGGAAGAAGACCCGACTGGCGGCGATATCCGGCCCGGTTCGTTCGCGAGTGTTGAGCCGAGTGAGAAGGAGTTGGCCCGCCGCACAAAGATGGCAAACGGGATGTGGTGATGTGAAGTAGACATCATGCAGTTTCGGTCAAAATTTGAAGGATGTCCCAAGTCATGGTGACTTGTCAAAACTGGCCTGCGAAAGTTGTGTTGCAAGCAGTGGCTCAACGTGTAACAGTATTTTTCATGCCAAGAGCCTGCACCTGTACACCGGCAGGCGGACATCCACACCTTGTGACCACGGAGTAATATTCTATGAAAAATGAGCTAAGTCCGGCCGAAGAGGCTGTCAGGAAGTGCGAGGAGCGGCATCGAACGCTTCTCCGGGCTTCCATGGACGGATTCTGGATAGTTGACCTGGAAGGGCGACTGCTGGAAGTCAATGACGCCTATTGCCGGATGAGTGGTTACAGCGAGCCGGAACTGCTGAACATGATTGCTTCCGATCTCGAAGCAGTCGACTCAAAAGACCAGACCGCAGCCCACATAGCCGGGATTGTTACACGGGGTGAGGAACGTTTTGAAATCCGCCATCGCTGCAAAAACGGGGGCATCATCGATGTTGAAGTCAGCGGCCGGTATTGTACTATCGAGGTCGGCCGGATCATACTGTTTCTTCGCGACATCACCGGGCTCAGGCAAGCGGAGAAGGAACGGGGACAATTCTTCAAGTTCTTCCAGACATCCGCGGATTTGATGTGCATAGCCGACCCGGCCGGATCATTCATAAAGACAAATCCTGCTTTCACCGAAACACTCGGGTATTCAGAGGCAGAACTTGTTTCGAAGCCGATCATCGAATTTATCCATCCTGAGGACAGGAAGACATCCCTGAAGGAGCTCGCACAGCAGTTGCAGACAGGCATTACCTTGGATTTTCAAAACCGCTATCTATGCCGAGATGGTTCGGTAAAGTGGCTGTCGTGGCGGGTTACGTACAACAGAGACGAAGGAATTGCATATGGGACAGCCCGCGATATTACCGATATCAAGAGGGCCGAAGAAGTACTCTCGGAGAGCGAAAAACGGATGAGTCTTGCCATGCAGGCCGGTAACATGGGGCTGTTTGACTTGAACGTTAAAACGGGAGAGGCAGTAGTCAACTCCGAATATTCGCAAATGCTCGGTTATGATCCGGCTGATATCCATGTGTCGGTTTCACAATGGATCGACCGGCTGCATCCCGATGACCGGGAACGGGTGGTATCTGTTTACTATGCCTATGTGAGCGGAGAAATACCTTGCTATGACGTCGAATTCCGGCAACGGACCAGGGATGGCGGCTGGAAATGGATACTGTCTTATGGCAGGATCATGGAGCGCGATCCCGACGGCACTCCACGGAGAATGCTGGGCGTACATGTCAATATCAGTGCCCGCAAGCAGGCCGAAGAAAGTTTGCGGCAGACGGAGCAGAAACTGCGGCACATCGTGGAGAACAGCACAAATCTGTTCTATATGCACACCACCGAGCACATCCTCATCTACGTAAGCCCGCAATCATGGAAGTTTTTCGACTGTGCGCCGGAAGAAGCAATGGTGCTCTGGACCGATCTGATAACGGACCATCCGCACAACAGTGCTGCCATTGAGTCAACACAGCGGGCCATCGATACCGGAGAGCGGCAGCCGCCCTACCAGGTGGAGTGCATTGGCAGAATGGGGCGGAAAATTTGGGTCGAGGTCAACGAAGCACCGATTGTCGAGAACGGAAGGACCGTGTCCATCGTCGGCTCGCTGAGCGATATCACCGAACGCAAGCAGGTTGAAGAGTCGCTGCGAGAGAGCGAGAACCGTCTGCGTTTCGCACTTGAGGGGAGTAACGATGGGTTATGGGATGTCCGGATGATAACCGGAAAGACTTATCTGAGTCCCCGTGGCTGGGAAATCCTCGGATACCAGCTAGACGAAGATGGCGATGCCATCAATGACTGGTCCGACTTGGTGCATCCCGAGGACCTGCCGTTGACGAACGAGCGGTTACGGGCGCACATTGAAGGACGGACGCCCATCTTCCAGGTTGAGCAAAGACTGCGGACAAAGTCGGGTGAGGGGAAAGGGGGGCATACCCGCGGCAAAGTGGTCGCCCGGGACGCAGAAGGTACGCCGCTCCGCATAACTGGGACGCATACCGATCTCACAGAACAGAAAGTATTGCAAGAGCAACTCGGTCAGGCACAGAAGATGGAGTCGGTGGGACGACTTGCCGGTGGCATTGCCCATGATTTCAACAACATGCTAGGCGTGATTCTCGGCTATGCGCAACTGGCGCTGAAGAAAGAAACGGTGACACCTCCTCTGCGTGTGCAGCTTGAGCAGATCCAGATGGCGGCCGAGCGTTCCGCTGACATAGTTCGTCAGCTGCTGGCCTTCGCCCGCAAACAGACTGTTGCTCCCAAGGTGCTCGATTTGAACGAAACCGTCGCAAGCATGCTCAAGATGCTTAGCCGGTTGATAGGAGAAGACATCGATCTGGCCTGGCTGCCTGGTGAGGAGTTGTGGCCAGTAAGGATGGATGCCGGCCAGATTGATCAGATCCTTGTTAACCTGTGTGTCAATGCCCGGGACTCTATCTCAAGTATCGGCAGGATCACTATTGAAACCTGCAACAACTACTGTGATGCTGGCTTTTGCGACATGCACGCTGGTTGTATTCCCGGGGATTACGTACTGTTAACCGTGAGTGATGATGGATGCGGCATGGACAAAGAGACCACCGCAAAGATTTTCGAACCGTTTTTTACCACCAAAGGGGTGGGCCAGGGTACAGGACTCGGGCTTGCTACCGTGTATGGCATCGTCAAGCAAAATGACGGATACATAGACGTCAACACTGAGCCGGGCCAAGGCACCAGTTTCAATATCTACCTTCCCCGGCACCAGGGCAAAGAGAAGAATTCTCTGACGGAAGGTCCGATGGAACTGGCCGAAAGCGGCAATGAGACGGTGCTGATGGTGGAGGACGAACCGGCAATTCTCGATTTGGGCAAACAGATACTGGAAATGCTGGGATATCGGGTGCTGACCGCAGGCACTCCAGGCGAGGCAATCCGCATTGCCATCAGCCAAGTCGGAGAGATTCATCTGTTGCTGACCGACGTCATCATGCCCGAAATGAACGGACGGGATCTGGCCAAAAAACTTCTTTCACTCTATCCCGGCCTCAAACGCCTGTTCATGTCAGGCTATACTGCCGATGTCATTGCCCACCACGGCGTGCTCGAAGAAGGAGTGCAATTCATCCAGAAACCGTTCTCGATTGATACATTGGCGGCCAAGGTGCGCGAGGCGTTGGATCAATAGATCCCTATGCTTACGGGGCGGCAAGGCGAGTCTTTTCGACATGAGTGGCAACATCCATTGTCATTTCACATTACATCAGCGTTTTGTGAAAGCGTTTCACCGCCAGAGCCAGCAGAGCGGCACCCAGGGCGCCCAGTGCCGCCAGTTGGGGCCAGAGTATCTCCATCCCGATGCCCTTGAGGAAGAGACCCCTGATGATCACCATGTAGTAGCGCAGCGGATTGAGCAGGGTCAGCCATTGCACCGGCTCGGGCATGTTTTCGATGGGGAAGGCGAAGCCGGACAGCAGCATGGCCGGAAAGATGATGAAGAAAGCGCTCATCATGGCCTGCTGCTGGGTCTGGCTGACCGTGGAGATCAGCAGCCCGGCGCCCAGGGAACTCATCAGGAACAGGGTCGTTGCCAGGAACAGCAGCCACAGGCTGCCGCGCACCGGCACGTCGAAGACCAGCGCCCCCACCAGGCTGATCAGGGCCACATCGATGTAGCCGATCAGGACAAAGGGGAGCGTCTTGCCCAGGATGAACTCCCCCTTGCGGATGGGGGTGACGATGACCTGCTCGATAGTGCCGATCTCCTTTTCGCGGACAATGGCCAGCGATGAGAGCAGCATGGTGATGACAAAGAGTATGTTGGTGATGACGGCCGGGACATAAAAGGGTGGGCTTTCCAGGTTGTCGTTGAACCAGGCCCGGCTGACCAGCTCGACCCGGCCGATGTGCAGGGGCATCCCGGCGTGTCGCGCAACGTAATCGCCCTGCAGGCGGGTATTGTAGGCCACCGCCAGGCGACCGAGATAGCCGCTGATCACCCCGGCCGTATTGGAATCGCTGCCGTCCAGCAGCACCTGGACAGAGGTCGGCCGCCCGGCGCGCAGATCCTCGGCAAAACCGTGCTCGATCACCAGCGCCACCCGCACCCGCCCGCGGTCCAGCAGGGCCTGGGCTTCGCTGTAACGTTCGACGCGGGCCGTCGTCTTGAAGTATTCGGAGGAGCTCATGACAGCCACCAGATCCCGGCTTTCGGCACTGTTGTCCCGGTCCAAGATCGCGGTGGGGATATGCTTCACATCCATATTGACGGCATAACCGAAGATCACCGTCTGCAGGGCCGGGATGACAAACAGCACGATCCTCATGCGCGGGTCGCGGAAGACCTGGATGAACTCCTTGATCAGCATGGCGCGGAGACGATCGAACATGGCTAAACCCTTTTTGCCACAGAGGACACAGAGGTCACAGAGAAAATCTTTTTATACCGTCTACGAGGCGGGACTCGCCAAAATTCAACAGTAAAGCACGTTTCAAGCCGGTACTTTTCAGGTACGAAAGGACCTGGGAGGAAAACACATCTTCCAGCCGCCGGACGGATTTTATTTCTATGACTACTTCACCATGTATCAATAGATCAAGACGCTGCCCTTTGATTCTGACATCTTTGTAAATAACAGAAATTTCCTTCTGTCTTTCATGAGGAATTCTACGTAAGCCAAGCTCATGACATAAAGCTTCTTCATAAATTGACTCAAGCAGCCCCGGCCCCAGGATCTTGTGTACCTCGATTGCCGCTGCAATTATCTGTTCTGTAAGATTGTCTCCCATGATCGCCTTCCTCTGTGTTCTCTGTGACCTCTGTGGCTAAAGAATCTTTTTTTTGAACTTCCCCACCGCCACCGCCAGAACGACCGTCCCGAAGCCCCCCAGGAAGAGCACCTCCGGCCAGAGTACCGACATGCCCACATCCTTGAGATAGATGCCCCGCAGGATGAACACGAAGTAACGGGCACTGATCAGGCGCGTCACGGTCTGGATCGGCAGCGGCATGTTCTCGATGGGGAAGATGAAGCCGGAGAGCAGGAAGGCGGGCAGCACCGTGGTGACAATGGCCAGCTGGCTGGCCAGAAGCTGGCTCTTGGTGATGATGCTGAGCAGGATGCCGAAGGAGAGCGCGCCGAACAGGAACAGCAGCGCCAGGGCAGACAGCAGCCCGAGGCTGCCGCGTAGCGGGACATCAAAGACGAACTCGCCGACGCAGACGCAGAGGATCAGGTCCAGGACACCGATGCTGAAATAGGGCGCCAGCTTGCCGAAGATCAGTTCCGGACCGGTGACAGGCGTGGCGATGAGCTGCTCCATGGTGCCGGTTTCCCACTCGCGGGCCATGCAGAGCGAGGTCAGGATGGCGGCCATGATCATCATCACCACCGCGATCAGACCCGGAAAGATGAAGTTGCGCGACTCCATGTCCGCATTGAACCAGACGCGCGGCTTCAGCTCCAGCGAGGGGACTCGCGGCTGAATCCCGGCGCGCCGGGTCTGTTTCAGCGCGATGTCGCGGGAAAAGGTGGCGGCGGTTGCCTCGGCATAGCCCAGGGCGATAGTGGCGGTGGTCGGGTCACCGCCATCCAGGATCGTCTGGACCGGCGCCCCTTGGCCCCGCGACAGCAGGCGGTCGAAATCGGGCGGAATCACCAGGGCGATCAGGGCCTCGCGCCGGTCGATGGCCTCCTCGATGGCACGGTAGCCATCGGCCTGCTGCCGGAGATCGAAATAACGCGAACCGGAGAAGCGGCTGATGAACTCGCGGCTCTGGATCGTGCCGGCCTGGTCCCACACCACCAGCGGCACCCGGTCCACGTCCAGGGTCAGGGCGTAACCGAACAGGAACAGCAGCAGCATGGGCATACCGATGCCCATCATCAGGCTGCGCGGGTCACGCAGGACGTGCAGGAATTCCTTCCTGGCTACGGCTTTCAGACGGCGCAGGTTCATGGGGAATCCGTTCTTGTCACGAAGGGCGCAAAAAAAGTCAGTGCAACATCGTGCTTCACCGGCTCACAAATTCGCTGATCCTGGTGTTTGAAATCAGGCGATCAAGGGACGTGGCTGTAAAGACCTTACCATTCAAACGCAGCAGCAGATCGTGCATATCGGCCCTTCGCTGACGGAATCCCCGTCCGTCGATGCAGGCCACTACCTCGTAGTGCGGCTTTCCCTCGTTGACATGTTTGTTCCGCTGGGTATCCAGCTCTTTCATCCTGGTCACCTTGTCCCTGGCGGTGCCGTCGTCGCTGGTGATCTTGGCCTCGATGATCACTACCGGGTTGATCTCGTCGGGGATACAAAAATCGGGGGCCTGCCCGAAACCGGGTATTCTCTCGGCCCGTCCCGTCTTGCGATAGGAAACGCCGGCTTCGCGCAAACGTTGTTCAACAGCGTTCTCCATGACCTCACCTACCAGTTCGGAAACCGCGTCACGGTGTGTTGCAAAAGGGCGACCCAAATAACGTTCATAGAGAAGCACGGCGTAAGGGACGTTCTCTCTGACAGCATGTTCCAAGGATTCCAAGCCGAATGTGGTATCAAACTTTGCCATGCGATGGATGACGCCGTCCTGCTCAGGCGGAGCACCTTTTTCGATATACTGGATGGCGACCCTGATTAGTGCATCAATCCGCTCGATCGTCTTGATGGCGGTATTTCGGGCAATCAGCTTCTGATAGTAGTCGATCGTCTTGCAATCCTTGTCGATTCCCCGTGCCGCACCCTGGGTGATATCGCTGCCCAACTCGGTCCTCGCCAGTTCGGCCCACTCCGGGGCGGTCAAGCCAAGAACCGAACGGAGTACCCCAAGGACAAGACTATTCTCCTGCAGAGCACTCTTCACCGTTTCGGTGGAAAGGTTCTTAAAACCTCCCGTACTTCTCTTCAACGCCTCGTAAGCGGCCTGGAATTCTGGATAGCGCACGAAAGCCGTTCCGGAGGGCATGAGCAGAAATTCAGAGGAAAGATCGTCGAATGTAGCACTGACCATCTCCTCAATGCGCGTTTCCAACTCTTCCTGACTCAGTTCGAACGGGCGTTCTCCCGGCATACATATTCCTCCTAAAATATTATCTCATCTACATCTGTTCCATAGTCCGCTGTACCTTCATTCACCGCATAACGAAGTGCCGGTAAATCCTCTGAGGAAAGCGCTGCCTCTATCTCCTCCGGACGCGGAAGCGTAGCCATGTGATGGGCAACCGCCGAAAGTTTTTGTTTAGCCGGAAGGGCTGGATTCCAGCCGGTTCTCAGTTCCCAGACGGTCATTCGCACCAGGTGGCCGAAGATGATACAGCGAGTATCCCCTTGTGTCGGCTTGAGACCGCCCTGACTGAGCTTATCCAGGTCTGCGCTCACGATTTCCGCGAATTCTCCGGCTGACTTTGCCAGTGTATGCCGGGAGACGACTCCGGTGGAGCGGCAAACGAAGACGGAGTCCACTACCGACGAAGCGGTGCCACTGATATGAATAGATGCACCCATCTCAGCTGGACAGGGAAGCGTTGCAGTACAGGCCAGGCCAGCGTCCAGAATCGCCACAGCCACAGGGTAGTAGGCATCCAAGCGATTATGGTGGTAGGTGAAGGCCAAGGGACGGCCCGGCTTCAAG